>NZ_JBITGE010000048.1:0-41084 GCF_044456785.1 Micromonospora sp. NPDC050795 | reverse complement strand
CGAAAAGAGCCGAAGGCAAACGCCACAACGCCGCACTCATCTGCCTCGCCCGACGCCGCTGCGACGTCCTCTACGCCATGCTCCGCGACAAGATCGCCTACCAACCACGCCCAGCCACGCCGATCTCCGCTTGACGAAACCCATAGGGACACCCCCCCCCGCGCCCCCGCCACCCCGCTCGCCCCGCCGGCGTCGATCATGGAGTTATGGTGGCCGTTTCAGCCGCCTTCGCTGTTTACGTCACCACAACTCCATGATCGACGCGGCGCCGGGTGCCCTGGGCTGCTGGAAGCGGAAGATCATGCTCGATCATCGAAGTAGTGGCCTCGATCTCGACGGAGGCCACTGGATCCTGGATCTAGCACGATCTTGTTTGCTGGCCGCCTTGTTTGCTGGCCGCGGGTGGGCTCGGGGTGGTGGCTCGGCGGGTGGTGCGTTCGATGACCGAGCGCGGATGGCAGACTGATGGGGTGAGTGAAACCGAACTGGTCCGCCTGAAGCCCCGCCGCATTCGGGTGGTCTGCTGGTCGGCTGCGGCCGCTCTGGTGGTGGTGTTCGGTCTGGTCGCCACGTCGTTGAGTGGCCCGACCGGCGATGGTTACGGCAGCTTCCAGCGCGGCGACCAGATCGCCATGATCGGCCTGGGCATCTTCGGTGCGCTGGGCTTCCTGCTGTTCACCCGTCCCCGGGTGGAGGCCGACGCCCGGAGCATTCGGGTCCGTAACGTCATCAGCTCCTACGAGCTGCCCTGGGAGGTCGTCCGGGGCGTCCGCTTCGACCGGGGCGCGCCGTGGGCCAGCCTGGAGCTGCACGACGACGACCTGCTGCCGATGGTCGCGCTGCAGGCCGCCGACAAGGAGCTGGCCGTCGACGGGGTCCGCGCGCTGCGCCGGCTGCACGAGGCCCACCAGGTCCGCCTCGCCGAACGCGCCGTCGGCCGTTGACACCCCGGCGACACCGCCCACTGCGGTTGGCGGCCTAACCGCCCACTGCGGTTGGCGCCTAACGGTCCATGCCGGTTCGCGGCCCAACCGCCCCTCTGTCGGTTCCCGGCTGGAACCGCCCGTCGTCGACCTCGCGTCGCCGCCCAGCGGCCAGGCCTGCCGCGCACCCTCGCCAAGATCTGGACAACTTCCCTGAAACTGCTGCCTCCCGGCACCCTGAGGCAGCAGTTTCAGGGAAACTACTCGGATCTTGAAGCGGCGCCAGGCGCGCCAGGGCGGCTCAGGCGCGTCAGGGCGGCTCAGGCGCGTCAGGGCGGTCCAGGCGCGCCAAGGGCGGCCCAGGGCGGGGACGGGGCGGCGTCAAGCGCGCCAGCGGCGGCGCGGCGCAATGGTGGGCCACGGTCGTGTCTGGCCGCAGGTCGTGCCCGGTTTGGGGGTCGCCGGGGCACCGGTGTAGTGTTGTCGAGTCGACCAGGCTGTCTCCGCGTGCGAGCAGGCAGCCTTGAAAGTGGAGCGCCTGCTCCCACCCGAGTCGCCGCTACGGTGGCCGGGTCCGGTCACCGGTTCCGGGCATGTCCCGGGTGCCGGATGCGCGATCCTTGTGATCGTGCTGACCGGTCGAGCGGGCCCTGGCATGCGCCGGGGCCTTCTGCTTTTCGGGTCGGTTCCCTCCCGGGAGCCGCAGGGGTCGGCGACAGAGCAGAAACGACTCGAGGAGGCCCCATCAGCGTCGAACCACGCGTGAACGAGCAGATCCGGGCACGTGAGGTCCGACTGGTCGGCCCAGAGGGTGAGCAGGTGGGCATCGTCCCGCTGGAGCGCGCTCTTCAGCTGGCCGCGGACGTCGATCTGGACCTGGTCGAGGTTGCGCCGATGGCGCGCCCGCCGGTGTGCAAGCTCATGGACTTCGGCAAGTTCAAGTACGAGAGCGCACTCAAGGCGCGCGAAGCGCGGCGTAATCAGCAGCAGACCGTCATCAAGGAAATGAAGCTTCGGCCGAAGATCGACCCGCACGACTACGAGACCAAGAAGGGTCACGTGGTGCGGTTCCTCAAGGCGGGCGACAAGGTCAAGGTGACGATCATGTTCCGCGGTCGCGAGCAGAGCCGCCCGGAGCTGGGTTACCGGCTCCTGCGCCGGCTCGAATCCGAGATCACGGAACTGGGATACGTCGAGGCCGCTCCGAAGCAGGACGGCCGAAACATGATCATGGTTCTCGCCCCGCATCGGGCCGTCAAGGCCTCCGCGGTCGCCGCTACGGCGTCTCGCGGCGGACCTCGGGACCGGGCAGCGGACGAGTCCGCCACTCCGGAAGCCGATGGGACCGCGGCGGTCAGCGAGACCGCAGCAGCCGGTGACACCGGCCTCGCCGCCGACACCAGCGGCGAGTAACAGGGGAGAAGACGTTCCACATGCCGAAGATGAAGAGCCACACGGGTATGGGTAAGCGGGTCAAGGTGACCGGCAAGGGCAAGATCGTTGCCCAGCAGGCCGGCCTTCGCCACAACCTGGAGAAGAAGCCCTCCACCCAGACCCGCCGGCTGACCGGCACGGTCGTGCTGGCCAAGGCCGACGTCAAGCGCATCAAGAAGCTGCTCGGCCGCTGACGCGCGCCACCTTACGTAATTAGGAGTTGAGATGGCACGCGTCAAGCGGGCTGTAAACGCCCAGAAGAAGCGTCGTACCCTGCTGGAGTCCGCGAGTGGTTACCGCGGTCAGCGCTCCCGCCTGTACCGCAAGGCCAAGGAGCAGGTGCTGCACTCGATGCAGTACGCCTACCGGGACCGTCGCGACCGCAAGGGCGACTTCCGGCAGCTGTGGATTCAGCGGATCAACGCGGGCGCCCGGGCCAACGGGATGACCTACAACCGTCTGATCCAGGGCCTGCGTCTGGCCGGCATCGAGGTCGACCGCAAGATCCTGGCCGACATGGCTGTCAACGACGCCGCCTCGTTCGCGGCGATCGTCGAGCTGGCCCGGGCTGCGGTCACGGCCGAGGGCACCGGCGGCGCGGCGGCTCAGGCCGCCTGATCCCCACGCACCAGAGCGAGGCGTCTCCCGTGTCGGCACCGCCGTTCGGGGGGCGCCTCAATCGTGCCGGAGGAGCGCACACCATGGCTTTCACCCCGCGTACCCCAAGGGTTGTCGCCGCCCGCCGCCTTCAACGCCGCCGCGACCGCGACGCCACCGGCCGTTTCCTGGCCGAGGGCCCGCAGGCGGTCCGCGAGGCCCTCGCGCGGCCGGAGGTGGTCACCGAACTGTTCGGTACGACCACCGCGCTCGACCGGTACCCGGAGTTGGCCGCCACGGCGGCCCGCGCCGACGTGCCGGTCTCCGAGGTGACCGACGACGCCCTCGCGGCGCTGACCGAGACCGTCGCCCCACAGGGGCTGGTGGCCGTCTGCCGGCACCTGGACGTCTCACTGGAACAGGCCCTCGCGGGTGCGCCCCGGCTGGTGGCGGTGCTCGCCGAGATCCGTGATCCGGGCAACGCCGGCACGGTGCTGCGCACCGCCGACGCGGCCGGAGCGGGTGCGGTGATCTTCGCCGGGGACGCCGTCGACCCGTACAACGGCAAGTGTGTGCGGGCCTCGGCCGGCAGCCTCTTCCACGTCGACGTGGTGCGCGCCCCCGATCCGGTCGCGGTGGTCGGCGCGCTGCGCGCCGCCGGGCTGTCGATCTTCGCCACCACCGGGTACGGCGACAACGACCTGGACGACCTGACCGACTACGGTCGGCTCGTCGGGCCCACCGCCTGGCTGTTCGGGTCTGAGGCGCACGGGCTGCCCGAGGAGTTGACCACCGCCGCCGACACCACGGTGCGGGTGCCGCTGTACGGGCGCGCGGAGAGCCTCAACCTGGCTGCCGCCGCAGCGGTCTGCCTGTACGCTTCAGCCAGAGCACAGCGCTGAGGGTGAACGCCTGCGGCGCGCTGACAGCAGGGGAGAGCGTCCGTCCATGAACGCGACACGGCGTTCGTTTAGCCAGCCCGCCGGTGTCGGCGGGCGGCGGGCCTGACCTGCTCCCTGCGCAACTCCTACCGGCGGGCTGCGGCGCAGCCGCGCGTCCGTAGACTCGCTTCGCCGCCCCGACGAGGGCAGGCGCCGCCGTGAGGGAGTGCCCGTACGCCATGAGCTACCGCAACGATCCGTACGACCCGAAGCAGGTCGCCCTGCTCGACCCCGCCGCCCTGGATGAGGCTGTCGCGGACGCCACGAAGGCGTTCACGGCGGCGGCCGACCCGGACGCGCTCACCGCGCTGCGCCCGGTGCACCTCGGTGACCGGTCCCCGGTCTCCCTCGCGCGCCGGGAGATCGGCGCGTTGCCGCCGGCCGCGAAGTCGGACGCGGGCAAGCGGGTGAACGAGGCCCGCCGGGCGATCGAGACCGCCTACGCCGACCGCGCCGAGGTGTTGGAGCGCGAGCAGGCCGAGCGGGTGCTGGTCGAGGAACGGGTGGACGTCACAGTGCCCTACGACAGGCGTCCGCGTGGCGCCCGGCACCCGTTGAGCACCCTGATGGAGTCGATCAGCGACCTCTTCGTCGGGATGGGCTACGAGGTGGCCGAGGGGCCCGAGGTCGACCTGGAGTGGGTCAACTTCGACGCGTTGAACATCCCCGCGGACCACCCGGCGCGCGGGTTGATGGACACGTTCCACATCGCATCCCCTGATGGCTCCGCGGGCTCCGGCCTGGTGCTGCGTACGCACACCTCGACGGTGCAGACCCGCACGATGCTCAGCCGCAAGCCGCCGATCTACGTGATCGTGCCGGGTCGCGTCTACCGCACGGACGAGATCGACGCCACCCACAGCCCGGTGTTCCACCAGGCCGAGGGCCTGGTGGTCGACAAGGGCATCACGATGGCCCACCTGCGGGGCACGCTGGACCACTTCGCCCGGGCGATGTTCGGCCCGGAGGCGAAGACCCGGTGGCGGCCGCACTACTTCCCGTTCACGGAGCCGTCGGCGGAGTTCGACGTGTGGTTCCCGGAGCACCGTGACGGCCCGCAGTGGGTGGAGTGGGGTGGCTGCGGCATGGTCAACCCGCGGGTGCTGCGCGCCTGCGGCGTCGACCCGGAGGTCTACTCCGGATTCGCCTTCGGCATGGGCATCGACCGGACCCTGATGGTCCGGCACGGGGTCAGCGACATCCGCCATCTCTTCGAGGGCGACGTGCGGTTCAGCCGCGCGCTCGGGACCGGGGCGTAGGCGATGCGGGTACGAGACACGGGAACGGTGGTCTGAAGTCATGCGAGTTTCTGTCAGTTGGCTGCGGGAGTACGTCGACCTCCCCGCCGACCTGCCCACCGGTGACCTGGAGCAGGCCCTGGTCGACCTCGGTATCGAGGTCGAGTCCGTGGTGGACCTGCGCGAGAGCGTCACCGGGCAGCTCGTCGTCGGCGAGGTGCGCGAGATCGAGGAGCTGACCGGCTTCAAGAAGCCGATCCGGTTCTGCCGGGTGGACGTGGGTGCCGCCAACGGCACCGGCGAGCCGCAGGAGATCGTCTGCGGGGCGCGTAACTTCGCCGTCGGTGACCGGGTGGTGGTGATCCTGCCCGGTGGTGTGCTGCCCGGCGGGTTCGCGATCGGCGCCCGTAAGACGTACGGGCACAACTCGGCCGGCATGATCTGCTCCGCCAAGGAGCTGGGCCTGGGCGACGACCACTCGGGCATCATCGTGCTGCCGCCGGACGGCGCGGCCAAGCCGGGCGACGACGCGAGGCCCGTCGTCGGCCTCGACGACGTCGTGTTCGAGCTGGAGATCACCCCGGATCGGGGGTACGCGCTGAGCCTGCGTGGCCTGGCCCGGGAGCTGTCGCACGCGTTCGACGTGCCGCTGCGTGATCCCGCCCTGGTGCCCGCCCCGGCGGGCACCGAGGCGCCGGCGTACCCGGTGGAGGTGCGCGACACGGTCGGCTGCGACCGGTTCACCGCCCGCCTGGTGCGGGGCGTCGACCCGGGCGCGCCCACGCCGTCGTGGATGGCCCAGCGGCTCGTCACGGCCGGCATCCGCAGCATCTCGCTGCCGGTCGACATCACCAACTACGTGATGTTGGAGCTGGGCCAGCCGATGCACGCCTTCGACGCCGACCGGATCGCCGGGCCGCTGGTGGTCCGTCGCGCCGAGGCGGGGGAGAAGCTGACCACCTTGGACGGGGTCAGCCGGGTGCTCACCGCCGACGACATGGTCATCTGCGATGACACCGGGCCGATCTCCCTCGCCGCCGTGATGGGCGGTGAGACCAGCGAGGTCGTCACCGGGGTCACCACCACGGTGCTCTTCGAGGCGGCGCACTGGGACCCGGCGATGGTCGGGCGCACCGCCCGTCGGCACAAGCTGTTCAGCGAGGCCGCGAAGCGCTGGGAGCGGGGCGTCGACCCGGCCGTGCCGCTGGTCGCGCTGGAGCGTGCCGTGCGGCTGCTCACCGAGCATGGCGGTGGCACCCCGAGCGTGGAGATCCTGGACATCGACCACGTCCGGCCGCGTACCCCGATCAGTCTTCCGGCGGACCTGCCGACCCGGCGGGTCGGTGTCGAGTACCCGCCGGCGCGGGTGGTCGCCCTGCTGGAGCAGGTGGGCTGCACTGTCGCGCAGGGCGCGGACCGGTTGTCCGAGGACCCGGGCGCGGTCGGCGTGGCCAGCGGCGTCGGGGCGGTGCTGAGCGTCACCCCGCCGACCTGGCGGCCCGACCTGACCGATCCGGCCGACCTGGTCGAGGAGGTGGTCCGCCTCGACGGGTACGACCGGGTGCCGTCGGTGCTGCCGACCGCGCCCCCGGGGCGCGGTCTGACCCCGCGGCAGCGTCGCCGACGGGCGGTCGCCGGGTCGCTGGCCGAGCGGGGGTACGTGGAGGTGCTCGCGCACCCGTTCGTGTCGCCGGAGCTGGCCGACCAGCTCGGCCTGCCGGCCGACGACCCGCGTCGGCCCGCGGTGCGGCTGGCCAACCCGCTGTCCGAGGAGGAGCCGCTGCTGCGCACCACGCTGCTCGGCCCGCTGCTCGGCATCCTCAAGCGCAACCTCGGGCGGGGTCACCGCGACCTCGCCCTCTACGAGATCGGTGCGGTCTTCCACCCGCGCGTCGGCGCCGGCAGCCCGCCGGCGATGGGCGTGGACCGTCGCCCCACCGACGAGGAGTTCGCAGCCGCCGACGCGGTGGTGCCGGCGCAACCGGTGCACGTCGCGGTGGTGCTCTCCGGTGACCTGGACCCGGCCGGCTGGTGGGGTGCGGGTCGACCGGCCGGCTGGGCGGACGCGATCGAGGCGGCCCGTGACGTGCTGGCCGCCGCCGGGATCCCCGACGAGCGGGTCGAGGTGCGTGCCGCCGAGTACGCCCCGTGGCACCCGGGTCGCTGCGCCGAGCTGCGGGTCGACGGCTCGGTCGTCGGACACGCCGGGGAGTTGCACCCGGTGGTGGTGGCGGCGCTGGAGCTGCCCCGCCGCACCAGCGCGATGGAGCTGAACCTCGACGCGCTGCCGCCGACCCCGGTGACGCCGGCGCCGACGGTGTCCGGCTTCCCACCGGCGTTGATCGACGTGGCTCTGGTGGTGGACGAGTCGGTGCCGGCGGAGCAGGTGCGCCGGGCGCTGGAGGCGGGCGCCGGTGAGCTGCTGGAGGACGTGCGGCTGTTCGACGTGTACTCCGGCGCGCAGCTCGGTGCCGGCCGACGGTCGCTGGCGTACAAGCTGACCTTCCGGGCACCGGACCGGACGCTCACCGTCGAGGAGGCGGTCGCGGCACGGGACGCGGCGGTCGCCGTCGCGGCGGAGCGCCTCGGCGCCACCCTTCGCGGCGCCTGACGCGATTCACGACGGCCCCGGTACCCGGCAGCGGGTAGCGGGGCCGTCGTCGTGTCGCCGCTGGCTCCGCCGTGTCGGGCTTCCGACAGGCCGCGGCGGCCTTCGCCGTCGCCGACGGCGTCGCCTGGCAGGTCGCGGTGGCTGGGCACCAGGCATCCGTCGCCGATGGCATGTGTCGACGTCGATGCGAGACGGCGTTCAGGTGGCCGGCCGGGGGCCCGGCGTCGACGTTGCCGACCGTCTCACGAGCCTTTCCGAGGTCGACACGAATCGGTAGCCTTGCCTGGCGAAGGGGTGAGCGCCGATGCCTGTCGCGGGCCTTCAGGTCAAGGAGCAGCGCATGATCGAGGCAATTGTCGCCGGGGCGCTCGTCAAAATCGCCGAGGGGTCCGGGGCGGCTCTCGTCGACATGATCCGGCGGCGGTTCGTCCGCGGGGACGAGCCGGCGGGGATGCTCGAATCCCTGGACCGGGTCACGCGGGGCGACGCCTCGGCGGACGACGTGGCTCAGCTTCGTGCGCTTCTGGCCCGTCTCGCGGCCGAGGATCCGGAGTTTCTGCGGGAGCTCCGGCAGGGGGCGACGCCGGCTGGCAGCACGAACGTGGTGGCCTCCAGCAACGTGGGCAAGCTGGTGCAGGCCCAGCGCGTCGGCGACATCACGATGTAGCCGGAAGGTGACCGACATGGAGCCCGCCTCCGGAAGCTCGTCGCACAACGTGGCCGAGGGCCTGTTGGCGCACCAGGTCCTCCAGGTGGGCACCTCCGGCGCGATCTACGTCGAACAGCCGCGCACAGCCGCGCGCGTGCCCGAGCCACCGCACATGCTCCCGGGTGGAATCGGTCGGATCGTCGGCAGGCACCACCTGCTGCACGAGATGGACGAGGCGACGACGACGCCGGGCTCGCGCTGCTGCATGCTCTGGGGGTTGGCCGGCTCGGGAAAGACCACCCTCGCGGTCGCCTGGGCCAACTCGCGCATCGCCGAATATCCCGACGGGCAGTTCTTCGTCGACATGCGTGCGTACTCCGGCACACCGCGCATCGAGGCCCGGGACGCCCTGCGTAGCTTCCTGGCCACGCTGGGGATCAACCGGTCCGACCTTCCTGACGACGAGGCGGAGTGGGGCGGCGTCTTCCGCGCCGTCACCGCCGGCCGGCGGTGCCTCGTCATCGTGGACAACGTCGGTTCCTACGAGCAGGTTCGGGACCTGGTGCCGGGCTTCGGGTCGGTGTTGGTGGTGACCAGCCGCCGGGCGATCCCCGAGATGAGCGTTCGTCACGACGCCCGGGTCATCAAACTTCCGTTGCTGAGCCTCGACGAGGGGGTGGAGCTCATCGCCGAACGTGTGGGGTTCGTCCGCGTCGAACGGGAGCAGGCCGCCGCCCGGCGCATCGTGCAGCTTCTGGAGGGGCATCCGTTGGCGCTGGCGATCGTCTCGGCGAAGCTCGCCATCCAGACCACGTGGATGATCGACGACGCGGCGAGGGGAATCGAGGAGGAGCAGAGCCCACTCCGCTTCCTCGACGACGCCGGTCTGGGCATCGAGGTCGGACGCGTCATCTCCTGGTCACTGGACGACCTCGACGCGGCGACGGCGAAGGTCCTCTACGTCGCGTCCATGCTGCCCAGCAACGAATGCTCGGTCGCGGTGCTGTGCCTCGTCCTCGACCAGCCCAGGCGGGTGTGTGACCGCAGTCTTCAAGCCCTGTGCCTGGCATCCCTGATCGACGAGATCAGCCCTGGCCGTTACCGCTTCCACGACCTGATGAAGGCCTATCTCGCGGAGACGCTCGGGCAGGTGCTGGACCCCGCCGAGCGGGAGCTGACCGCGCGCCGCATCCGCACCGTGTACCTGGCGTTGAGCTACGCCGCCGATCGCGCCATCGATCCGCACCGGGACTCCCTGCCGGTGGACCAGGAACTGCTGGCGGTCGCCGGATCGGTCAGCCTCACCGTGGCGCAGGCCCTCTCCTGGTTCGAGTCGGTCACCGCGTCCATGACCTACCTCATCGAGGAGGCCCGGGCCGACGGCGACTTCGCCTTCATCACCCGGTTCGCGCGGGCGGTCAACACGTTCCTCTACTGGCGACAGGACGTCACGAGAACGCTGGCCGTCCAGCGGGAGGCTGTCGCCGCTGCGGCCGCCGGTGACCCGGCGATGGAGGCGCTGTCCCGACGCGCACTGGGACGGGCCCTCGCGGACATCGGCCAGCTTGAGCCGGCGAAGGAGCAGTTGCGCGCCTCCATCGCGCTGGACGCGGCGTCGGGCGACGATTCGGGTCGGGCGTCGTCACATCACGCCATGGCCGAGCTCTGCCTCCGGTCGGGTGACCACCGGGAGGCGCTCCGCTGGGGGTTGCGCGCGGCCCGGGAATCGAGGAGCGGCAACAACGTCGTCCGCGAGGCCCGGGGTCTGTACGACGCGGCGCGAGCCCTGAACGAGACGGGCCACCATTCGTGGGCCCGGGGGCTCGGCCTGCGCAGCCTCGCCATGTGCGAGGAGCGCGGCAACGACTACGGCCGCGCTCTGGCCCTGCGTCTGCTCGGCGCGACCGGCCTGCGGTTGGGCGACGTCGAAGAGGGATGCACCTGGTTGGAGCGGGCCTGGCGGGTGGAGGAGTCCCTCGGCAACTTCCGTTCCGTTCGGACGATCCTGGGCCAGCTCGAGCAGGCGTACGGTCAGTGCGGAAACGCGAGCGCCGTGGAAGAGGTCCAACGGGCACTGGCCCGCCTGGAGCACTACCCGGACCTCACCCAGTCGACATTGGTGGTCGGGAGTCCGGCGATATGAGTCCTCGGTACGCGCCGCTCGTCCCGGCTGACGAGCTGGCCAGCCCTGCGTCCTATCGGCAACTTCGTCGGGAGCGGGAAGCCACGAGGTTCCGCCGCGAGATCGAAGCGCTGGTCGACAGAGCCTGCCGGGCGGAGGCGGACGGCCCGCTCCTGCGGAACACCTTCACGACGCTGAGCGGGAACCTCGCGGCCGAGGGTGCCCTCAGCTTCGCCGGGCTCGTCCCACCCGAGCGTTTCGACAGCGCGCGGCGGGTGTACGACTCGGCGATCGACACCAGGGGCAGCCGTGGCTCGCTGCACAACTACCTGAACGTCGTCGACGCGGGCTCCCTGGTCGAGCACCCCGACTTTCGGGAGGCGTTCTCCCATCCGCTGCTGGTCGCGCTCGTCGCGCACGCCCTCGGCGGGCCCGTGAAGATCATCGACTTGCGGGCCAAGGACACGCAGCCACTCGACGTCGTGGCGCGGGACAACACCCTGCACATCGACAACAGCCCCTTCATGGACGAGTTCAAGGTCATCGTCACCTGGACGACGGGCACCGGTCGAGGGCCCTCGGGGCAGGGGCTCACCTACCTGCCCCGCACGAATCGGCTCCTGCGGCAGTGCTACGTGGACGACGACGGCACCGTGTGGAGCGACGAGGACAGCTGCATCTTCCCCTCGCAGGCCCGGGTGGACGAGGCGCTCGCCGCCCAGGCCCGTTTCTTCGACGACGGCCTCCCCCGGGTCGTCCACCTTGAGGACATCCCGGTGCCGTGTCACACGATCTTCGCCGCGAGTCGGCTGGTCCATCACCGGTACCGTACGTCCGCCGGCGGGCCACGCAGCGCGATCATGGCGGCGTTCCACCGGACCGACGAGGGCACCGGCTTCCTCGGCGCCAATGACCTTCCGGGGTCGGCGCTCGACCGGTTCCTGTTGGCGACCGGGGACGGGCGTTCTTTCCTGGACCTTCTCGCCGACGAGATGCCGCGGGTCGTCGCGGCGCTCGCGGCCGCCGCGTCCCGGCCCGGTCTCGTCGTCGACCCGGACCGGCATCTCCTGCGCGACGAGGGTTTCCGTGCCTGGTACGAGCGGCAGAGCGGGGGCGTCTCCCTCGACCGACTGCGCCGCGCCACGCTGGCCTCGGCCCTCGACGACGACACGCCCATCGTGCAGCGCCTCGTCCTGCGCATGCAGTACGACCTGCAGGGCGCCCTCAACATGCCGCTCTACACCGACCTGCGGGAGGAGGTGCGCAAGCGGGCGCGGATCGTGATCCGGGAGATGACGCCGGAGCACATCCGGGACATCGTCACGCGGCACGACCTCGGTGCGGTCCTGCGCGCGGAGTCCGCGGCGGCGCGCCGGCCGGTCAGCGAACTCGCCGATGAGCTGCACGGCGCGCTGGTAGCTCTGCGGCAGCTCCTGCCGACGGCGGTCGCGTCCCGGCCCGCCGGCCCGGTCTGGGGTTCGACCGACGGAAACGCGGCCGCGCTGTCCCTGCGACGCTTCATCGTCGATCTGTGCGTCGCGGCCGCTGACATCGCCGACGACGCCTCCCTGGCCACCGGGTGTGTGTTCGGTGCCCTCGGCTCCGTGCTGGCCGACGACCTTTTCGACCTGGGCGCTCCGGGCCGCGAGATCACCGGAGAGCTGTTCGGGATGTACCTCCGGTTGGCGGCCCCCTCGCTGGGCGAACGATGCCCGGCACATCCGGAGAAGGAGAAGCTGGACACCTATCTCGAATCCGTGAACGAGGAGAGGCAGACCGCCAAGCTGGCGTCCGAGGTCTGGTTCCAGGCCGCTTCCGCCGAGGTGACCGCGCGCAACGACGATTTCGTTCGCACGCTGCTGCGGCGTGTGTTGCCGCCGGGGCGACCCTCGCCGGAGTCCGGCGATCTCGGCGCGCTGCTGGCGGATCCCGCCGCGCTCAGCGCGTACTACTGGGAGCGGGTCGTGGCCGGGAAGGCGGTGGCGGTGCGCTTCGGCGCTGCCGATCTCGGCACCCTCGACGGCTACTTCGGGCTGACGGCCGGCCGGAGCCTGCCGGACGCGGTCGCTCGGCTACACGAGGAGACCACCCCGGGCTCACCGGCCGCGCACCTGCTCCGCGGCATCGAGCGGCTCGCGTCACGACGGGGCCAGTCTCACGCCGAGGCGTGCCGGGATGTCATGAGCCATCTGTCGACGCACTGGCCGGACCTTGCCCGACGGTGTCGGGGCGGCCCGGACGCCGCACCGCTGCCGGCCGAGCGCATCCTCTCGACGCTTGACGACGCGATCGGCGTCGCGGGCGAGGAGGGCCGCCGCTCGCGCCGATCGTCGCCGGACGTCCCCGCGCAGGGGGCGGGGTCGGCCGAGGTGTTGTTGACGACCGCCGAAGCGCGGGAGCTGGCCCGCGTGTACATGCTCGCCCGGCTCTGTTTCAGCGCTGAGGAGTTCCGGATCGCGCAGCTACTGGCCGCTGATCCGCGGGTCCGGTACGCCGTCCTCGCCACCCACCTGTACCTGGTCTCCGAGGTGTCGCGGTCGGCGGAGGAACTGGTCGAGAGCTGGGGCACGGCGAAGGTCCTGCTGCCCTTCACCGAGGCGTTCGTCAACGTCTCGGGCTACTCGTCGTCCGTCGCCGATCTCGCGCCGAATCCGAAACTGATCACGGTCATCAGCAACAACCTGTTGCCGGCCGTGGCCGGCGAGTTGCTGAGGCGGGACGCCGCCGTCGACGAGGTGGATGCAGACATTCTGGCCGCAGGTGTCCAGGCAGCCGTACAACAAGGCGTCTTCGACGTCACCATCGGCCTGTTCAACCAGGCCGACCGGCGGGACGCGGTGTCCCTGTCCGGCCTCAGCCGGCGGGTCTGTCCGGCGGTCCGGCCTTTCGGGGCGTTCTGTCGGCGTTGGCTGCCGTACTTCTTCGACCGTCATCCCAACGCCTCGAAGCGAGCGGGTACGCCGGGGGCGAACTGCTGGGCCTGATGGCGGGCAGCCGGAGTTTGACCTGTCGCCGCGACCGGACACAGCCAGGCCGGGCACCGTACCGGCCGCTCACCGCCGAGGAGATGGTCGGGGTACGGACGCGGCGTTTACTTCCGCGGCTGAGCGCCTCGGCGTCACCGGTGCGACGCCTGACGGCTTCGACGGGTCTCCTCATACGGGACGCGGGAGGAGACCCTCAGTCGTCGCTAGATTCCAGGTTGCCGAGCTTCCGTAGGCTCGACAGATCGCGGACGGTGATCCGGCGGTAATCGGTGTCGACCAGGCCGTCTGTCCGTAGCTCCCGTAGCGCCTTCTGAATCGCGGTCTCGGAGGCGCCGCAGATGGTCGCCAGGTCGGGCTGTGTTAGTCGGACGTCGATGATGATGCCGTCGGACCCTTGTCGTCCATGGGTCCGGCAAAGTTCCGCGATCACTCGGGCAACACGCAGTTTCACCGGGTACGACGTGAAGTCGATCCGCCGTCGATTGGACCACCGCAGCCGGTCGGACACCATCGCGGCGAGTTCGAGGGCGGCGTCTGGGTGTTCCTTCAGGAACTGCTTGAACCGGTCCGGCTGGATCACGCTGTACCTTGCGGGCCCGCAGGTCGTGACGGTCGCGGAGCGGGGTGCGTTGTTCAGTGCTGACATCTCGCCGACGAGATCACCGCCCACCCGGAGGGACAGCAGAGCGGACCGGCCGTCCGGCAGGGAAGCTGTCACCTTTGTCAGGCCCTCTTCGAGGAGTACCAGGTGTGATTCCCGTATGCCCTCGTGGATCACAATTTGCCCGGCGGGAACCTGACGACGAACGCCCAGGCCCAGTAGCGTCATCCTGACTGGCGGTGCGAGCCGTTGCAGGAACGTGCCGTAGGGCCACTCGCCGGCGGACATTTCGCGTGGTCGTCGCATCTGCGGCCTCAGCCTCCTCCACGGACAGCCGCCGAAGCGTAGCCGTTCCTGTGCGCAGCGCGATGCCCCTGTGGCAGCGACGATTTCGACCAGCAGGCGGACGGCAATCAACACCAGCACAGCCATCGGTGACCATTCGAGGGCCAGCAGCAGCTCAAACAGGTTCGTCCTCATGGGACAAGGAGACCGTGCGGGTCTCTGCCTGACTCCCGAACAGAACGGGATGACCGTTTCTCGACAGCCCGAGACGATGCCGTACTTCTACGGGATCCCGATCGGTCCCCGGCGGTTCGATGGTTCCTGCGGTGCTCGCTTGTTGGGCGAGCCGGGTGACGAAGGGCGGGAGTTTGATGCAACATCCCGAGCGACGACTGTTGATCTCTGTGGATATGGAACGGTACAGCCGACGAAGCAACCTGCAGCAATATGACGCGCAACGGCATTTCCGCGAGCTGCTGCACGAAGCCGCTCGCACTGTCGGCTTGGACCGGGTGGCCTGGACTGCTCAGCAGGCGGGTGACGGCGAGCTGGCGATCGTGCCCCGCGAAGTGTCCGAGTCTCATGTCATCGGTAGGTTCGTGCCGGAGCTGAACCGGCGGCTGCGCAGCCACAACAGCAGCCGCCTCCCCGTTGCTCGAATCCGACTTCGGGTGGCCGTACATCAGGGTTTGGTGCACCTGGACGGTGCGAACGGCTTCCCCGGCAACGCCGTCGTTTTCGTCTGTCGCCTGTGCGAGGCCGATCCCGTCAAGAAGGCCCTGGCAGCCTTTCCCGAGGCCGGGGTGGCTCTCGTTGTGTCGACAGAGATCTTCCGGGACGTGGTCAGCGAGTATCCGGAAGAGATGCGACCCGAGCGTTTCTTGCGGATCGAGGTGGCCCATCCGGACAAGGAGTTCCGCGAGTACGCCTGGCTCTGTGTGGTGGACGAGGATCTCCGCGGTGTCTCGGTCCCGGGCGTCGTGCCCCCCGACCGGGAAGGCTCCGCCCAGGCTGTCGAGGAGGCGGCGGACATTGGCGAGGCGGAGGCAGCGAACAGGGCGGCGCGTCACGGTGGAATTCGTACCGGCGATATTCGCGTCAAGGGGCAGAACGCGATCGGCCACGGTGCGACGGCGATCGGCTCGCTTGGTGGCGACGCGAACTTCGGCACGGGGCGAGGCAATCCCCGATGACCGGTCGGCACCCCACTGCCTCCGCTGGGACGGAGTGGGATCTGGAACACCTTCCGCGCAACGTGTTGGAGGCACCGGCCGTCAATCAAGCGAGTGGTGACGACGACGATGTTGTGCTGGGCGGATCAACAGCTACAGGTACCGGTGATGGCAAGGACGAGCCGGGCCCGGCAGAGGGACTGCCCGAGGTGCCACCGGAGGAGGAGGTAGACGAACCTGAGGACCTCCTTGACCCTGCCGACGTGCTGCGCGGGCTCGCTGGCCTACTGGGTGGGTCGAGCATCGACGTCGGCGATGTTCGGGTTCAGGGGCAGAACGCTACCGGTCATGGCGCCGTCGCGATCGGGACGGTCAACGTCACCGCCGCGCGATCCGACGGCGCTGGGCGCATCTGGTTCGAAACCCTGGTCGAGGCCAAGGTCCGCGACATCGCCAGCGGGTACGCGAACACGCCCAGTGATCACCGACTCGACCACCATCTTCAGCTCCACGACCTGGTCTGCCTCTCCGGTCCGGTCGGGAGCGGACTGATCACTTCGGCCACCTTGGCAGTGGCTCGGAAACACGGCTTTGGCCGGGTCCGTGTGCTCGGTGTCGAGCAGTTGTCCGATCTGCTCGGCGCTGAGACGCCTTTACCCGCCGGTCACGGCTACGTGCTCCGGCTGAGCGAGGTCGCACTCCGCGAGGTCGACGGGTTCACACTCGTGGCGCTCGCTGCCAGGGCTGCGACATCAGGCACGACACTGGTCCTGGCGGGGGATTTCTCCCGACGGAGACACGACCTCGTCGGCCACGTTGTGGAACATCGTGCAGCCCCGGCAGCTGAGGTATTCCGGGCGCAACTTCGCCATCATCTCGCCGGGCGGTGTGTCGGCTGGTGTGTGGACACGTGCGACGGGCATTGCCTGAAGCAGTACGTGGATGTGGACTGCGCCGAACATCCACTGCTGTCGGTTTACCTGGCCGGAGAGCCCTCACCCAGCGAAGTCCTGAAGGTCGTCGAGACGATCGCTCGGACCGCTCCCAGGGCTGGCGCCCTGACGGAACGGCTGGAGCAGTTTCTGCCGCTTCAACTGCGAGAGCGAGCCGTCGAGATCCTCGACCTGCGACGCGGCGGCGATGAGATCGATGGATTCACGGCCGAGGACGTGCGAGCGTTCCGCCTGTCCTGCGCCGTGCTCGCCGGACAGCCCGTGGCCGAGATACACCAGGCAGCTCAACGTCTGGCCCGATCGCAGTTTCAGGAAGTGGCGTCGATCGGTGTACCCCTGCGTCCGTCGGCAATCGAGGCGCTGTTGGGGTCGACACTGAGCCAGGCCGTCACCCGGCTGAGCGACGTACGCGTGCCGGGTGGATGCCGGATCGATTTTCCGGCGGGGACGAAGCCGCTCAGATCGGCGTTGCTGGACGTCGCGTGGGCTGAATGGTGGTCTCCGGCGGAGCTCCTCGACTGGCTGGCGGACCTGATTCGGGGAGACCTCCCGGCGGTCCGACAGGCCGCCGCCGGGGCCATCGGCTGGTCAGCGACCCGGGACGTGCAAGCGGCCCTCGACACGGTCGGAGTATTGGCCCGGGAACGGCGTGCCGGCGTTCGGCAGGCCGCGGCCATCGTGCTGGTCGCCATGGCCATGCAGCCGACGTTGCACCATCGGGTCCGAACCGAACTCGGTAGGTGGACTGCCGGCCCGGCAGCTCATCTACGCGACACCGTGGCGCGGGCGTACAGCCTCGGGCTGGCCCAACTCTGGCCGGATGCGGCGTTGGTGCAGTTGCGCCAGGTGGCGCATGCGCGGATGCAGCGGTGGAACAACTCCGTCGTCCGAGGGCTGGTCGAGGTGTACCGCAATGATCACGCGGCGAGCGTTGTCACGGCGCTGGTGGGTTGGACCGCGTGCGGCGATCCCGAGGTGCAACTCCACGCCGCGCGGACTCTGCGGGTGCTCGCGGACCGTTGGACGGAACCGCCCAGAGAACATTGGCCGGAGCTGCTGTACCTGGTCGATCAGGGGACGATCCGTCTGGCCGACCTGGCCGTGCTCTGGGCCGCCGCCCTCAGCCTGCCGTGGACGGCATACCGCTCGTGGCGGTCCCTCGGATTCTGGCTGGACCGGGCTGATCGGCAGACGGTCGTCGCCGGCCATTGCCTTCAACTCGTGCGTCACGTGATCGCTGGACAGCCTGCACTGCGTCATCGCCTGAACCATCAGCTCCACCACGTATGGCGTCCCGTGATGCCCCACAACAGCCTGCTCGACGACGTACAACGCCTGATCGATGAGGAGACGAGATGATCATGAATCCGCCTGGTGGTCCCGGCACCAGACCACCCGTACCCACACAGGTGGACCGTCGTCGTTGGTGGCATGTGCTCTTTCCGCCAGCTGAGCTTCCCCTACCTCCACCCCCACCACCGCCAGTCGTCTCCACCACGGCGACGTTCCGTCAGGACGTCCCGGGGCCGATCCTGGTGCCCGCCAAGGGCGACGCGTTCGATTTCCGGCTGCACGTCGTTTACAACTGGACCGCGCAGAACATGGCGTATGAGGAGCTTCGACTCCGCGCCGACCGCTACCTGGGGTGGGCTGCCGGAATTGTCCGGGAGCGGGCAGTGGATCTGGCACGTGAACACGAACCTCACCGCTCGCACGATCTTGAGCGCGCGCTGAACGGCCGTCTCGGTGGCCACCGCTGGCCGCGCGAGGGATTGGTGCCGTACTTCAGTGTGCTCATTCGCGTCAGCCCGGACGAGCGAGTACGGGAACGCCTCCGGCCGTACTGGGAGGATCGGATCAGGCTTGAGTGTGATCATGAGTTGCAGAAGATCAGGGCGACCCAGGCGGACGAGCTGACTCGTCGCTGGTGTGCGGTGCTGCAGAATCTTGAGGACGATCCGGTGACCTCGCATGCGGCGCGGTTGACTGGTGAGCAGTTCGCCGAGGTGTTCCGCCGGTACGTGGAGGAACGTCGTGAGGCCGTTCCCGACCTCATCAAACTGCTCCGTGAAGCGGTGCGTGGACATGGTGATCTCGGTATGGGACCGAGCGAATACACGGAGGCCTGGGATGCGGCCCTGAGGACGTACGAGCGTCATCACGGGTTGTCCGAGCGGGTGAACTGACACGCGGTGTCCTCTGCCGGGATCGTCTGGCAGAGGACACCCAGGGCACCGTACCGGCGTGATTCATCTGTTCATTACCATGCACTACACTGCATGAACTTGCACTCGTGAGTCGTCCTTGTTAATCTTCGCTGCATAGTCATGCGGAGGTGAGTATGGGGATCCGAGTCGCGGTCGCCGGTGCGAGCGGGTACGCCGGGGGCGAGCTGCTGCGCCTGATCGCCGGGCACCCGGAGTTCGACCTGGTCGCCGCCACCGCGCACAGCCAGGCCGGGCACCGCGTCGACGTGGTGCACCCGCAGCTCACCGGGCTCGACCTGGTGCTCGGCGAGACCGATCCGGTGATCCTGGCCGATGCGGACCTGGTGTTCCTGGCCCTGCCGCACGGTCAGTCGGCGGCTCTCGCGGCCCAACTCCCGGCCGAGGTGCGGATCGTCGACCTGGGTGCCGACCACCGGCTGGCCGACCCGTACGCCTGGGCGCAGTACTACGGCGGCACGCACGCCGGGCAGTGGACCTACGGCCTGCCCGAGTTGCCCGGTCAGCGGGAGCTGATCGCCGGCTCCACCCGGGTGGCGAACACCGGTTGCTACGCCGCCGCGATCACCCTGGCGCTCGCGCCGCTGATCGCCGACGGCGCGGCCAACCCCGACGACGTGGTGGTGGTCGCCGCCTCCGGCACCTCCGGCGCCGGCCGGGCGGCCAAGGCGCACCTGTTGGCCAGCGAGGTGATGGGCGACCTGTCGCCCTACCGGGTGGGCACCCACCAGCACGTCCCGGAGATCAAGCAGGCCACCGGCGCGACCGGGCTGTCGTTCACCCCGGTTCTGGCGCCGACGCCGCGCGGCATCCTGGCCACCGTCACCGCGGTGCCGGCGCGCGGCGTCGACCCGCAGGAGGTGCTGGCCCGGGCGTACGCGGACGCGCCGTTCGTGCACGTGCTGCCGGAGGGCCGCTGGCCGCACACGGCCGCGACCCTCGGCTCCAACTCGTGTCACCTGCAGGCCACCGTCGACGTCGACTCGGGCCGCCTGATCGTGCTCAGCGCGTTGGACAACCTGGGCAAGGGCGCGGCCGGTCAGGCCGTGCAGAACGCCAACCTGATGCTCGGCCTGCCGGAGACGACGGGCCTGTCGATCTGGGGGGTCACCCCTTGAGTGTCACCGCCCCTCGGGGGTTCCGGGCGGCCGGTGTGGCCGCCGGCCTCAAGGCCAGCGGCGGCGCGGACGTGGCCCTGGTGGTCAACGACGGCCCGGACGCCGGTGTGGCCGGTGTCTTCACCACCAACCGGGTCAGGGCCGCGCCGGTGCTCTGGACCCAGCAGGTCGTGCAGGGTGGTGTGGTCCGCGCCGTGGTGCTCAACTCCGGTGGCGCCAACGCCTGCACCGGTCCGGCCGGCTTCCAGGACACCCACGCCACCGCCGAGCACACCGCCGCCGCGCTGACCTCGGCCAGTCCCCGGTTGATCCTCGGCGCCGGTGATGTGGCGGTCTGCTCGACCGGGCTCATCGGTGAGCGGCTGCCGATGCCGAAGCTGCTGCCGGGCGTCCGCTCGGCGATCCGTCGGCTGTCCCGCGACGGTGGCCCGGCCGCCGCCGAGGCGATCATGACCACGGACACCCGGCCGAAGACCACTGTGACCCGGGGGAGCGGCTGGACGGTCGGCGGCATGGCCAAGGGCGCGGGGATGCTCGCGCCCGGGATGGCCACCATGCTCTGCGTGTTGACCACCGACGCGGTGGCCGGTCCGGCGACGCTGGACGAGGCGTTGCGGGCGGCCACCCGGGTCAGCTTCGACCGGGTCGACTCCGACGGCTGCATGTCCACGAACGACACGGTGTTGCTGCTGGCCAGCGGCGCGAGCGGCATCGAGCCGACGCCGGCCGAGCTGGCCGCGGCCGTCACCGCGGCCTGTCACGACCTGGCCCAGCAGTTGGTGGCCGACGCCGAGGGCGCCACCAAGCAGATCGCCATCGACGTGGTCGGCGCGGCGGACGAGGACGAGGCGGTCGAGGTGGGCCGTGCGGTGGCCCGTAACAACCTGGTCAAGACGGCGCTGTTCGGCAACGACCCCAACTGGGGTCGGATCCTCGCCGCCGTCGGCACCACCGCTGCCGCGTTCGAGCCGGACGAGGTGGACGTGGCGGTCAACGGGGTGTGGGTGTGCCGGGGCGGCGCCGCCGCCGAGGACCGCTCGACGGTCGACCTGACCGGGCGGGACGTGACCATCCGGATCGACCTGCACGCGGGTACGTCGGCCGCCACGATCTGGACAAACGATCTGTCCCACGCGTACGTGCACGAGAACTCGGCGTACTCCACATGAGCGCGAGGAACGCAGCGCAGCGGAGTCCCGTAGTCGCGAACGAAAGGCCGGTGCGGTGAGCCTCAGCAGCGATCTGGCTCGTGCCCAGGTCAAGGCGGAGACGTTGATCGAGGCGTTGCCCTGGTTGGCGCGCTTCACCGGCTCGACGGTCGTGGTCAAGTACGGCGGCAACGCGATGACCGAGCCGGAGTTGCAGCGGGCGTTCGCGGCCGACATGGTCTTCCTGCGCTACGCCGGCCTGAAGCCGGTGGTGGTGCACGGCGGCGGTCCGCAGATCTCCGCCATGCTGGGTCGCCTCGGCATCGCCAGCGAGTTCCGGGGTGGTCTGCGGGTGACCACCGCCGAGGCGATGGACGTGGTCCGGATGGTGCTGGTCGGTCAGGTGGGCCGGGAGCTGGTGGGTCTGATCAACTCGCACGGCCCGTACGCCGTCGGCCTCTCCGGCGAGGACGCCCGGCTGTTCACCGCGGTGCGGCGTCCGGCGTACGTGGACGGGGTGCCGGTCGACGTGGGGCAGGTCGGGGACGTCGAGTCGGTCGACGTGTCCGCGGTGACCGACCTGATCGAGGCCGGTCGGATTCCGGTGATCTCCACGGTGGCGCCGGACGTGGAGGGGGTGCTGCACAACCTCAACGCGGACACCGCCGCCGCCGCGCTGGCGATCGCGTTGCGGGCCCGCAAGCTGGTGGTGCTCACCGACGTGGCCGGCCTGTACGCGGACTGGCCGGACACCAGCAGCCTGGTCTCCGAGATCGCCGCGGACGATCTGGCGAAGCTGCTGCCCAGCCTGGAGTCGGGCATGGTGCCGAAGATGGAGGCGTGCCTGCGAGCGGTGCGTGGGGGAGTGCCCGCCGCGCACGTCGTCGACGGCCGGGTGGCGCACTCCACGTTGCTTGAGGTGTTCACCTCGGAAGGGTTCGGAACGATGGTGGTGCCGGGAGACGGGACGGACGCGACATGAGCACGTTGGCGCAGCGGTGGAAGCAGTCCATGATGGACAACTACGGCACACCGCCGATGGCGTTGGTCTCCGGTCAGGGCGCCGTCGTGGTCGACGACGCCGGCCGGGAGTACCTGGACCTGGTGGGTGGCATTGCGGTCAACGCCCTCGGTCACGCCCACCCAGCGGTGGTGGCGGCGGTGTCGAAGCAGGTCGCGACCCTTGGGCACGTCTCCAACCTCTATGTGGCCGAGCCGCCGGTGGCCCTCGCCGAACTGCTGTTGGCGCTCGCCGGCCGACCGGGCCGGGTCTTCTTCGCCAACTCGGGCGCGGAGGCGAACGAGGCGGCGTTCAAGCTCTCCCGGCGCACCGGCCGCACCCAGGTGGTGGCCACCAGGGGCGGCTTCCACGGCCGCACCATGGGCGCCCTCGCGCTGACCGGTCAACCGGCCAAGGTCGACCCGTTCCGGCCGCTGCCCGGCGAGGTGACCCACGTCGACTACGGCGATGTCGCCGCCCTCGAAGCGGCCGTCTCCGAGGCGACCGCCATGGTGATCCTGGAACCCGTCCAGGGGGAGAACGGCGTGCTGGTCCCGCCGCCCGGCTACCTCGCCGAGGCCCGGCGGATCACCGCCCGGCACGGCGCGCTGCTGGTCCTCGACGAGGTGCAGACCGGTGTCGGGCGTACCGGGCACTGGTTCGCGCACCAGGCCGACGGTGTGGAGCCGGACGTGGTCACCCTGGCCAAGGGGCTGGGTGGCGGGCTGCCCATCGGTGCGACGCTGGCCTTCGGCCCCGCCGCGGACCTGCTCACGCCCGGCTCGCACGGCACCACGTTCGGCGGCAACCCGGTCAGTTGCGCGGCGGCGCTCGCCGTGGTGGCGACCATCGCCAACGAGGGCCTGCTCGACAACGTCAAGCGGGTCGGCGAGCGGTTGCGGCGCGGCATCGAGGCGCTGGGCCACCCGCTGATCGGCGAGGTACGCGGGTCTGGGCTGCTGCTCGGTGTGGCGCTGACCGCGCCGGTGTCGTCGGTGCTGGCCGAGGCGCTGCGGGAAGCCGGCTTCCTGGTCAACCCGGTGCAGCCGGGTGTGATCCGGCTGGCCCCACCGCTGATCCTCACCGCCGCCCAGGCGGACACCTTCCTCGCGGCGCTGCCCGCCGCACTGGACGCGACCGCCCCGGCCGCTGCCGGCGCGCAGACCGCACCAGCCACACTGACCACCACGACGGGGACGACTCGATGACCCGGCACTTCCTGCGCGACGACGACCTGTCGCCGGCCGAACAGTCCGCTGTCCTCGACCTGGCGGCGGGCATGAAGGCGGACCGGTTCGGCCACCGGCCGCTGGTCGGCCCCCGCTCGGTGGCGGTGCTCTTCGACAAGCAGAGCCTGCGGACCAGGATCTCGTTCGACGCCGGGATCGCCGAGCTGGGCGGACACCCTCTGGTGGTGGACACGCAGGTCACCCACTTCGGTCGGGGGGAGTCGCTCGCCGACGCGGGGCGGGTGCTGTCCCGTTACGTCGCGGCGATCGTGCTGCGGACCCACGGTGACGAGCGGATCGCCGAGGTGGCGGCGGGCGCGACCGTGCCGGTGGTCAACGCGCTCACCGACGGTTTCCACCCGTGCCAGCTGCTGGCCGACCTGCTCACCATCCGGGAGCGGTGCGGTGGCACGGCCGGACGCACCCTGGCGTACGTGGGGGACGGCGCGAACAACATGGCGCAGTCGTACCTGCTGGCCGGGGCGACGGCCGGTATGCACGTGCGGATCGCCGGTCCGGCCGGGTTCGCGCCGGACGAGGCGGTGGTGCGGCGGGCCGCTGGGATCGCCGCGGAGACCGGCGGGTCGGTGCGGGTGCTGACCGACCCGGCCCAGGCGGTACGCGACGCCGACGTGCTGGCCACCGACACCTGGACGTCGATGGGGCAGGAGTCCGACGGGTTGGACCGGATCACCCCGTTCCTGCCCTACCAGGTCAACAAGGAGCTGCTCGGTCAGGCCGCACCGGACGCGATCGTGCTGCACTGCCTGCCCGCACACCGAGGTGAGGAGATCACCGACGAGGTGCTCGACGGCCCGCAGAGCGCGGTCTTCGACCAGGCGGAGAATCGGCTGCACGCCCAGAAGGCGCTGCTGACGTTCCTGCTGGAGCCCGCGACCGCCGATGCCGCCACCGGAGGGCCGCGATGACCGCGCCGCTGACTCGCGCGGCCCGCCACGCCCGGATCGTGGAGCTGATCCGCGACCGGCCGATCCGGTCGCAGACCGAGCTGGCGGATCTGCTCGCCGCCGACGGCGTCGGCGTCACCCAGGCCACCCTCTCGCGGGACCTGGAGGAGTTGGGGGCGGTCAAGGTGCGCGGCGGCGACGGACCGGCCGTCTACCTGATCCCCGAGGACGGGCAGCGGCCGTTGCGTGACGCCGAGGCCGCGCCGGCCCGGTTGGTGCGGCTGCTGCGCGAACTGCTCAACGGGGTCGACTCCAGCGGCAACATCGCCGTGCTGCGGACACCCCCGGGCGCAGCCCAGTACCTGGCCAGCGCGTTGGACCGGGCGGGCCTGCCCGAGATCGTCGGCACCATCGCCGGCGACGACACCATCCTCGTCGTGGCTCGTGAGGCCGTCGGCGGGGCCGCACTCGGAGACAAGCTCGCCGGTTGGGCCCGCCGGGACGACACCGCTGAAGGGAACACCACGTCATGACCGAGCGGGTCGTGCTCGCGTACTCCGGTGGGTTGGACACCTCCGTCGCCATTCCGTACCTGTCGGAGCAGACCGGCGCCGAGGTGATCGCGGTCGCGGTCGACGTCGGGCAGGGCGGTGAGGATCTCGATGCCATCCGGCAGCGTGCCCTGGACTGCGGCGCCGCTGAGTCCGAGGTGGTGGACGCGCGCGACGAGTTCGCCGCCGACTACTGTCTGCCGGCGATCCGGGCCAACGCGCTCTACATGGACCGCTACCCACTGGTGTCGGCGCTGTCCCGGCCGCTGATCGTCAAGCACCTGGTGGCGGCGGCGCGCACGCACGGCGGCACGATCGTGTCGCACGGCTGCACCGGCAAGGGCAACGACCAGGTCCGGTTCGAGGTGGGCCTGAACGCGCTCGCCCCCGACCTGAAGATCATCGCGCCGGCCCGGGACTTCGCCTGGACCCGGGACAAGGCCATCGCCTTCGCCGAGGAGAAGGGGCTGCCGATCGACGTGTCGGCCAGGTCGCCGTACTCCATCGACCAGAACCTGTGGGGTCGCGCGGTGGAGACCGGCTTCCTGGAGGACATCTGGAACGCCCCCGTCGAGGACCTCTACTCGTACACCTCCGACCCGACCCAGGAGCGCGACCCCGACGAGGTCGTGATCACCTTCGACGGCGGTGTGCCGGTGGCGATCGACGGTGAGACGGTCACCCCGTACCAGGCGATCCTGGAGCTCAACCGGCGCGCCGGCGCTCAGGGCGTGGGCCGCCTCGACATGGTCGAGGACCGCCTGGTCGGCATCAAGAGCCGCGAGGTGTACGAGGCCCCCGGCGCGATCGCCCTGATCACCGCCCATCAGGAGCTGGAGGCGGTGACCGTCGAGCGGGACCTGGCCCGGTTCAAGAAGGGCGTCGATCAGCGCTGGGGCGAACTCGTCTACGACGGGCTGTGGTTCTCGCCGCTGAAGGCGTCGCTGGACGCGTTCATCGACGACGCGCAGCGGCACGTGAGCGGCGAGGTGCGGATGATCCTGCACGGCGGCCGGGCCACGGTGACCGGCCGGCGTTCCGAGGCGAGCCTCTACGACTTCCAGCTGGCCACCTACGACACCGGCGACACCTTCGACCAGTCCCTGGCTAAGGGCTTCGTGCAGCTGTGGGGGCTGCCGAGCCGGATGGCCGCGGCTCGGGACGCCCGGTTGGGCGGTGGCGGACAGTGACACGTGTGAGCGCGAAGACTGATCAAGCGCGGCAAGCGGGCCCCGCAGTCGCGAGCGAAAGGCAACCAACGCGATGATGGGCGACGTGGACGACAAGAGCCTGACCGAGAACAGCGCCGCCACCAACCGGACGAGCCTCTGGGGTGGCCGGTTCGCGGGCGGCCCCGCCGAGGCGCTCGCCCGACTGTCGGTGAGCGTGCAGTTCGACTGGCGCCTGGCCCCGTACGACATTGCCGGTTCCCGGGCGCACGCCCGGGTCCTGGCCGGCGCCGGCCTGCTCGATCCGGAGGAGCTGGGCCGGATGCTGGCCGCGCTGGACGACCTGGAGGCCGCCTGCGCCTCCGGGACGTTCCGCCCCACCATCGACGACGAGGACGTGCACACCGCGTTGGAGCGCGGTCTGCTGGAGCGTCTCGGCAGCCTCGGTGGCAAGCTGCGCGCCGGCCGGTCCCGCAACGACCAGGTCGCCACCGACCTGCGGCTCTACCTGCGCGACCACGCCCGGGGCGTGGCGAGTCGCCTGGTCGAGTTGGCGGAGGCGTTGGTCGAGCAGGCCGAGCGGCACATCGACACCGCCGCGCCGGGCATGACCCACCTCCAGCACGCCCAGCCGGTCACCTTCGGGCACTGGCTGCTCGCCCACGTGCAGCCGCTGCTGCGCGACCTCGAACGGCTGCGCGACTGGGACCACCGGGCGGCGATCAGCCCGCTCGGCGCGGGCGCCCTGGCCGGTTCCGGGCTCCCGCTGGACCCGGTGGCGGTGGCCAAGGAGTTGGGCTTCCGTACGTCGTTCGCCAACTCGATGGACGCCGTCGCCGACCGGGACTTCGTGGCCGAGTTCCTCTTCACCACGGCCCTGATCGGGGTGCACCTGTCCCGGCTCGGCGAGGAGGTGGTGCTCTGGACCTCGCACGAGTTCGGCTGGGTGGAGCTGGACGACTCCTTCGCCACCGGCTCGTCGATCATGCCGCAGAAGAAGAACGCGGACATCGCCGAGCTGGCCCGGGGCAAGTCCGGGCGTCTGGTCGGCGGCCTGATGACAGTGCTCACCATGCTCAAGGGCCTGCCGATGACCTACGACCGGGACATGCAGGAGGACAAGGAGCCGGCCTTCGACGCGGTCGACACCCTGGAGCTGCTGCTTCCGGCCCTGGCGGGAATGATCTCCACGATGACGGTCCGGGTGGACCGCCTCGTCGCCGCCGCCCCGGTCGGCTTCTCCCTCGCCACCGAGGTCGCCGACTGGCTGGTCCGACGCAACGTGCCGTTCCGCGACGCGCACGAGATCACCGGCCAGTTGGTGGCGCTCTGCGCTGCTCGGGAGTGCGAGCTCAACGACGTCTCCGACGAGGACCTGGCCGCGATCAGCGGGCACCTCGACCCGTCGGTGCGCGACGTGCTCTCGGTCCGTTCGGCTCTCGCGGCCCGGACCACCCCCGGTTCCACCGGCCCCGGCCCGGTCGCCGACCAGCTCGCCGCCGCGGCGGACCGGCTGGCCGGCTGGCGGGAGTGGGCCACCGAGCGGGTCGTTCCGCGCTGAGCCGTGCCGTGGCGTCGGCGCCTGCCGCCGGCGCCGCGGCGGTTCAGGCCGTCGGGCGCTCGCGCTTGGGGAGCTTGGCCACCACCATGTCGTACGACGAGTCGACCGCCTCGGTCAGCTCGTCGTCGTCGATCCCGCCGTTGAGGCGCAGCGTGTTCCATCCGGACCGGCCGATGTAGGCCATCACGCTGGCGTCGTCGGGGTGCCGGTGCAGCCACTCGTCGGCCACCTCCCGGGTCGCCCCGCACTTGATGCCGACCGTCGGCTTGCCGCTGTCGCTGCCAAGGAACGCGAAGATCCGGCTGCCCACCTTCACCACCTCGTCGCCCTCCCACGGCTGGTCCAGCCACGCTCCCGGCTTGGCCAGGCAGTACGCCAGCATCTCCGCGCGCTCCATGGGTGCCTCCTCGTCGTGCGCACAGTGTGCCCGCCCGACTGCTGTCGCACACGCGCCGTGCCGGTCCGACGGGCGCGGTCGTCAGGAGGTCTGGTCGGCCGAACGGGCGGCGACCCGCTCGTAGCGCTGCCGGGCCGCCTGCGCGCTGCCCAACCCCAGCCCGTACGCGATCGCCTGCCAGGTCAGCCCCCGGTCGCGGGCCAGCGTCAGCAGGCCGGCCTCCAGGGCGTCCAGTTCGGCGCGGACGTGGGGCAGCAGGGTCAGCGCGGCGGTCAGGTCGGCGGAGTCGATCGGCTCCTCAGCGGGTTCGCGCTCGGCCCCGCCGGCGGCCAGCGCGGTGACCAGGGCGACCGCCTCCCACGGGTCGAGCACGTACGGGTGGGCCCACCGGCCCCGTCGCGTGTCGGTGCCGGCGTGCCGCTCGCTGATCCGCTGTAACGCCTCGTGGGTGCGGTGGGCGCGGGCCCGGCCCGGGTCCGGTGCGGTGAAGATGTCCTCGGTCGTCATACCTCGAGCACATCGCATGAACGTCTGATTGTCAACTTAATGTTGAAGCCCGGCGGCACGGGCATGCCGTGCCGCCGGGCGACGCCTCAGCGCACCAGGTTGAACTGGCGCTCGCCGAAGATGGGTGTGCAGTACGGGTCACAGGGGCTCGCGGTCACCACACCGAACGCGACGCCCGCTGCGAACGGACGCTCGACCGGGATCACCGCGACCCGCACCTCCTGGGTGCCCTCCGCGCAGGTGACCCTCCGAACCGTCGTGCCCGCGCGCATCGTCTGGCCGACCGCCTGCGCGACCTTGACCGTGACGTCGAACTCGAGGGCCTTCGAGCAGGTCACGGTGACCGGCACGATCGCCGCCGCGCCGTTCGCCTCGATCGTGCCCGTTGCGCCGACCGCGATCGTGGGCAGCGCCGCGTTGTCGGCCTGCGCCGCGGCCCGCAGCGGGACGCTCGCGCTGGCCGACGGGGTGAAGGCCAGGGTCGCGGCTGCCGCGATCAGGCCGGTGGCGATCAGTGGTAGCCGGATGCTCCGTACGGTCATGGTGATTTCCTCCCGTGATGTCGTCGCCCCGTGCGACGACATCGGGAACACTCCCGAGCCGACGGTCCGGTTTCACCGTTCCGTCGACTGTCTGGTGTGCGACGTGAGTCGTGTTCGGGCCGGCGCTCAGTGGTCGGCGCGCCCGGCCGGGTGCCGGGGAACCGGGATGGGTACGGTCGGAGACATGGCCCTGTCGTCCGGTGACCGCAGCACCGACACCGACCTGGCGGCGCTGGCGGACCTGCTCGCCGGTCCGGTGCTGCCGGCGGCGCGTGGGCTGCTGGGCTGCCGGCTGTACGCCGGCGGGGTCACCGTCCGGATCACCGAGGTCGAGGCGTACGCGGGCAGTGGCGGCGATCCCGCCTCGCACGCCCATCGGGGCCGCACCCCGCGCAACGCCGTGATGTTCGGTCCCGCCGGGCACGCCTACGTCTACTTCACCTACGGCATGCACTGGTGCGTGAACGTGGTCACCGGGGTCGAGGGGGAGGCTTCCGCCGTGCTGCTGCGCGCCGGCGCGGTGGTCGACGGGCTGGCCACGGCACGGGAGCGCCGGCCGGCCGTCCGGCGGGAGGTGGATCTGGCCCGTGGGCCCGCCCGGCTCTGCTCCGCGCTCGGCATCGACCGTGAGGCGTACGGGGCGGACCTGCTCGGCGACGGCCCGGTCCGCCTGCGGCCGCCGGCCGAGCCGGTGCCGCCGGAGACGGTGGTGGCGGGTCCCCGGGTCGGGGTGACCGGCGCGCACGATCTGCCCTGGCGGTTCTGGCTGGAGGGCGATCCGACGGTCAGCGCGTACCGCCGGCACGTGCCGCGCGTCCGACGCTGACTGACCTGCGGCGTGTGGGCGGCGGGGGTTGTCGGACGGTGTGGCCATAATCACCGGACCTGCTCACCGACGGTTCGGAGGACGTCATGGCGACACTGCTCGCGATCGGCACAGCCAAGGGATTGTTTCTCGCCACCAGCACCGACGAGCGGCGCAGTTGGGAGATCACCGGTCCGCACTTTCCGATGACGGGGGTCTACGCGGTCGCCGTCGACACCCGTCGGCCCACCCCGCGGCTGCTCGCCGGCGTGACCAGCTCCCACTTCGGCCCCAGCGTCGCCACCAGCGACGACCTCGGCGCTTCCTGGGACGAGCCCGACCAGGCGCCGGTCGCGTTTCCGGCCGACACCGGCGTCTCCCTCGGCCGGGTCTGGCAGTTGACGCCGGCCGGCCCCGACGAGCCGGACGTGGTCTGGGCCGGCACCGAGCCCTCCGCGTTGTTCAGGTCCACCGACGGTGGCCGCAGCTTCGAGCTGGTCCGTTCCCTCTGGGACCATCCGCACCGCCCGCAGTGGGAGGGCGGCTTCGGTGGTCAGGCCGTGCACACGGTGCTGCCTCACCCGCGTGACCCGGCTCGGCTGCTGGTCGCCATGTCCACCGGCGGGGTCTACCGCTCGGAGGACGCAGGCGCGAGCTGGGCGCCGGGCAACACCGGCATCCGCGCCTACTTCATGCCCGACGAGTGGCCGGAGTTCGGCCAGTGCGTGCACAAGGTCGCCCGGGACGCGGCCAACCCCGAGCGGCTGTACGCGCAGAACCACCACGGCGTCTACCGTTCCGACGACGACGGGCGCACCTGGTCCTCGATCGCCGACGGGCTGCCCAGCGACTTCGGCTTTCCCATGGTGGCCCACCCGGGGCGCGGCGGCACGGTGTGGACCTTCCCGTTGGTGGCCGACGGCGAGCGGTTCCCGACCGACCACCGCTGCCGGGTGTTCCGTTCCGTCGACGCTGGCGGCAAGTGGGAGCCGCTGTCGGTGGGGCTGCCCGAGGGGCCGTTCTATCCGGCGGTGCTGCGCGACGCGATGTGCGCCGACGACGCCAGCCCCGGTGGGGTCTACTTCGGCACCCGCTCCGGCTCGGTCTTCGCCAGCCGCGACGAGGGTGACTCCTGGTCCCTGATCGCGGCGCACCTGCCGGACGTGCTCTGCGTCCGCGCCGCGGAGGTCTGAGCGTGGTCACGGTGCTGCTGCCCGGCCCGCTGCGTGGCGAGGCCGGGGGCGCGAGTCGGCTGACCGTCACCGCCGCCGGGACGCTGCGGGCGGTCCTCGACGAGATGGCCGTCGCGCATCCGCGGCTGGCCCGGCGCATCCGCGACGAGCGTGGTGAGCTGCGGCGCTACGTCAACGTCTTCGTCGACGGGGAAGACTGCCGGCACTCCGGTGGCCTGGCCACCCCGGTCAAGGACGGCGCGGAGGTGCAGGTGCTGCCGTCGGTCGCGGGCGGCTGACCGTTCTGCGACCCGTTGTCCGGTCAGGGGCGTGACCGGCGCCACTGCGAGGTGTACCGCCGACGGAATAGTTGCGTCGTCAAATAAGTTGTGAGCTGCGTCCGGGTACCACGACGGCACCCGGTTGACACGCGAGGAGCTGGTCATGCAGTTCGGAATCTTCACCGTCGGTGACGTCACGGTCGATCCGACCACCGGTCGGGAGCCGACCGAGCGTGAGCGGATCAAGGCGATGGTCGCCATCGCGTTGAAGGCCGAGGAGGTCGGCCTCGATGTCTTCGCCACCGGCGAGCACCACAACCCGCCATTCGTGCCGTCGTCACCGACCACCATGCTCGGCTACATCGCGGCGCGTACCGAGCGGCTGCTGCTGTCCACCGCCACCACGCTGATCACCACGAACGACCCGGTGAAGATCGCCGAGGACTACGCGATGCTCCAGCACCTCTCCGACGGCCGGGTGGACCTCATGATGGGCCGCGGCAACACCGGCCCGGTCTACCCGTGGTTCGGCAAGGACATCCGCGCCGGCATCCCCCTGGCCATCGAGAACTACGACCTGCTGCACCGGCTGTGGCGCGAGGACGTGGTCGACTGGAAGGGCAAGTACCGCACGCCGCTGCAGTCGTTCACCTCGACGCCGCGCCCGCTCGACGGCGTGCCCCCGTTCGTCTGGCACGGCTCGATCCGCAGCCCGGAGATCGCCGAGCAGGCCGCGTACTACGGTGACGGCTTCTTCGCCAACCACATCTTCTGGCCCAAGGAGCACACCCAGCGGATGATCGCGCTCTACCGCCAGCGGTACGCGCACTACGGCCACGGCTCCGCCGACCAGGCCATCGTCGGCCTCGGTGGGCAGGTGTTCATGCGCCGCAACTCGCAGGACGCGGTCCGGGAGTTCCGGCCCTACTTCGACAACGCCCCGGTCTACGGGCACGGGCCGTCGCTGGAGGACTTCACCCGGGAGACCCCACTGACCGTGGGCAGCCCGCAGCAGGTCATCGACCGCACGCTCGGCTTCCGGGAGTACGTCGGTGACTACCAGCGCCAGCTGTTCCTGATGGACCACGCCGGGTTGCCGCTGAAGACCGTGCTGGAGCAGCTCGACCTGCTCGGCGAGGAGGTCGTGCCGGTGCTGCGCAAGGAGTTCGCCGCGAGACGTCCGGCGCACGTGCCGGCGGCGCCGACGCACGCCTCGCTGGTCGCCGCCGCGGGCGGCGCCAAGGACAGCACGGTGCACGCCGTCGACGACGTGACGGGCAAGGCGCCGGAGGGGGCGACCCGATGACCCAGCGCACCCTGGCCGTGATCTCGGCGGGGCTGAGTCAGCCCTCGTCGACCCGGCTGCTCGCCGACCAGCTCGCCGCGGCCACCCGCGACGAGTTGGTCCGGCGCGGCTCCGACGTGCAGCTGCACGTCGTGGACCTGCGCGAGTACGCCCACGACGTGGTGAACAACATGCTCACCGGGTTCGCGCCGGCGGCGCTGCGCGAGGTCGTCGACACGGTGACCGGGGCGGACGGGCTCATCGCCGTCACCCCGATCTTCAGCGCCTCGTACAACGGGCTGTTCAAGTCCTTCTTCGACGTGTTGGATTCCGGGTCGCTGGTCGACCGGCCGGTGCTGATCGGCGCGACCGGCGGCACCGCCCGGCACTCGTTGGCACTGGAGCACGCCGTCCGCCCGATGTTCGCCTACCTTCGGTCGGTGGTCGTCCCGACGGCGGTCTTCGCCGCCCCGGAGGACTGGTCCGACGGCACCGCCGACGGCGCGTTGCGCGCCCGGATCCGGCGCGCCGCCGGGGAGTTGGCCGACCAGATCGAGCGGCGGCCACCAGCCACCGGTCCGGCCGATCCGTTCGCCCTCACCACCGACTTCCTGCAGATGCTCGGCCGAGGTGACGGCGCGCCGGTCAGCTGACCGGGTGGGCGACCAGCACCGGGCAGTGCGCGTGGTGGATCGCCGCCTGACTGACCGACCCGAGCAACAGACCGGTGAAACCGGCCCGGCCCCGGGTGCCCACGACCAGCAGCGACGCCGTGCCGCTGGCCTCGATGAGCCCCTGGGCCGCGCCGGCCGCCCGGACCGGATGCTCGCGCACCACCAGGTCGGGGTGTTCGGCGCGCACCACGGCGGAGGCGTCGGCCAGGAGTCGCACCACGTCGGCCTGGTACGCGGCCTGCGACTCCTCGATCTCCTCCGGCACCGTCCGGTCCCCGTCCTGAGGGCCGACGTGCGCCAGCACCAGCGGCACGTCCCGCAGCGCCGCCTCGTCGGCGCCCAGGCCCACGGCGAGCCGGGACGACTCGGACCCGTCGACGCCGACCAGCACCGGGCCGTCCACCGGGATCGGTTGCTCGTCCGGGCGGATCACCAGCACCGGGCAGTGGGCGTGCGCGGCCACCTGCGCGCCGACCGAGCCGAGCAGCAGCCCGGTGAACCCGCCCAGACCACGGCTGCCCACCACCACCAGGTCCGCCCGGCGGGACTCCTCGATCATGGTGGCTCCCGGGCCCCCGAGGATCTGACGCACCTCGGTGGTGAGGCCGGGCCACCGGTCGGTCAGCTCGGCCGCCGTGCGCTCCAGCATCTGCTGCGCCTCCGCCGAGGGCGCGGGCACCCCGATGTCGTACGGGTTGAGAGGCACGCCGTAGCCGGACGCGTGCAGGTACCCGTGTACCAGGAGCAGCGGTCGGGACCGGAGCACGGCGGCCCGTGCCGCGTGTTCGGCGGCGACGAGGCTAAACGGCGATCCGTCCACGCCCACCACGACAGGTCGGTTCATCGGCGCTCCCTGGGTCGGTCAGGCCATTGTCGACCGCTCGGCAGCACCGCAAGGTCCGGACGCGCCGGTTCCGGGCGCGCGACGGTCCGGCGCTTGCACGCAATTACGTATGTTCGTAGTATCGACGCATGGATTCCGTGGAAGATCGGCTCGCCGCGCTGGAGGCACAGGTTGCCGCGTTGAGCGAGCGGCCCACCTCCGCGCCGCCGCCACCACCCGCGCCGGAGGGCACCTTCTGGGCGCTCGACGGCCTCAAGCAGCGCCTGCCACCCGACGGGTCGGGCGCCGTGCTCTACACCGGCACCGTCCGCGTCGCCGGCCAGCACTACGACTGGCAGTACGGCCGCACCGTCGACGACCTGCTCGCCGCCGACTGGACGGACCTGCCCAGCACCCTTTCCGCGTTGGCCCACCCGGTGCGGCTGCGGCTCCTGCGGGAGATCCTCGGCGGCCGGCAGAGCACCAGCGAGCTGGCCGAGATCGAGGAGTTAGGCACCACCGGCCAACTGCATCACCACCTGCGCCAGATCACCGCCGCCGGTTGGCTGCGCAGCGCCGGCCGAGGCCGGTACGCGGTCCCCGCCGAACGCGTGGTGCCGCTGCTGGCCATCCTCACCGCCGCCGGCCGCTGACCAGACGCGGCGCGGCCGCCCATCCGACGACCCCACGGAGGAACCACCATGCGCCGGACGACCGTCACCGTCCTCGCCGTCGCGCTGATCGCCGGCCTGGTCGGGGTGGCGTTGATGCCCCGGGTGCCCCGACTCGGCGGGCAGAGCACCGGCGACCGCGACCTGGCCGCCGCCGCCCGTTCGGCCACGCCCGACCAGTCAGGCCTGCGCGGGCTCGCCGTCGCCCTGGTCGAGAACGGCCGGATCCGCACCGCCGGCCTGGGTGACCGGGACCTCGCCGCTCGACCCGTGGAGCCGGGCACCCCGTTCGAGATCGGCTCGGTCACCAAGGCCCTCACCGGCATGCTCCTCGCCGACCAGGTCGCCGCCGGTGTCGTCGGCCCGGACGACCGGCTCGGCGCCACCTGGCCCGAGATCACCGGCCCCGCCCGCGACGTCACGCTCGCCGAACTCGCCAGCCACCGCACCGGCCTGCCCCGCCTGGCCCCCGGCTCCCCACTGGGGTGGGCACGCATCCTCTGGTCCAACGTCTCCGGCGCAAACCCCTACGCCGGGCAGGGCGTCGACGCCGTTCGCAGCGCCACCGACCGGGTCGACACAAACGACGACGAGCGCGGCGAGGTCCACTACTCCAACCTCGGGCCGTCCGTGCTCGGCCACGCGCTCGCCGCGAAGGCCGGCGTCGCGTACCCCGAGCTGCTGCACGACCGGCTGCTACGGCCGCTCGACATGACGGCCACCACTGTCGCCACCCGCGTCGACGACCTGCCGGCCGATCGCGCCCAGGGAAGCCGGGCCGGCGGCCGGCCGCTCGACCCGTGGGCAGGAGCCGGCTACGCCCCGGCCGGCGCCGGCCCCTGGTCGACGGCCGAGGATCTGGGCAGGTTGCTCGCCGCGACTCTCGCCGGCACCGCACCCGGTGCCGACGCCGCCACCGCCCGTTTCCGCGAGGACGACGACACCCGCATCGGGTACGGCTGGTTCACCACCCGGCACGGCGACCGCGAGATCGTCTGGCACAACGGCGCTACCGGCGGGTTCCGGTCCTACGTCGGCCTCGAACGGGCGACCGGGCGGGCGGTGGTGGTGCTCGGCAACACCGACAAGGGCGTCGAGCCGATCGGGCTGCGGCTGCTCGGGGTGCCACCGAAGGAGGCCGACTCGGCGACGTCGATGGTGCTGCCATGGATCGGCGCCGGCCTCGCGGTTGCCTTCACCTTCCTCGGCGGCCTCTCCCTGCTCGGCACCGCCCGCCGTCGTCAACTGGACCAGGTGACGCTGCTGGCGGCGGCGGTCTGGGCGTTCGCCTATCTCGGCCTGGGGCACCGGATGGGGGACTGGTCGATGGTGCCGGCCTGGCTGTGGCCGCTCGGCGCCGGCCTGTCGGCGGCGGGGGTGGCCCTGGCGGCGACCCGGTGGCGCGCTCTGCCGGTGGTCGACGCGCGGGTGCCGTGGCGTCGACTGCTGTCGGTGGCGAGTTCCCTGGGCGCTGCCGTGCTGGCGGTCGTGGCCGTCGTCGGCTGACTCCGCGCCGCGGCGTGTCGTCACCGCCGTTGCGTACCCTCGGCCGATGACCTCCGATCTGCTGCTGCGCCCGGTCCGTGAGGACGACCTCGTCGAGTTCTTCCTGCACCAGCAGGACCCGGAGGCCAACCGGATGGCCGCGTTCGGCCCGAAGGACCCGTCCGACCGTCGGGAGTTCGCCGCACACTGGGCCCGGGTGCTCACCAACCCGCAGAACCTGGTCCGCACCGCCGAGGTCGACGGCGAGGTGGTCGGCTATGTGAGCGCTTGGCCGGCCGAGGGGCAGACCGAGGTCAGCTACTGGATCGACCCGGCACGTTGGGGTCGGGGCCACGCCACGTCGGCCCTGGCCGCCCTGCTGCGCGAGCTGCCCCGGCCGGTGCACGCCCGCGCCGCCAAGGACAACGCCGCCTCCCTCGCGGTGCTCCGCAAGTGCGGGTTCGTGGTGATCGGCGAAGACTCGGGGTACGCCAACGGCCGCGGCGAAGACGTCGAGGAGTGGCTGTTGGAGCTGCCCGCCGACGCCTCTGACCTGGGCGGGCACTAGTCTCGCGGCGTGAACTGGTTGGATCTCGTCGGCTGGGCCGGCTCCGCGGTGCTGGTCTGGTCCCTGCTGCAGTCCCGCATCCTGCGGCTGCGGGCGCTCAACCTCGTCGGCTGCTTCGTGCTGATCGGCTACAACGCCGCGATCGAGGTCTGGCCCGGCGTCGGGCTCAACGTCGTGCTCGCGGTGATCAACATCTGGTACCTGCGCGGGATGCTCGCCACCCGGCACGACGAGAAGACCTACCAGGTGGTGGAGGTCGGCGTCGGCGACCAGTTCCTCGCGCACACGCTGCGGGTGCACGCCGCCGACATCACCCGGTTCAACCCCGGCTTCCACTGGGACCCGGACGCGTCGGGGCGCTCGGCGTTTCTCGTGGTCACCGCCGACGAGGTCGTCGGAGTGGTGCTGTCGCACGCCGAGGCGCCCGGTGTCGCCCAGATCGACCTGGATTACGTGACCCCGAAGTTCCGGGACTTCACCCCGGGCGAGTTCGTCTACCGGCGCAGCCACCTGTTCACCGAACGGGGCTTCCACCGGGTGGTCAGCCCGCCCCGGATGGTGGCCCCCTACTACCACCGGCTCGGCTTCCGCCCGGATGGCGACTCGTACGTCCTCGACCTGCCGGCGTCGCCAACGCCCCAGTCGGCCTGACCCACCGATGCCCCGGTCGGCGTGGCGTCACCGTCGTCCGATCCGGCGTAGCCTCGCCGTGGCCTGATTCGGCGTAACCTCGCTTCGTCCGGTTCGGCTAGCCTCGCCGGAGCAGGATTCGGCCGGCGCCGGACGGGGCAAAGACACGCCTACGCCGGGCGGGCTCGCCGACCGGCGGGTGCCGCGCGGGGCAGCCGGTGCCACCACCACGAGGGAGCGAACCGGGCGTGCAGAGCTACGGGAGCCAACTGGCCCTGGTCGGAGTCCTGGTCGTGATCAACGCGCTCTTCGCGGGCAGCGAGATGGCGTTGGTGTCGCTGCGAGACAGCCAGATCCAGCGGCTGGAGCGCACCAGCCGGGCCGGACGGGTGCTGGCCCGGCTCGCCAAGGACCCGAACCGCTTCCTGGCCACCATCCAGATCGGCATCACCCTCGCCGGTTTCCTGGCCTCCGCCGCGGCGGCGGTCTCCCTGGCCAAGCCCCTCGTCCCGTTGCTCGGGATGTTCGGCAACGCCGCTGAGACGGTGGCGATCGTGGCGGTCACCCTCGCGCTGACCTTCGTCACCCTGGTCTTCGGCGAGCTGGCGCCCAAGCGGATCGCCATGCAGTCCGCCGAACGGTGGGCGCTGTTGGTGGCCCGCCCGCTCGACCTGCTCGCCAGCCTCACCCGGCCGGCCGTCTGGGCGCTCGGCGCCACCAGCGACGTGGTGGTCCGCCTGGTCGGGCTCAACCCCAAACACGAGCCGGAGGAGATCGGCCCGGACGAGCTGCGCGACATCGTCGCCGGCAACCACGGCTTCACCAAGGAGCAGCGCACCATCATCGCGGGTGCCGTCGAGATCGCCGACCGGCGGTTGCGGGCTGTCCTCGTACCCCGGTTGCAGGTCTTCACGCTCGACAGCGGGACCACGGCGGAGGCCGCGCGGCTCGTGCTGGCCGCCACCGGGCACTCCCGCGCGCCGGTGGTGCGCCACGGCGGCCTGGACGACACGGCCGGAGTGATCCACCTGCGTGACCTGGTGGGTGTGCCCGACGACCGCCCGGTCGACGAGATCGCCCGACCGCCGATGCTGCTGCCCGACTCGTTGCCGGTGGTGGACGCGCTGCGCCAGTTCAAGGCCGAGCGTCAGCACATCGCGCTCGTCGTGGACGAGCGCGGCGCCGTCGACGGGATCGTGACGCTGGAGGACATCCTGGAGGAGATCGTCGGCGAGATCTACGACGAGACCGACCGGGATGTGCGCTCGGTGCGGCGTGACCCCGACGGTGCGCTGGTGCTGCCCGGCACCTTCCCGGTGCACGACCTGCCGGACATCGGCGTGGAGCTGCCGCGCCCGGCCGGTGACTACACGACAGTCGCCGGGCTGGTGCTGGCCCGGCTCGGGCACATCCCCACCGTCGCCGGGGAGGACGTCACGCTCGACGGTTGGGTGCTGGTGGTGGCCGGCATCGACCACCGGGCCATCACCGAGGTACGGCTCAGCCGCGTACCCGAGGAAGGCGACGGCGACGCCGACACCGACCAGCCCGCGGAGCCGATGCTGGACGAGGCCCGCAGTTGACCGGTGCGGCGACTGCCGTCGCTCAGGCGGGCGAGAGGTTCTGCAGCCGGACCTGACCACGGGCGACCAACTGCTCGTCGGCGTCGATGATCTCCACCTGCCAGAGCTGCTGGCTGCGGCCCCGGTGCACCGGGGTGCCGATCGCCCTCAGCTCGCCCTCGCGGACGGCCCGCAGGAAGTCGGTCTGGTTCGACACCCCGACCACAGTGCCCCGGTCGGCCAGCCAGAGGGCGCCACCCACGCTGGCCGCGGTCTCCACGACCGAGCAGTACACCCCGCCGTGCTGGATGCCGAACGGCTGGTGCAGCTGCGGGCCGACCTGCCAGCTGATGACCACCCGGTCGGCGCTGGCCTCCTCGAACTTGAGGCCGAGCAGGGCGACGAAGCCACCCGTCAGGTCCGGAATCTCCATGGCAAGGCCCTCCTCGATCAACGGGCGCAAGCCTAGCCGGGGCGGGTTGCGCCAAACCCGGTACGGGTTGGTGCCGGCGATGGGGGAGAATCGGTGACCGTGACCGACAGCAGCCCTCCGCCGCCCGGGCGGGACTCCCTGACCGATGACCTGCTCTGGCGTGGCCTGATACAGGACTCGACCGGCCTCGACGAGCTGCGCGAGCTGCTCGACGGTGGGAGTGCCGCCACGTACTACGTGGGCTTCGACCCCACCGCGCCGAGCCTGCACGTCGGCAACCTCATGCAGGTCCTCATGGCCCGCCGGCTGCAACTCGCCGGCCATCGCCCGTTGCTGCTGGTCGGCGGCGCGACCGGGCAGATCGGTGACCCGAAGGAGAGCGCCGAGCGGGCGCTCAACCCGACCGAGGTGATCGCCGGCTGGGTCGAGCGGATCCGCGACCAGCTCGCGCCCTTCGTGTCGTACTCCGGCGAGAACGCGGCGCAGTTGGTCAACAACCTGGACTGGACCGGCGAGATGTCGATCGTCGAGTTCCTCCGCGATGTGGGCAAACACTTCCCGGTGAACAAGATGCTCGCGCGGGAGGTGGTGCGGGCCCGGCTGGAGACCGGCATCAGCTACACCGAGTTCAGCTACCAACTGCTCCAGGCCAACGACTTCTTCGAGCTGCACCGCCGGCACGGCTGTCAGCTCCAGTTCGGTGGCTCCGACCAGTGGGGCAACATCACCGCCGGCGTCGACTACGTACGCCGACGGGGCGGGGGGCCGGTGCAGGCGTTCACCACGCCGCTCGTCACCAAGTCCGACGGTACGAAGTTCGGTAAGAGCGAGGGCGGTGCTGTCTGGCTCGACCCGACGATGACCAGCCCGTACTCCTTCTACCAGTTCTGGCTCAACGTCGAGGACCAGGAGGTCGACCGCTACCTGCGGTACTTCAGCTTCCGCACCCGCGACGAGCTGGAAGAGCTGGCCAAGGCGACAGCCGAACGGCCGGCGGCCCGGCTGGCGCAGCGGGCGCTCGCCGAGGAGCTGACCACACTGGTGCACGGTGCCGACGAGACCCGACAGGCGATCGCCGCCAGTCAGGCGCTCTTCGGCCGTGGCTCGTTGGACGAGCTGTCGCCGGAGACCCTGCGCGCGGCCCTGACCGAGGCGGGTCTCGTACGCCTCACCGGCGAATTGCCGGATGTGGCGGGTCTGCTGCGGGACTCCGGTCTGGTGAGTGGCCTCAAGGAGGCTCGGCGGGTGATCGCCGAAGGCGGCGCCTACGTCAACAACAACCGGGTGACCGCTGTGGACGCGGGGGTGTCGCCGGCCGACCTGCTGCATGGGCGATACCTGGTGCTGCGCCGGGGAAAGCGTTCGTTCGCGGGCGTTGAGCTGGGTGAATAGCCACCTGTCGACGATGTGACGGGGGACGCGTCCGGCGGATTTGACGATCATCCCGCCGGACGCGTAACTTTCTCTCTGCCAGCGCGGAACGGACGAAACAGGCGAAAGCCTGAAGCGGCCGGAGCGCAGGCCAACGGCCTGGGGGTCGGGTGGGCACGCCCACCGGAGCCCCAACCGGGAGGTGCCGCCAGAAACGCCGCGAGGCGGATTTGGCGCTGCGAAACCGACCGGGTATGGTTACGAACTGGCAGGGCACCGGGCGGGTCGCGGGAAATCGCGACGGCCGGCCTGCCGAACCCATGACGAAAGCGGCGCAAGCCGGTTGCGACATGGTGCCCGCGTTATCGGGTTGAAGCATGGCGAACCGCGAAATATCGGTTTGACAGGGCGGAAACGAGCGGGTAACGTAGTAAAAGTGCCTGGCGCTGGAAAGCG
>NZ_JBITGE010000047.1:0-42783 GCF_044456785.1 Micromonospora sp. NPDC050795 | reverse complement strand
GCAGGCCACCGACCTCGTCGCCCAGCACTGGAACAGCTGACCCACACCACCACCACACGGCAACAGCACACCGACCGCTGGCCGGCACCCGCAACGTGGGGTGCCGGCCAGCGGCATCTCCGTGCCCTGACTCCGCACAGACCGCACCACGACACCGACTTGCTGGCCGATACCCCAACCCGGGGTGCCGGCATCTGCCTGTCCGTCCGGCAGGCGCACGCCGGTGGCCGCAGAGTCGCGCCGTCGGAGTCAGTTGGCGCCCCTGCCCGGTGGCTCTCAGCAGATCTTGGACAGTTTCCGTCAGGCGCGAACGGAAACTGTCCAAGATCTACGGGGATGCATCACCACCCGCACCCGCAGCGGTCAGAAGAGGACGGTGGCCAGGGTGCCGATCGGCTGGAAGCCACACCGCTCGTAGACGCGGCGGGCCGGGAGGTTGAAGTCGTTCACGTACAGGCTGACGGTGGGGGCGACCCGCAGCAGCGCGTCGCGGACCACGGCTGCCATGGCGGCGGTGGCGATCCCCCGGCCTCGCCACTCCGGTGCCACCCAGACGCCCTGGATCTGCGCCGTCCGTTTGGTGACCACTGCCAACTCGGCCTTGAACACGACCTTGCCGTCGACGATGCGGGCGTACGCGCGACCGGTCCGGACCAGGTCGTTGACCCGTCGGCGGTAGCTGCGTCCGCCGTCCTCGGCCAGCGGGGAGACGCCGACCTCTTCGGTGTACATGGCCACCGCTGCCGGGAAGAGCCGGTCGACCTCGCCGGAGCGAACCTGGCGTACCTCCGGATCGGCCGGTACGGGTGGCAGCGTGTCGGTGACCAGCAAAGGCTGATTGGGTCGAACGTCTCGCGCTGGCCCCCATGTGTCGGAGAGGCGGTCCCACAGCCCGAGGACGGCATCGGCCCGGCCGACGATGGAGGAGCAGAGCCGCTCCTCGCCCGCGAGCAGGTCGGCGAAGGCAGCCACCGCGGCGTCGCTGGCCAGCACCGGCGTGAGGTTGCCGCCGAGCCAGCAGAGTGATTCGAGGTTGCGGCGGGCTCCGTACCCCAGGATTCTGCCCTCGGCCCGCCACCACGAGAGTCCGCGCGCGGCGATGCGCTCGGCGACCTGCGCGCCCGCGAACGGGTCATGGTCGAGCAGTCGCTCGACCGCGCGGCGCTCCGATTCCCCCAGTTGGCGTACCGGCACCGTCAGCACGGCTATCAGCCTGCCAGATCAGCCCCCCGCTTCGCCGGTCGAGTGACAAGGCCGGCACCGGTTACCCGGGGCCGGGTCCGCCCGGCCCACCGGACGACCGGGGGCACCAGGGCTCCGAGCAGGAGAAACAGGGCACCGAGTACGAGCCAGCCGGGTACGCCCCAGCCGAGGGCCAGGGTGGTCACCACTACCGGTGCGAGCATCTTGCCCAGTTCGTAGCCCATGCCGTACGCCCCCTGGTACCGCCCCTGGTCGTCCGCCGGTGCCAGCCCGAAGGAGATCCCCAGCCGGCGGCGGAGTGCCACAGTTCCCCGGTGATGTGCGCGAGCGCCCCGAGGCCGAGCAGGCCCACCGCCCCGGCGGTGGGCAGCGCGCGCTGGCGGCGAAGAGTACGCAGGCCAGGGCGATGGCCACACCCGCTCGTACGGGTTTGTTAGATGAGGGTTGTCGACGATGCATTGCCGATATATCGTTGATGCATCAGCGATAGTCCTAGGGAAGGAAGAGCCTCATGAGGTTCCACCGACAGCACCACCCGATGCACGAGGCCCGGATGCGGGGGTTCGGCTTCCCACCGGTCCCGCCCGGTCCGCACGGCCACGGTCACGAGCACGGACACGGCGGCCCCTGGGGCGGCCGGGGCCGTGGTCGGGGTCGAGGCCGACGACCCAACGTCCGGGCCTCCGTGTTGGCCCTGCTCACCGAGCGGCCAATGCACGGCTACGAGATGATCCAGGAGATCGACTCCCGCACCGGCGGTGCGTGGCGGCCAAGCCCCGGCTCGATCTACCCCACCCTTCAGCTTCTGGAGGATGAGGGCGTGATCGTCGCCAGCACCGAGGAGTCCGGTGGTGGGCGGAAGCGGTTCACTGTCACCGAGGCCGGTCAGGCGGAGGCAACCGAAGCCGCGCAGACCCCGCCATGGGCGGACGTCGCCCAGGGCACGGTGAGCAGCTGGCACGACATCCGCGACTCCGGCACGCAGGCGATGAACGCTCTGCGCCAGGTGATGATGAACGGCACCGACGACCAGCGTGAGCGGGCCGCCCAGGTGCTCGACGAGACCCGGCGCAAGCTGTACGCGATCCTCGCCGAATCCGAGTGACCCCAGGCCGCACCACAGCGCCAGCCCGCACCACAGCGTCAGCCCGCACCACAGCGTCAAGCCACACCGCAGCGCGCAGGCGCACGATCAGCACAAACGCAGAGCGGCCGTTCCCCGCACGGGGAACGGCCGCTTTTCCACCTGGAAAATCAGTGCACGGTGACGGTCGGGCCGGTGACCAGCCCGCGCAGCTCCTCGGGAAGCTCGGCGCCCATCTCGTCGGCGATCCGCAGCGCCTCTTCGATGAGGGTCTCGACGATCTGGGCCTCGGGCACCGTCTTGACGACCTGCCCCTTGACGAAGATCTGGCCCTTGCCGTTGCCGGAGGCGACGCCGAGGTCGGCTTCCCGGGCCTCACCCGGACCGTTCACCACGCAGCCCATGACGGCGACCCGCAGCGGCACCGGCAGCCCTTCCAGGCCGGCGGTGACCTCCTCGGCGAGCTTGTAGACGTCCACCTGGGCCCGCCCGCAGGACGGGCACGAGACGATCTCCAGGCCCCGCTCGCGCAGACCGAGGGACTCCAGGATCTGGTTGCCGACCTTGATCTCCTCCACCGGCGGGGCGGACAGCGACACCCGGATGGTGTCGCCGATCCCCTCGGCCAGCAGCGCTCCGAAGGCGACCGCCGACTTGATGGTGCCCTGGAACGCCGGCCCGGCCTCGGTGACGCCGAGGTGCAGCGGGTAGTCGCACTGCTCGGCGAGCTGCCGGTACGCCCGGATCATCACGACCGGGTCGTTGTGCTTGACCGAGATCTTGATGTCGCGGAAACCGTGCTCCTCGAACAGCGAGCACTCCCACAGCGCCGACTCGACGAGCGCTTCGGCGGTCGCCTTGCCGTACTTGGACAGCAGCCGCTTGTCCAGCGACCCGGCGTTGACGCCGATCCGGATCGGCACCCCCGCCGCCCCCGCGGCACGGGCGATCTCCTTGACCTTGTCGTCGAACTGCCGGATGTTGCCGGGGTTGACCCGGACCGCCGCGCAGCCGGCGTCGATCGCCGCGAAGACGTACTTGGGCTGGAAGTGGATGTCGGCGATCACCGGGATCTGCGACTTCTTGGCGATCGCGGGCAGTGCCTCGACGTCGTCCTGGGACGGCACGGCCACCCGGACGATCTGGCAGCCGGACGCGGTCAGCTCGGCGATCTGCTGGAGGGTCGCGTTGATGTCGGAGGTGAGGGTCGTGGTCATCGACTGCACCGACACCGGCGCACCGCCGCCGACCGGAACCGAACCGACCATGATCTGGCGGCTGGCCCGACGAGGAGCGAGCGGCGGGGGCGGCACGGCGGGCATACCGAGACTGATAGCTGTCACTTCAGGCACTCACCTTGAGAAGAGCGTGATGGGGTTGACGACGTCCGCGGCGATGGTCAGCAGCGTGAACGCGCCACCGATCAGGATCACCGCGTACGTGAAGGGCATCAGTTTGAGGTAGTCCACCCGGCCGGGGTCGGTCCGGCCGATCCGAGCGTAGATCCAGGAGCGGGCCCGTTCGAACCAGGCGATGGCGATGTGGCCACCGTCCACCGGCAGCAGCGGCAGCAGGTTGAACACGCCGATGAAGAAGTTCAGCGACACGAAGAGCATGAAGAAGACCAGCCAGGCGTTGTTCTCCACCGCCTCGCCGCCGAGCCGGCTGGCGCCGACCACGCTGATCGGGGTGTCGATGTCGCGCTCGCCGCCGGTGAGGGCGGTCCACAGGGCGGGGACCTTCTGCGGGAGGCGCTGGAGCGCCTGGGCGGTGCCGACGGCCAGGTCGCCGGTGAAGTCGGCGGTGGCGCCGAAGGCCCCGACCGGGCTGTACGTCACGCGGGTGGGCGTGCTGGGGACGAGCCCGACGCCGAGGGCTGCCACCGGGGCGGCGGCACCGGTCGGGTTGTCCAGCGGCGGACGCTGGGTCTGCGCGAGCACGGTGCTGGTGGTGGCCGGCTGCCCGTCGCGGACGTACGCGATCTGCGCGGTGTCGCCCGGCTTGAGCCCGCGCAGCGTGGTGAGCAGGTCGCCGTAGGAGTTGACCGGGGTGCCGTTGATCGAGGTGATCCGGTCCCCGCTCTTCAACTGCGCCTGGGCGGCAGGGCTGGCCGCGTCGGCGGAGGTGCAGGCGCGCACCGCGTTCTCCGGGACCACACACTGGCTGAGCTGGATGACGGCGGGCTCCTGGCGGGCCTGCGCGTCGGTGGTCGGGAAGTCGGGGTTGGGCAGGCCGGCGGAGACGGCCAGGATCCAGATGGTGACCAGGGCGAGCGCGAAGTGCGTGATCGACCCGGCGGCCATGACGATCGTCCGCTTCCAGACCGGGTAACGCCACATCACCCGGGACTCGTCGCCCGGCTCGACGTCGTCGTCCTGCGGCGTCATCCCGACGATCTTGCAGAAGCCGCCGAGGGGGATGCCCTTGAGGCCGTACTCCGTCTCACCTCGCCGGAACGACCAGATGGTGGGCCCGAAACCGACGAAGTACTTGGTGACCTTCATCCCGAACGCCTTGGCGGTCAACAGGTGACCCGCCTCGTGCAGGCTCACCGAGATGAGAATGGCCAGGGCGAAGAGGACCACCCCGAGCAGGTACGACATCAAGCTCCTTCCACCGAACCCGCGATGATCTCCTGCGCGTGCGCGCGCGCCCACGACTCGGCCGCGAGCACGTCCTCGACGGTACCTGGTTCGTCGAAGTCCGGAGCCTCCTCCAACACCCGTTCGAGGGTGTCGACGATGCCGAGGAACGGCAGCCGGCCCGCCACGAACGCGGCCACGCACTCCTCGTTCGCCGCGTTGTAGATCGCCGGCCGGCAGCGCCCGGCCTCCCCGGCGGCCTTGGCCAGGGCGACGGCCGGGAACGCGTCGTCGTCGAGCGGCGCGAACTCCCAGGTGTGCGCGGCCGTCCAGCCGACGGCGGTGGCCGCCTCGGGGACCCGGTCGGGCCAGCCCATGCCCAGCGCGATCGGCAGTCGCATGTCCGGTGGGCTCGCCTGGGCGATCGTCGACCCGTCGACGAATTCGACCATCGAGTGGATCACCGACTGCGGGTGCACCATCACGGTGATGTCGGAGTAGGGCACGTCGAACAGCTCGTGCGCCTCGATCACCTCAAGCGCCTTGTTGACCATGGTGGCTGAGTTGATCGTGACGACCGGCCCCATGTTCCAGGTCGGGTGCGCCAGGGCCTGCTCGGGTGTGACCTGCGTCAACTCGTCACGCCGCCGACCCCGGAACGGGCCGCCGCTGGCCGTGACGATCAGCCGCCGCACCTCACCCCGCGTCCCGGAGCGCAGACACTGGGCCAGCGCCGAATGCTCCGAGTCGACCGGCACGATCTGCCCCGGCCGCGTCACCGCGGCCTTGACCAGCGGGCCGCCGGCCACGAGCGACTCCTTGTTGGCAAGCGCGAGGGTACGACCACCGCGCAGCGCGGCCAGCGTAGGAGCGAGGCCCAGCGAGCCGACCACCCCGTTGAGCACGATGTCGCACTGCCACTGGGCCAGCTCGGTCATCGCGTCCGGGCCGGCCACGATCTTGGGAAGCTTGAAGTCACCGGTGGCCCACCCACGCCGGCTCGCCTCCGCGTAGAACGCGAGTTGCAGATCCTGCGCGGCGGACGCCTTCGCCACCCCGACCGCCTCGACGCCCAGTTCGAGGGCCTGCGTGGCGAGCAGCTCGACGTTGCCGCCGCCGGCACCCACGGCGACCACCCGGAACCGGTCCGGGTTGCGCCGGACGATGTCGATGGCCTGGGTGCCGATCGAGCCGGTGGACCCGAGCAGAACAAGGTCGCGGGGGGTAGTCACCCGGCCATTCTTCCCCACCGCCGCTGCACGCCCGCTGGGAGCCTCAGCCCTACCCGCTCAACGCCCGCCACCTCGCCACACCGGTCACCCCGCCCCGGCCGCACGAGCCGCCTGCCCTTACCCCGTCACGATCGACTCGGGTTCACGGAAGTCGGGGCATTCCTGGCGCTAGGACGGCCCGATTTCCAAGAACCCGTGTCGATCAAGCCAGGTCGTCGGGCGAGTCGGTGGTGGTCGTGAGGTCTGGCGGTGCCTCCTCGCCGAGCAGGTCGGCCGGATCGATGGAGAACTCGAACGGCTCCCGCATCACGAAGCGCGTCCCGGCCGCGGCGGCAGCCACCGGCCGGTACTCCCCCTCGGTCAGCTCGTACAACGCGATGGTGGGCACCCGATTGCGCAGGTCGACCCGGATGAAGAAGGGCACGCCGGCGGCGGCGTACTCACGCGGCCGGTCGATGATGTCCTTGCGCCGGTTTCCGGGAGAGACGATCTCGCCGAGAAGCACGGCATGCCCGATGCCCATCGTCGTTCGACCGCCCCCCGGAGCGTCGAGAATGACGATGTCCGGGATGAAGAGATCCTGCCCCGAGACGATGTTGGTCTCAAGGTAGAGCCACAGCTTCGCGCGACGGGCCGCCTGCTTGAGGAGGTAGGCAAGGTCAAGCTCGGCGTCCTGATGGTCGTATCCCGCGTGTGGTGTCACGATCACGCTTCCGCTCAGGACCTCAACCTTGGGGCCGTTGGTTTCCGGCAACAGGTCGAGGGCGAGCTGCGCAGTCCAGGGTTCGTCGTGCCACCGCAGCACGTCGAACGACGGCTCGGTGTGCTGCGGCGCAGGCTCCGGCGCGAACGCTGCCTGGGCCATCCGGGCTCACCCCCTCAGCGGGACATTCTGCTCAGGTCAGCCTAGCCACCGCAGCCCGAGAAACGCGTCGTCGCACACAGGGTCCGTCGGCCCGAGATGACTGCACCGCGACGAGGCGCGAGACGCGTGCAGATCTTGGACACTTTCCGTCATGGACGAACGGAAAGTGTCCAAGATCTGCGGGCCGGTGCCCGACTCGTCGTGGTCCGGTGTCGCACGACGGCCAGCCAGACCGCTGCGCCGACGCAGACGACGGCCAGCAGGGACAGCAGCACCAGGGCCGGGTTGACCCAGGCGGGCACCAGGTCGTAGGTGGCGTTGCATCGGTCGCGGAGCGGGAACCACCGCGACGACTCACGCCAGTGCGCGGCGCGGTAGGCACTGTCGTAGGTGACGCCGGCCTGTCGGCAGGACTCCTCCGAGCTCATGGAGGAACCCGCGAACGCGCCGACGAACCAGGTGACAGCGGCGGCGACGATCGAGAGCCCGGCCGTCGCGGCGAACCAGCCCGGAGTCTTCCAGCGGCCGGTGAGCAGGGGTCGGCCCCACCACCAGAGCACGAGCAGAGCGGGTACGGCGAGACAGAGCCCGGTCGTCACGACACCCATCCTGATTCGTCAGCCTCCCGCCAGCGAGCCGGCCTTGATCATCACACGGGCCGGCTCACCGCCGCGAACATGACGAAGGCTGTCCAGGCCGACGGGGTGAAGGTTCGGCGAGACCACGCTCAGCGAGGATGATGCGCAGTTCCTGCGTACCCGAGTGTTCTGTGACGGCCTGCTCGGCGACGCCGTGCGCTGCCGGCGGCGCGACGGCCACGACGGACCCTGCGCTGCGGCGATCGACTCGGCTTCATGGAAATCGGGGTGTCCGCAGTCCGCGGACACCCCGATTTCACTGAAACCGTGTTGATCAAGCGGCGAACTAGCCGCCGTTGATGACGAACTGCGAGCCCGGCTGGATGACGATGTTGCCGTCGGCCGAGTTGGTGATCGTCACGTTCGTCAGGTTGGCGTTGCCGCGCGCTCCGCTCATCGCGAGGATGCCGGCACCGTTGTTGGACTTGTCGATCCGTACGTTGGTGATGGCGACGTTCGGGATGTTGCCGCCACCGTTCTTGAACTGGATGCCGTCGAAGGTGGAGTCGATGATGTCGGTGTCCCGGATGGTGACCCCGACGATGTCCCTGGTGGCCGGGAAGATCGTGATGGCACCGAACTCCTGGTCCTCGTTCCAGAACGCGCCGCCGGTGCGGTAGAGCCCGTTGTTGGCGATCAGCGTCGTGCCGGAGAACGGCAGCGGGTCGTGGTCGGTCGCCAGCATGATGCCCGGGTAGTTGGCGGTGTCGTAGATCAGGTTGTTCTGGATCGAGTTGTCGTAGCCGCCGTAGATGGCGATGCCGTTCGCCCGCCAGGGCAGCTGGATGGTGTTGTTGACGAAGTGGTTGTCGTGGGCGATGTCGACGTTGCGGTCCTTGACGTACGGGTTGGCCCAGACGGCGAGCGCGTCGTCGCCCGTGGTGCGGAACGACGAGTTGAACACCCGCGAGTTGCGCGTGCCGTTGCTGAAGTTGATGCCGTCGGCGTACGTGTTGCGGATCCGCATGCCGCTGAAGTCCAGCCCGTCGGCGGGCCCCCACAGGTCGGGAATGTTGTCGTAGTCGCGACCCACCCAGACGCCCACGTTGGCGTGCTCGATCCAGACGTTGCTGATCTTCGTGCCGGCGCCAAAGCGACCGTTCAGACCGACGCCACCCTCGGCGTTGCCGTCACCGCCGCGGATCCGGCCCGAGCCGAAGATGGCGATGTCGGAGATCTGGGTGTTCTTGTCGATGTCGAAGCCGAAGTTGCCCTCGTGCGGGTGGTTGATGCCGCCCACCACGTTCTGCGGCTCGGTCAGCGTGTAGAGCTGCGAGTGCCACATGCCGGCGCCCCGGATCGTGACGTTGCTGATGCCGACCTGGTTGTGCATGCCCCGGTTCAGCGGGTCGTCGGTCAGGATCTTCTGCTCCTGCCGCCACTGCCCGGCCGGAATCCAGACGCAGCTGATGACACCGTTCTGGTCGTCGGTCACCGCCCGCTGGATGGCTGCGGTGTCGTCGATCCCGTCGTTCGGAACCGCGCCGTACGAGGTGATCGAGGTGCAGCCGGCCGGCTGGCTCGCCGGCCCCGCCACCTGCTCCAGGTCGATCATGTCGATGACGTAGAAGGAGGCGGTGTCACCCGAGTCGCGCTGCAACTTGAACCGGGTGCCGGCCGGGTACGACTGCGCCAGCAGCGCGTTCGACTCGTCGAAGAGCCGCCGGGCGTCGGCCTGCGGGGTGTTGGTCAGCGCCTCCGGCCCGTCGGTGTTGCCGTAGAGCCAGCTGTGCTTCGACGACAGGGTCAACTTCCGGGAGAAGACGTCGTTGACGTAGAGGCTGATGGTCGCCTCGATGCCGCCGCCACCGGGCGCGTCCGGGATGGAGTTGCGCACCACGATGGAGTTCGCCTGGTTGGCAGAGGTGAACTCGACGAACTGGCCGGTGCTGGTGAGCCGCACCGACTTGCGCCCCGAGGACTCGCTGGCGAAGTTGGTGTGCCCGAACGTCCGCAGGGCGTCGGTTTCCAGCAGCGTGCCCTGGTAACGACCGGCCTCCGCCTCGTAGGAGACGTACGGGACGGCTGCCCCGCGCCCGACCACGATCGACTGGCTGAACGCGTTGTTGGTCTCGTTGGTCTCGGCGACCACGTTCGTGGCGTCGGCGGTGGCGGTGAGGGTGGCGCCGCCGCTGGTGGCGGTCCAGGTGCCGCTGACGGCCACGGTGACCGTCGCGCCGGCGGCGATCGAGGCGGTGTTGGTGTTGAGCGTGGTGCTGCCCGCCACCAGTCGGGTGACGGTGGTCGCGCCGGTCGCGGTGGTGCCCCGGTTGCGAACCGTCACGGTGAAGGTGACGGACGCCCCGACGGCCGGGTTCGGCGGGTTCGAGGCGATGCTGAGCACCTGAAGGTCCGGGCCCGGTGCCTGCGCCACCACCAGCGGCGACGCCGCCGTGAAGCTGTTGTTGCCGTTGTTCTGCTCGACGATCGTGTTCGCCGGGTCGACCACCGCCGAGACGGCGTAGCTGCCCATCGGCCGGGTACCGGCGTTGAACGACACAGTGGTCGAGGCGCCCGCTGCGAGCGCGCCCACCGAGGCGCTGCCGACGACCGCGCCGGCCAGACTGAAGTTCACAGTCGTCGCACCGGCCGACGCCGAGCCGATGTTCTGCACGACGGCCGAGAGGGTGACCGGGGAGACCTCGCTGGGCGATGAGGGCGACCAGGTCACCGAGCTGACGACCAGGTCCGGGTTGGGCGCCGGGGTGCCGCACACCTCAAGCTCGGCCACCTGGCCGGACGGGGCACCGGTGTTGCCGGTGAACCGCAACTGCACGTCCGCGGTGGTCGCGCTGACCGGGATGGTCACCACGTTGCTGCCCTGGGCGAACTGGTAGGCCGCCGCCGACACCAGGCTGGTGTACGAGGACGAGGCCTGGTCGCGGCCGAGGACCTGGATGGTCTGGGTACGGGTGCCCCAGGACGAATCCGGGTTGAGCTTCACAGTGACGCCGGAGATGGAGTGGTTCGCGCCGAGCGCCACGGTCAGGTTCTGCGGGTAGCTCGCCGCGCCCTCCCAGTAGGTGGAGAGCTGCCCGTCGTTCGCCTTGTCCGGGGTGAAGCTGAAGGTGGAGCCGCTCGCCGTCATGCTCTTGCCCTGCGCCACGTTGGTGCAGGCCGGCGGGTTGCTGCCGGTCCGGGTGACGGTGTTGCTGTTGCCGGAGAGGTTGCCGGCTCCGTCGCGGGCCCGAACGTAGTAGGAGACGGTCGCCGTCGCCGGCTGGGTGTCCTGATAGGTGAGGACGGTGCCCAACGTGGCGATCAGGCTGCCGCCCCGGTAGACGTTGTAACCGGCGAGCCCGCTGCCACCGGAGTCGGTGGAGGCCCCCCAGGTGAGCGTGATCGTGCTGCCCGACGTGCTCTGCGACAGCGTCCCGGGGACGCTCGGCGCGGTGGTGTCACCACTGCCGGTACGGGTCACCGTGTTGCTGTTGCCGGACAGGTTGCCGGCCGCGTCGCGGGCCCGGACGAAGTACGACACTGTCGCCGTGGCCGGCTGGGTGTCGTTGAAGGTGGTCACGTTGCCGACGGACTGGAGGAACGCGCCGTTGCGGTAGACGTCGTAGCCGGCGATGCCGCTGCCGCCCGCGTTGTCGGTCGACGCGACCCAGTTGAGGCTGATGGTGGTGCCCGACTGGGTGTACGAGAGGTTGCCGGGAACGCTCGGCGCTGTGGTGTCCGGGGTGGTGCCGCCGCTGCCGTACACCTCCAGCTCGGAGAGCTGCCCGGCCGGCCAGCCGCTGTTGGCGGTGATGCTGATCCGGACGTAGCGGGTGGAGGTCGAGCTGAAGTTGATCGTGGCGGTGCTGCCGCTCGCCGGGTTGAAGGTGTACGTCTGCGACCCGACCAGGTCGGTGAAGGACGAACCGTTGGTGCTGCCCCGCACGCTCAGCGTCTGCGTCCGGGTCCCCCAACCGGAAGTCGGCAGCTTCAGAACGACCTGGTTGACGCTCTGCGACGAGCCGAGGTCGACCTGCACCCACTGGGGGAACGCGTTGTTGAGGCTCTCCCAGTAGCTGCCCGCGTTGCCGTCGACGACCTTCGACGAGTCGTAGACGTCGGCGTGGCCGCTCTCCTGGGTGGGACGGCCCTGTGCGAGGTTGGTGGCCGCCGGGGCGAAGGCGCTCGGTGCTGCTGCGGCCGGCTCGGCGGGGCGGGCGGCGGCGGCCGGGTTCGCGAGGGCGGTCGCCCCGGCCGTCGCGATCAGCGCGGCGGCGGCCGTGGCCGCCACCATCCTGAACAGATTCGTTCGTCTCATCACTGTCCTTGTCGTCGGGGGACGGTTGCCGCGGTGGCTGGACCACGGGGGTGGGGGGTGCGGCGGTGCAGCGCCGGCCGACGCGAGAGGGCCGGTGTCGAGAGAGACGGATGGTACGGGCGGCGCGGGGGCGCCGACCGCCCTGGAAACACCAGAGGGGTACGACTATCAACGGGCCTCCCCAGGAGGCCCGTTGAATCTTCCGAGTGCGTGCACAAAACCGTGCATGCCTTTGTCGAAATCTTGCGTTACTTTGGCCCAAAGGTTACTGACGTGCTACGGGAGCGTCAACACTTCGACCACTGTGACTATTGACGGACTTGTCTGCCCTGGGGGTCGACCCATGGCCCTACCTGCAGGCAAATTCGGGGAAGGTGCTGCCTCCTGACGACTGGAGGCAGCACCTTCCCCGAAGTTGTGCGGATCTTGCGTCAGGTCGTGCGGGAACGATCAGGCATCTGGTGCGGTCAGCACGAACGTCTCCAGCAGCTCCCCGCCGTACCAGTCGGTGCGCTGACCGACATGGGTCATGCCCAGCCTCCGGGCGACAGCCATCGACGGCTCGTTGCCCGGCGCCACGACCGCGTAGATCTCCCGGGTACCGGCGGCGAACTCCCGGTCGACCGCTGCGCGGGCCGCCTCGGTGGCGAAGCCGTGGCCCCACGCGTCCGGGTGTAGGTGCCAACCCACCTCGATGTCGTCGCTCCGGCGCGACTCGTCGCGCCCCGGCAACGGCTTGAGCAGAACCGTGCCCACCACCTGACCCGTCTCGCGTACCTCGATCGCCCAGGTGCCGTACCGGCCGCCGTCGGTGGCGTGCCGCTCCTGCCAGATCCGCAGCCGCTCGACGGCCTGCGCCGGGTCGGTCAGCGGCAGGCCCGGCGCGACTCCCAACCAACGGCTGATCTCCGGGCGGGAGTAGATGTCGTAGATCCGGGCCAGATCGGCCGGATCGGCGGTCCAATCGCGCAGGATCAGGCGTTCGGTGGTGAGAACAGTCATGACCGGCGATCTTAAGGAGTGACAGCTCCGACGACAGGGAAGGAGGACCCGATGGGCAACGGATGGCAGCGCACGAAACGAATCACCAGTGCGGCGTTCCGTCCGGTGCGCGGACGGGACCTGTCGCTGCACGCCGCCGCGATCACCTTCTACGGGGCGATCGCCGTGGTGCCGGTCGCCCTGCTGGCGATCTGGCTCACCGCGCTGGTGGCCGGGGCTGACCGGGTACGCCGGCTCACCTCGTACGCCGTCGAGGCCCTGCCCACCGCGATCGGCGCGCCCCGGGCGGTGGAGGCGCTGGTCGACGCCGGGGTGGGGTTGACCCCGCTGCTGGCGCTGGCCTCCCTGCTGCCCGCCTCACTGTACGGCGAGGGCCTGCGCCGGGCGTTCGTCTCGGTGGCCGCGCCCCGCTCCGACGAGCACCTGGTCGGCTGGCGGGGCCGACTCCTGCTGCTGCCACTGCTCGCGCCCGCCCCCGCGCTGCTGCTGTCGATCCTGCTGGCGCTTCCGCTCACCACCCGCCTCGTACGCCAGGGCGGTTGGCTCGGTGTGCTCGGCGTGGTGTTGTCGTTCCTGGCGGTCTGGCTGGTGCTGACGCCGGTGCTGGTGTGGGTGTTCCGGGTCGTCGGGCCGGCCTCACCGGACTGGCTCTCCACCCTCGGGGTCGGGTCGTTCACCGCGGCGAACCTCTCCGGCTTCCTGCACGGCTTCGTGCTCTTCGCCTCGCTCCCGCTGGACCTGGGAGTGCCCTTCGGCGGCTTCGACGACATCGGCGCCGGCGTGGCCGTCCTCCTCTGGCTCTACCTGTTCCACGTGATCGTCCTGGCCGGCTACTCCGCCACCCTGGCCCTCTCAAACTGGCGCCGGACCCCCACCCCCACCCCGGGTTGATCATGGAGTTGGCGTCACCCGGGTCGGCGTGTCGCGACGCCAACTCCATGATCACCGCAGCGGTGGGGGGTGAGAGGGTGGACGGGGTTCTCTGGGGTGGTGGGGCGGACTAGGCTGCCGCGGCATGAGCAGTGAGATTCCGGCCCGCGCCGACGTCGTGATCATCGGTGCCGGGCACAACGGTCTGGTCTCCGCTATCCTGCTGGCCCGGGCCGGCCTGGACGTCCTCGTGCTGGAGGCAGCCGGCGTGATCGGCGGCGCGACCCGCACCGAGAACCCGTTCCCCAAGGTGCCGGGGCTGCGCCACTCCACCGGGTCGTACCTGCTCGGGCTGATGCCCCCGGAGCTGCTCGCCACGCTCGACGTACGGATCCCGGTGCTGCGCCGCGACCCGCACTACTTCCTCCCCACCCCGGGCGGCCTCGGCTCGCCGTACCTGCTCAACGGCCGCGACACCGCCGCCACCCGGGCGCAGCTCGCCGAGTTCTTCTCCCCCGCCGACGTGGCCGCCGACGACGCCATGCAGGCCGAGCTGGCCGCGCTGCGGGAAGACCTCGCCCCGACCTGGCTGGCCGAGCCGCTGAGCGTCCAGGAGACCGCCGAGCAGCACGTCCGTCCGGCGCTGCGCCAGGTCTTCGTCGACCTCGTGCAGGGCTCGGTCGCCGACTACCTGGCCCGGTTCGAGTTCCGCTCGGAGCTGCTGGTCAGCATGTACGCGGTCACCGACGGCCTGTCCGGGCTCAACGCCGGCCCGGACGACCCCGGCACCGGCCACAACTTCCTCGTGCACAACATGTGCCGACTGCCCGGCTCCGGCGGCACGTGGATGATCGCCGAGGGTGGGATGGGCACCGTCTCCAGGACCTTCGCCGAGGCCGCGCGCGCCGCCGGAGCGACAATCCTGACCGGTACGCCGGTGCACGCGGTGACCATGGACGGCGGCGCGGCGAGCGGAGTGGTGCTGGCCGACGGTCGGGAGGTCGCCGCCCGGGTGGTGCTCGGCGCGTGTGACCCGTACCGGCTGATGGACCTGTTGCCCGACGGCGCGCTCCCGGCGCGGCTCGGCGAACGGATGGCGGCGGTCCGCCGGCCCGGCACCACCCTCAAGCTCAACCTGGCGCTCACCGGGCTGCCGCGGTTCTCCTGCCTGCCGGACGGCACGCCGAGCCCGTTCGGCTCGACCATCCACCTGCTGCCAGGGTCGGCGTCGCTGGTCGGCGGGGCGGAGACCTCACCGATGACCGCGCTGCGCGCCATGTGGGCGGACGTGCAGGCCGGGCTGCTGCCGGCGGAGCCCACCATCGAGTGGTACCTGCACACCACTGTCGACCCGTCGCTCTCCGACGCCGCCGGGCACCACTCGTCGGCGCTCTTCGTCCAGTCGGTGCCCTACGAGTTGGCCGGCACCACCTGGGACGCGGAGCTGCCCGGCTACGTGGACCGGCTGATCGGGATCGTCGAGCGGTACGCGCCCGGCACCGCCGACCTGATCGCCGACGCGGTGCCCCTGCCGCCGCCCGGCATCGAGGAGCACTTCGGCATCACCGGCGGGCACATCCACCACGTCGACAACACCGTCTCGTTCACCGACCGGATGCCCTACGCCACCGGCGTCGACGGTGTGTACGCCGGCAGCGCCGGCTGCCACCCGGCCGGCAGCGTCATCGGCGCGGCCGGCCACAACGCCGCCCGCCGCATCCTCACCGACCTCGGCCGCTGACGAACTCCCGCGATCTTGCACTTTCGGTAGCCGTTATGGGCGGTACGCCCTGCTGTGGCGCAACAGAAAGTGCAAGATCGCGGGTGGGGCGCGGGGTCAGATCACGGCTTCGCCGGCCGGGGCGGGGGTTTCCGCGTCCACCCGGTGGGCTCGCACCTTGTGCCCGACGCTGGTCAGGCAGCGGCCGCTGGGCAGGTCGAAGCGCCAGCCGTGCAACTGGCAGGTGAGCTGGTCACCGTCGACGATGCCGAAGCGGGTCAGGTCCGCCTTCAGGTGCGGGCACCGCCGCTGCACCACCCAGTCGCCCAACGTGATGTCCTCGGCGTCGGTGCTGCGCTCGTGCTCGTCGTACCAGCCCTCGGCGTACTGGAGCCGCTCCTCGGAGAGGCACTTGAAGAACGCGTAGACGAACTCGTTGTACTGGCCGATCCGGGCCGCCGAGAACCGGCAGGACAGGAAGAGCGAGTTGACCCAGTCCACCTCGTCGATGAAGAGCAGGTGCTCGATCAGCGACCGCTCGGTCCGGAACCGGTAGCGCACCTTCTCGTCCGCGTACGGCCGGACCTCCTTGCCGGGGAAGTCCACCACGATCGACTCGACACTCTCGCCGTCGTACCCCACCAGGTCGAACCGGACCGGGCCACCGACCCCCTTGGCCAGGTAGATCGACTCGTCGAGCAGCGGTTCGATCCGACGCTTCATCTCGCCGAGCACGTCCACCTCGGGGTGCCGCCAGGACGCCTTCTCCGCCTCGATGATCGGGCGCTTGCGCTCCCGCATCTCCTCCAGGTGCGCGACCTTGTTCGCGAAGAACTCCTGCACCGGCACGGGGTGGGTGGTGCTCGCGCCCTCGGTGGTGACCTCGGCGACGCTGCCCGGCAGCAGCACGATCCCGTTGGTGCCACCGACCTTGGCGTACTCCGACAGGAAGACGGACTGGTCGGGGAAGATGTTGCCCTCGTCGCCGTGGATGTCGTTGAACTGCCACAGCGCGTCGTCGAGGAAGCACGGCGGGCCGGCGATCGGGAAGACGTGCGACGCCTTCAGGTCGTCGATGTACCGCCAGGTCCGGTCGAACTGCCGGTCACGCTTCTGCTTACCGAACGCGGCTTTCGCCGCCTGCGGAAGTTCGTAGACCATCGGGTACCAGATCGCACCGGAGAACTGGAGCAGGTGCGCGTGCACGTGCCCCAGCTCGGCGAAGACGCTCAGGTCGGTGGGGCGGGCGTCGTTCTGGTTGAGCAGCCGCACACCCTCGTACTCGACCCAGAGCGAGGAGTCGCCGATCGGCCCGTCGGTCGGGCTGGTCAACGCCTGAATCATGATCTTCAGCCCGCCGGGCAGCTCCACCACCTGCTCGTTGGGCGCCTTCAGGAACTTGGTGAAGCCCAGCGCCCGGAACTCGTCCTCCATCTCCGAGGTGGGGAACTCGGGGAGCAGGACCGTGGCGTCCTTCGAGATGAAGTCGCGCAGGTGCTTCGCGTCGAAGTGGTCCCGGTGCAGGTGGGAGACGTACAGGTAGTCGACCTGACCCAGACTCTCCCAGTCCAGCAGTGAATTGTCGGGAAACGGGAACCACGACGCGAAGTAGGCCGGGTTGACCCACGGGTCGCACAGGATGCTGCCCGCGGCCGTGTCGATCCGCATGCTGGCGTGCCCGGTTCCGGTCACTCGCACCGCACAGTCCCCCTCAAACAGACAATCAGGTGTACGCCAAACGCTACCGGAGCGAGTCTGACCGCCGCCCCGCGACGCCGGTAGTGCCGTCCAGCCCAGGTGGGGCAGGGCCGATGGCCAGGAAACCCCCACCCCACCGCACCGCGTACGAGGCGTGCCAGACTAACCAAAGATCCGATCGCGAGGGAAGGACCGACAGTGGCAGGAAGCGAGCCGGTAACGTCGCCAGACCAGCACAAGCCCGGGCACCGCAAGGCCGGGCAGATCGGCGCCGTGCTGTCCGCACTGGCGCTGCTGGCGATGATCTGCGGCAACCACGAGGGCAGGGTCGAGGACATCTGGCTGATCGGCCTGGCCGCGCTGCTGCTGATCATCGTGATCGGCGACATCGTGTTGCGGCGCAGCGGTCTGCGCTCCTGACCGACCCACCGCCGGACGACCGGCCGACGTACGCCGAGGGCCCGCCCCCACCTGGGGGACGGGCCCTCGTCCGCATCGCGTCGGGGTCAGCGCCCGAAGAGAATGTCCTGCACGTCCTTCAGCGCGGCGTCGACCTCGGCCTCGAAGTAGCCACCCGGCACCAGGCCGAACCGGAGCGTGTCCAGGTCCTTCGGGTCGACCGGCATCGGGTTGCGGCGCTGCATGCCACCGAGCAGGGTGTCGAAGAACCGGTCCACCTGGTCGGGGTCGTACCCGCTGCCGAACCGGCGCACCTGGAAGCTGCGACGGATCTGGTCGACCCGGTACAGGTCGCTGCCGGGGGGACCGGCCATCGGCGGACCACCCATCGGCGGACCAGCCACCGCGGGCGGACCAGCCATCGCCGGCGGACCGGCCATCGGCGGGCCACCCATGCCCTGCTGCGGCAGCGGAGGCGGACCGGCCGGACCACGGCGCATGTCGCGCAGATCCCGCTCCGGCATCCGGATCTCAGCCGTCATGTCGGCGCGACCGTGCCGCCCGGCCTCGAAGCCGTCGAAGCGCGGCTCCTCCGGCGGCGGCGGATAACCGCCGGGCGCGCGCTGGTCGTCCTGGCCGTACCCGCCGCGCTGGTCATCCGGGCCGTAGCCACCGGGTGAGCGCTGGTCGTCCGGGGGGCCGTACCCGCTGGGACCGGCGGGCAGGCCGCGCTGCGGCATGCCGTGGCCACCCATCGGGCCGGGGCCCATCGGGCCACCGGGACCCATCGGCGGGCCGGCCGGGCCACGTGGCGCGTCGTAACCACCGCCGCGGGGGGCGTCGTAGCCACCGGCGAAGGCACCGGTCGGCTCGTCGTAGCGGCCGTAGGGCGGGCCGGGCTGCGCGGGCATCGGCCGGGGCGGCATCGGCTGCGGGACCATGCCCCGGTCATCACGCATCGGCGGACCCATCCGGTCCGGTGGGCCCATCCGGGGGTCGCCGCCGCGTCCGGCGCTGTTGCGCTCCTCCAGCTCGGCCAGCTGCCGCTCGACCCGGTCCAGGTGCAGGTCGACCTGCCACTCGTCGTAGCCGTTGAAGCGGACCCGGAAGACGACGTCATGAACCTCCTGGGAGGCCACCGGGGCACCGACCTGTCGGCCGTCGAGCGTCGCCTCGACCCGGTCGAGGAAGGCATCCACCTCGTCGACCTTGTATCCCCGGCGGAGCGCCTTGCGCCGGAAACGCTGACCCTGACTCGCCACTATGTCTCCTGGTCTCGTTCGCCACGCCCGGTCACGCCGGTGCCTCTCCGGCGCGGTCGGTGTTGGTGTCGTTGTCTTCAGCAGCGGCAAGCTGGCCACACGCGCCGTCGATCTCGCGACCTCGGGTGTCCCGAACTGTGGTGGACACCCCGGCGTCGCGCAACCGCCGGACGAACTCCCGCTCGACCGGCTTCGGGCTCGCGTCCCAGCGGCTGCCCGGCGTCGGATTGAGCGGAATGAGGTTCACGTGGGCCAACTTGCCGGCCAGCAGCCGCCCGAGCAGGTCGGCTCGCCACGGCTGGTCGTTCATGTCCTTGATCATCGCGTACTCGATCGACACGCGGCGGCCCGTCCGGGCGGCGTAGTCCCACGCTGCGTCCAGCACCTCGGCTACCTTCCAGCGCTGGTTTACCGGCACGAGTTCGTCGCGCAGATCATCATCGGGCGCGTGCAACGACAACGCAAGGGTCACTGAGAGGTCTTCGCTGGCCAGTCGGTGGATGGCCGGAACCAGGCCAACCGTGGAAACGGTGATGTGCCGCTGGGACAGGCCGAGCCCCTCCGGAGCCGGGCTGACCAGCCGGCGGATAGCCGCGATCACCCGGTTGTAGTTGGCCAGCGGCTCGCCCATGCCCATGAAGACGACGCGCGACAGCCTCGGCGGGGAACCCGCCACCACGCCGGAGGCCGCCACCCCGGCCATGTAGACCGCCTGGTCGACAATCTCCGCCGTCGACAGGTTGCGGGTGAGCCCGGCCTGACCGGTCGCGCAGAACGGACAGGCCATGCCGCAACCCGCCTGGCTGGAGATGCAGACGGTCACCCGGTCCGGGTAACCCATCAACACGCTCTCCACCAGCGCACCGTCGTGCAGCCGCCAGAGCGCCTTGCGGGTCGCGCCGTCATCACAGGCCAGCTCGCGCACCGGGTTGAGCAACGTCGGCAGCAACTGGTCGGCCAGCCGCTCCCGGGTCGCCGCGGGCAGATCGGTCATCGCCTGCGGGTCGCGGACCAACCGCCCGAAGTAGTGGTTGGAGACCTGCTTGGCGCGGAAGGCCGGCTCACCCAGCCCGGTGACCAACGCCTGGCGACCGGCCAGGTCCAGGTCAGCGAGGTGCTGAGGGGGCATGGAGGCCCGGCGCGCAGCGGGGGCGACCGAGATGGCGGGGATCAAGGGCAGGCTCGTCATGGCTGGTCCAGTGTGTCACGCCGTCGGCGGCGGCTGCCGGTCCGGAGGTGTCGAACGGGCCGCGACCGCCGGAGCCGGATGACCGGGACGCCGTGATTCATACCTCAGCTCACCACCGGCACGAAGACCGCCAACAGCAGGTAGGCCGTCGGCACCGCGAACAGGATCGAGTCCAGCCGGTCCATCAGACCGCCGTGGCCGGGCAGCAGGTTGCTCATGTCCTTCACGCCGAGATCCCGCTTGATCATCGACTCGGCCAGGTCGCCGAGGACCGCCGCGCAGGAGACGGCCACCCCGAACAGCGCGCCCCACCAGGGGGCCACCTCGAACATCAGCCACAGCAGCAACGCTCCACCCAGGGCCGCCGCGGTGACCGAGCCGGCGAAGCCCTCCCAGGACTTCTTCGGGCTGATCGACGGAGCCATCGGGTGTTTGCCGAAGGAGACCCCGGCCGCGTACCCACCGGTGTCGGAGAGGACCACCCCGATCAGCGTGGCCAGGATGCGCAGATGCCCATCGTCGGGGGCCGCTGCCAGCAACGCCGCGAAACCGGCGAGGAACGGCACGTAGACGGCGATCAGGGTGGCCGCTGTGAGATCCCGCTGGAAGCCGGCGGGCCCGTCACCCAGCCGCCAGATCATGGTGCCCAGCACGGTGACCAGCAGCCCCAGGCTGAGCGCGTCCGGGCCGGCGTACCAGGCCAGACCCACGGTCAACACGCCGCCGGCGATCAGTGGCACCAGCGGAGGGTGCGCGCCGCTGCGTCGTACCGCGCGGGCCATCTCCCAGGTGCCGACGGCGACCGCGGCGGCGATCACCGGCAGGAAGGCCAACGGATAGAAGGCCAGCGGCACCACGATCAGCGCGCCGAGGCCGAGCCCGACCCCGATCGCCGCGGGCAGGTTGCGCCCGGCCCGCCCGGTGCCCACCTGCTGGGTGGCCGGCCGGTCGAGGCTGGCCCGACGTCGCCCCTTCGACCGTCGACCGGTCGTCGGCTCCGGCTCGACAACCGGCTCCGGGTCCGGCCCGATCTCGGCCCCGATGGGCGCCAGCTGCGTGGTCGGGTAATCGGCGTCGTCGTCATGACGGAACGGCCCGTCGAACCGTCCCGGGCCGTTGTACCGGCCGGGCTCGTCGAAAGGCGGGAGGCCGCCGCGGGAAGGGGCACCGTCCGCACCGGCGGGCGCGCGGTCGCCGTAGCGGTCACCGCGACCCCGGTCGTCGTACCGGTCGGGCTGGTTGCGGTCGTCGACGTGCCGGTCGCGGTCGTCGAAACGGTCGTCCGGGCGGACCGGGCGGACCGGGCGGCCACGCTCGTCGTACGGGTCCGGTGGCCGCGGTTCGGCGTACGGCCGGGCGTGCGGATCGGCGTACAGCTCAGGGCCGGCGGCCGGACGGCGGCTCCACTGGCCGGCCTCCAGCTGCTGCTCCGGCCAGGGCAGCGCCACCGGGCGCTCCGGCCGGTCCCAGCCGCGAGGCTCACTGCCGTAGGGGTCGGGGTGGGACATCACGCACCGCGAAGCGGCACGAGAACCACCACATGACGCAAGACCACAAGCATCCCCTACACGTGCGATGTTCCTCCGATTGACCGCCCCGACGGTCGGTCGATCCCCGGTGTTCACCACCCGGTGGCCGGGAATCCTGCCGAGCCTACTGCACACGCCGGATCGGCACGGCGGACGAGGCACGCCACCGACACCACCCGCGCCGCCCGCCGACCCCGACCGATGGAACGAGGCCCGTTCCCGACGTCGGGAACGGGCCTCGGAGCATGGGTCACACCTCGAGCAGCTCGGTTTCCTTGTGCTTCACCAGGTCGTCGATGCTGGCCACGTACCGCTGGGTCAGGTCGTCGAGTTCCTTCTCGGCGCGGCGGCCGTCGTCCTCGCCGGCCTCGCCGTCCTTGACGATCCGGTCCAGCTCCTCCTTGCCACGGCGGCGGACGTTGCGGATCGCCACCTTGGCCTCCTCGCCCTTGTGCCGAGCCACCTTGATCATGTCGCGGCGGCGTTCCTCGGTCATCTGCGGGAGCAGGATGCGCAGCTGGTTGCCCTCGTTGTTCGGGTTCACCCCGAGGTCCGAGTCGCGGATCGCCTTCTCCATCGCATTGATCTGCGAGTTGTCGTACGGCTTGATGATGGCCATCCGCGGCTCGGGAACCGCGATGGACGCCATCTGCGTCAGCGGTGTGGGCGTGCCGTAGTAGTCGATGATGACCTTGGAGAACATGGCGGCGTTGGCGCGACCGGTACGGATGGCGCCGAACTCCTCCTTGGCGTGCTCAACCGCACGCTCCATCTTCTCCTCGGCCTCGAGGAGGGTGTCGTCGATCACCGGTCTCCTCGCCTCCTTCTGTGCTCGTGGTGGGCTCTGCTGAAAGTCGTCAGACCGCTGTCGTCGTCGCCGATGGGCGGGACTCAGGCGGTGATCAGGGTGCCGATCTTGTCGCCACCCACTGCGCGGATGATGGTGTCGTCACCCTGCGCGCCAAAGACCAGCATCGGCAGGCCGTTCTCCATGCAGAGGCTGAACGCCGCCGCGTCGGCCACCCGCAGGTTGCGGCGCAGCACCTCGGAGAAGGTGATCGAGTCGAGCTTACTGGCGGTGGGGTCGATCCGCGGGTCGGCGGTGTAGACGCCGTCCACGCCGTTCTTGCTCATCAGCACCACGTCGGCCCGGATCTCCAGCGCCCGCTGGGCGGCCACCGTGTCGGTGGAGAAGTACGGCATCCCGGCGCCGGCGCCGAAGATGACCACGCGGCCCTTCTCCAGGTGCCGGATGGCCCGCAGCGGGATGTACGGCTCGGCGACCTGGGCCATCGTGATGGCGCTCTGCACCCGGGTCTCGATGCCCTCCTTCTCCAGGAAGTCCTGGAGCGCGAGGCAGTTCATCACCGTGCCGAGCATGCCCATGTAGTCGGCGCGGGCCCGGTCCATCCCACGCTTCTGCAGCTCCGCGCCGCGGAAGAAGTTGCCCCCGCCGACCACCACGGAGACCTGCACGCCGCGGCGGACCACTGTGGCGATCTGCCGGGCGATGGCCTGGACGACGTCCGGGTCGACGCCGATCGCGCCGCCACCGAAGACCTCACCGGAGAGCTTCAGCACCACCCGGCGGGCGCGCCCCGGCGGCGGTGCCGTCGGGTCGTCCAGCTCCAGCGTCCGGTCACTCACAACCTGCGTCATCCGCCCCGCCCTTCCCCACGCGCACGCCCCGTGCGGCGCGTACCGCGAACCTGCCGCTGCCGACCCTATGTGACGAGGAGGCCGCGGTGCCTGTCACGTACACCGGCGGCCTCCTCGTTGACGTCTTCTGCCCACGGGCGCGCGTGGCGCCCGGTGGCGGCTCAGGCCTGGCCGACCTCGAACCGCACGAAGCGGGTGACCTCGATGCCGGCCTCGGCCAGCAGCTGCTTCACCGACTTCTTGTTGTCGGAGACGGACGACTGCTCGATCAGGACGAAGTCCTTGAAGAAGGAGTTGACCCGACCCTCGATGATCTTCGGCAGGGCCGCCTCGGGCTTGTTCTCCTCGCGGGCGGTCTGCTCGGCGATGCGCCGCTCGGACTCGACGACCTCGGCCGGAACCTCGTCCCGGGTGAGGTACTTCGGCCGCATCGCGGCGATCTGCATCGCCACACCACGGGCGTCGGCGTCGCCGGCCTCGTCGGTCTTGCCGGTGTACGACACCAGCACGCCGACGGCCGGAGGCAGGTCCTGGGCCTTGCGGTGCAGGTAGACGGCGGTGGTGCCCTCGACCCGGGCGAACCGGTTGAGGACCAGCTTCTCGCCGATCTTGGCGGACTGCTCCTGGATCAGGTCCGCGATGACCTTGCCGTCGAGCTCGGAGGCGAGCAGCTCCTCGGCGGAGTTCACGCCGGCGCGCTCGCCGTGCTCGACCAGCTGCTGGCCCAGCGCGATGAACGACTCGGTCTTGGCGACGAAGTCGGTCTCGCAGTTGAGCTCGAGCAGCGCCTTGCCGGAGTGGGCGACCAGGCCGTTCGCGGCCGTACGGCCGGCCCGCTTGCCGACGTCCTTGGCGCCCTTGACGCGCAGGATCTCGACGGCCTTGTCGAAGTCGCCCTCGGCCTCGGTCAGCGCCTTCTTGCTGTCCATCATGCCGGCGCCGGTGAGGTCGCGGAGCTTCTTGACGTCCGCGGCGGTGATTTGGGACATGGCTCTCTCTTCGGTGTTGAGACGGCGTGTGGATGGTCAGAGGTGCCGGTTACCCGGATCCGGGCCGATAGTGCCCGGCGTACCGTCGCTGCCCGCCGTCCGCGAAAACGGACGGCGGGGCAGCGACGGTACGATCACTCCGCGGTGGCGGCCGCCGGCTGCTCGGTGGCGGCCTGCGCGGGCTGCTCCGGGGTGGCGGGCTGCTCGGTGGCGGCAGCGGCGGGCTGCTCGGCCGGGGCGGCCTCGTCGGCCTTCTTCGGCTCCAGCAGCTCGCGCTCCCACTCGGTCAGCGGCTCGTCGCTCGCGACACCCTCGGGCTTCTCGTCGTTGCCCCGGCGACGGCCGGAACGCGCGATCAGGCCATCCGCGACGGCGGCGGCGACGACCTTGGTCAGCAGCTCCGCCGAGCGGATCGCGTCGTCGTTACCCGGGATCGGGAAGTCGACCTCGTCCGGGTCACAGTTGGTGTCCAGCACCGCGATCACCGGGATGCCCAGCTTGCGGGCCTCGTCGACGGCGATGTGCTCCTTCTTGGTGTCGACGATCCACACCGCGGCGGGAAGCTTCTGCATGTCCCGCAGGCCACCGAGGGTGCGGGTCAGCTTGATCTTCTCGCGGGAGAGCTGCAGGGTCTCCTTCTTGGTGTAACCGGCGGCGGTGCCGCTGAGGTCACCCAGGCCCTCCAGCTCCTTCATCCGCTGGAGCCGCTTGTAAACGGTCTGGAAGTTGGTCAGCATGCCACCGAGCCAGCGGTGGTTGACGTACGGCTGGCCGACCCGGGTCGCCTGCTCGGCAATCGCCTCCTGGGCCTGCTTCTTGGTGCCGACGAACAGGATGCTGCCGCCCTCGGCGACGGTCCCACGCACGAACTCGTACGCCTTCTCGATGTACTCGAGGGTCTGGCGCAGGTCGATGATGTAGATGCCGTTGCGCTCGGTCATGATGAAGCGCTTCATCTTCGGGTTCCAGCGCCGGGTCTGGTGCCCGAAGTGGACACCGCTCTCCAGCAGCTGACGCATGGTCACGACGGCCATGGTTGGGGTACTCCTCAAGGTCCCTGGTTGTCACGCCCGGCCGGTGGCCGAGCGTCCTGGCGCCTGGTCGCCGACCCATGGTGGACCCGATCAAGATCGGGACCAGGGAGGCCGTCGCTCCACGACGATTCGTGAAGAGGGCGCGCGAGGTCGACCGCACGAGGCGGTCGCCAGTTGGCCAGTGTACGCCCCTCACCCGTTCAGCCGTCCCGGGGTGCGCGTGGCGTGCTGCTCCGCGCCCTCTCGCGTGAGTTGCGCGGGCCGGGTCAGCCGGCGGCGAGCGCGGCGGCCACGAAGAGCACCAGGCCGACGGTCAGGTAGGCCGTCGGTGGGCGCAGCCAGCCCCGACCGTTGTCGGCGAGCGCCAGACCTCCGGTTCGTAGCCCGTACAGCCCAGTCGCGAAGATCGGCAGTCCGGCAACCAGGGCGATACCCACCACCACGTTCCCGGCGTCCACCGGGTCGCCGGTCACGCCCGCGAGCAGCACCCGCAACGCGGGGACCTCGAAGACCAACACCAATAGAGCGAAGAGTACGGCCAGCACCGGTCGCCTGGTCCGATAGACGCCGTCAGCGGCCGGCGGATACACCGGTGGCTCACCTGCGGGCAGGTCGGGTCGCGGGCCGATGCCGGGCATCGGGCCGGTCGGCATCTCCAGCGGGTGCGGCGTGTCGACGCCACCCCGGGTCGGCTCGATGATCGGGTACCCACCGAGCGGAGCGGGACGAGCCTGGTCAGCGAGCACGCCGGCGGGCACTGTCGACGTGCTGTCGCGGGTGGTCTCCGGCACTGCGCTGGTCACCGGAGACCCCGCAGTGATCGTCTCTCGGGCGGCTCGACGTCCGGGTAGCTCCCCGGAGGTCTCCGACGGGTCCCGGTCCGCCCGCCGCGACCGGGTGGCCCGGTAACCGTCCGCCTCCGGTCGCCCCACACCGAGCGGGTCGACCGCGGCGAAACGCCCCGAATCAGCCTCGCTCCCGCCGAACCGACCGGTCTGAGCGTCCAGGGCACTAAAGCGACCCGAGTCCGACTCGGGCGTACCGAAGCGGCTCTCGTCGACGGCGCCGAAGCGTCCCGAGTCCGGCTCACGGCGGCGGCCGACGCCGGTGTCCTCGACGGAGCGGCCGTCTTCAGCGCCACGCGGCTCGGGGATCTCACCATCCCGGTACCGCGGTTCGCCCGCGCCGCGCCAGTCCGACTCGCCGTAACCGCGACCCCGCTCGTCGGGGTACCAGCGCGACTCCTGATCTTCCGGGAAACTCCGTCGTCCGTCCACGTCAGGCACCGTATGCGACCGGCCACGCCCGCGCCATTTCAGCCCGACCGAACGGGGCCCTCGATCGTCGGGGCAGCGCGGACACGGGTGGTGTCGTAGCACAGCGCGGGCATGATCGTCCGACTGTCCACAGCGCCCCTGTTGTCCACAGGCGGGCTGCTGCCGGGTCGCGGCGACCACCCTCCGGCGGGCACCGTGCCGACCATGACGAAGCGGAACCAGGCGGTTGGCGCGTACGGCGAGCAGTGTGCGGCCCGGCACCTGACCGAGGCGGGGCTGCGCCCGATCGCCCGGAACTGGCGCTGCCCGGCCGGGGAGATCGACATCATCGCGTGGGACGGGCCCGTGCTCGCCTTCTGCGAGGTGAAGACCCGCCGGGGTGAGGGCTTCGGCACCCCGGCCGAGGCGGTCGTACCGGCCAAGGCCCGCCGGCTGCGAGGGCTCGCCGCGCGATGGCTGATCGAGACCGGTACGACCGCCGAGGAGGTGCGCTTCGACGTGCTGTCGGTGCGGCTGCCCGACGCCGGTCCGGCGCAGGTCGACCACCTCAAGGGCGCGTTCTGACATGCGTACCCGGAGGATCGGTGATGCGCCGTGAGCTACGCCAAGGTGCTCTGCGTGGGGTTGGTCGGGGTGACCGGACACCTCGTCGAGGTGGAGGCCGACCTGGCCGCCGGCCTGCCGGCGGTGGTGATCTCCGGCCTGCCGGACACCGCCCTGCACGAGGCCCGAGACCGGGTCCGCGCCGCCGTGGTCAACTCCGGCCAACGCTGGCCCAACCGGCGGATCACCCTGAACCTGCTGCCCGCCACGCTGCCGAAGTCCGGGTCGGCCTTCGATCTGGCCATCGCCGCAGCGCTACTGGGCGGCTCGGGTGAGTTGCCGCTGCTCCCACTGGAGGGAGTGGTGGTCCTCGGCGAGCTGGGGCTCGACGGGACGGTCCGGCCGGTGCGCGGCGTACTCCCGATGGTCGCCGCCGCAGCCCAGGCCGGCATCGCGCGGGTGATCGTCCCGGTCGGCAACGCCGCCGAGGCCGCCGTCATCCCCGGGGTACGGGTGCGAGCGGTGGACAACCTGCACCGACTCGTCGCCTTCGTTCGGGACGGGATCCCGCTGATCGAACCACCGGCGGACATCCCGGAGCCGCTGACCGGTGGGCCGGATCTCGCCGACGTCGCCGGGCAGCAACTGGGTCGGCGCGCCCTGGAGGTCGCCGCGGCCGGCGGGCACCACGTGGCACTGCTCGGCCCACCGGGCGCCGGCAAGACGATGCTCGCCGAACGGCTGCCGTCGATCCTGCCCGAGCTGGACGACGACGCGGCGCTGGAGGTCACCGCGCTGCACTCGGTCGCCGGGCTGCTGCCGCCGGGTGGTCGGCTGCTGCGTCGCCCGCCGTTCCAGGCGCCGCACCACACCGCGACCATTCCGTCGCTGGTCGGGGGTGGCTCGGGGCTGGCCCGACCCGGCGCGGTGTCGCTGGCGCATCGCGGGGTGCTTTTTCTGGATGAACCAAAGTCAACTCTTTGACTCCGCTCCCCCGCTGCACCTACCCTCGCTGGACCAGGCGACCGACAACAGGGGGAAAGCAGTGGGCAGGGTGCTCGGCGTGATCAGACTCTCTCGGGAACGGGAAGAGTCGACCTCGGTAGTTCGGCAGCGTGCCTACATCACGACATGGGCTGAGCAGAACGGGCACACCATCGTTGGATGGGCTGAGGACGAAGGGGTGAGCGGAAGCGTTCCGCCCGGGGAACGTCCGCAGCTCGGCAAGTGGTTGCCGACCAGCCTCGGCGGCAAGGCAGACGCTCCGGCGTTCGACATCCTCTGTGCTTGGCGGTTGGACCGGATCAGCCGGCGGGTGCTCCACCTCGCCGCACTCATGGACTGGTGCAAGTCCACCGGGCGAGCCATCGTGTCGACCTCGGAAGGGTTCGACATCAACAGCCCGATGGGCGCGGTGTTCGTCAACATCCTTGCCGCACTGGCAGAAGGTGAGTTGGAAGCGATCCGCGAGCGTGCCCGCTCATCGTTCGCTCACCTGATGAAGGAAGGTCGCTGGCGTGGTGGGTTCGTGCCGTACGGGTACCAGGCTGTCAAGGCTGACGCTGGCAAGGGTTGGCGGTTGGACGTTGACCCAGAGACCAGCAAGGTTGCGCGCGAGATCGTGCGTCGGATCGTTGGCGGGGAGTCGACCAACTCGGTGGTGCGCTGGCTGAACGAGACCGCCACCCCGAGCCCGCTCGATGCTCAGCGGAAGCGCGCCGGCAAGGCGACAACGGGCACTGAGTGGCGCGTCGCAAACCTGCTCAAGATGCTGCGCTCTCACACCCTGCTCGGGTACGCGGAGATGACCGAGACCCGTGCCAAGCCAGACGGCACCAAGGAGACGTTCACTCGGCTGGTTCGTGGCGAGGATGGGTTGCCGCTGCGGCGGGCTGATCCGATCATCGACGCTGCCGACTGGGAACGACTGCAAGAGACGTTGCGGAAGAACGCCAACCCCAACTCAGGCAACCGGGTCGGTGGCTCTCCCCTGCTGCGCGTGGCCTACTGCGAGTGCGGAGAGCCTGTCTACCGCAACCGGGGACGGGCCGGCATGTACTACCGCTGCGGGTTGCGTGCCCGCGCTGGTCGCAACTGCCCCAAGGGCATGACGTCGATCCCCGCTCACCTCCTGGAGCACGTCACCGAACAGTTCTTCCTGCTGACCGTTGGGCACCTCGAAGTTCAGCGCCGCGTGTTCGTCCCCGGCTCGGACCACGCTGCCAACCTCGCCGACGTGGAAGAGTCGCTTGCCGAGCTGCGGGAGCACCTTGACGCCGGAATGTTCCGAGGCGAGCGGGGCAGGGCAGAGTTCCGCCAGATGTACGGCGCGCTTGAGGCTCGCCGGGAAGCGTTGGAAGCGTTGCCATCCGAGCCGGATCGGTGGGAGTTGGAACCGACGGGGCAGACGTACCGCCAGCGGTGGGAGTCGCTGACCACGGTGGACGAACGCAACCGGGAGATGCGGGAGGCCGGGCTCAAGGTGATCGTGCGCGGGGTGCCAACCGAGGAAGAGTTGGAAGCGATGGACGATCCCGATGAGCACAGCCGGGTACGGGTGATCCTGCCCGAGGATCTGATGGAGCGGGTACAGGCGCACGCCGCGAAGACAGCCTGAACAGTCGGCCCGCTGTGCTGCCCGCTGAGCCCCGCTCTCCGCTCGTGGGTAGTCCTGCCTACCCCCGGCACGGTGGACGGCTCAGCGTGGCTCTCAGCGGGTTTGCGGTGGTCAGGGTGTCCCCTGCCCTGGGGGTATGACCCTCTCGGCCGAAACGCCCCTACCGCCTAGTCTTAGTAGCTCCCATCGCGCCCCAGTCCCAAGGTCGATGTGACATGTCCATGCAGGCGGGTGCATAGCCATCCGATAGCCCTGTCTGGCCGGGGGGATCGCCGGCTACGCCGACCCCCGAGGTGTGAGGTGCCCAGAAATGCGGGAGACCCCGGGGAGGTCGACGTGACAGGGCCGGATCTACCGCAGCCCGGCTCGCTTCATCGCGCGGTGGTTCGCTTGTCGGCATCGGTCGGAGCAGAACTCCCGCAGGTACGCGGCATCCCTAGGCAACTCCCCCTCGCACCATCCACACAGGTCGGCTCCCCATCGGCGGATGCGCTCAGCATCGTCAGGGATCATGCGGGGGTCACCTCGTCGGCCTCGTCGGTGGTCGCCATGAACAACGCGACGTGCACTAGGGACAGCGGGCCACCAGCCATCCGGCGGTGTGCGTTGTCGAACCGGGCGTGACAGCCACGGCACATCGGGGAGTAGTGGTCGGGGTTGGTGCTGTACGGCTTGCCAGCCTCGCGACCCTCGGCCATCGCCTGCTCGTCGTAGTCGGCGTGCGAGTACGCCCACTGCTCGGCCTGGTTGCCGCATCGGCAGAGGTACTGACTGGCGCTGCCTCGCTCGCCCCTCACCCGGTAGTGCGCGCCGTCGTAGGTCAGCTCGGCCTTGCGCCGGGGGTCGGGATGGTTCGCCCGGTCGGCGCAGTTGATCGTGACGCTCCGGGCCACGTTGCTGATGCGGAGATCCTTGACGTTCCCGCAGTCGCAGCGGAACAGCGCGTACCCGTCGCCGTCGCGTCGCTCCGTGCGCTCGGTCAGAACCAGGCTCCCGTACCGCATGCCCGGCTTGTGCTTCTGCCGGCTCGGCCGGCTGGTCGTCCGAGGCTTCCCGGGTCGCGGGTTGGCCTGCCTGGCTTCCCGCTCACGCTGCCGTCGAGCCTGGTCCCGGCAACGGTCGCCGCAGTGGATGGCTTGCGGTCGCTTGCCTTCCATCGTGCCGCCGCAGTGCTGGCACGCTCGCTCGGTCGCCTTGTCAATGGTGGTGTCGTTCACTCTGTTCAACTCCTGTAGCTCATGACCAGCAGGGGCACGCAACCCGCTCAGAAGCCCTGAGACAGGCTGAGGCTGCGTACCCCTGCATGGGTGTGGGTGTGGTGGTTTCGGCCGTCAGCGTTGATCTGAGCGGGTTGCTCTGCGCTGCATGCGCTGCCATCGGTTCCGGTGGTAGCCGCAGCAGAACTTGGAAGCCCTGCCGCTCTTGATCGGCACGGGCCGACCACAGTCGACACAGGTCGGGTTGTCGCTCGGCTCCTGGCCGATGAGTAGGGCGGCATGCCCGTTGCGCCTACGGCGCGCGTAGTGAGTCCCGCACAGCCCTCGGGCAAGGTGGGGGCGGGTGCAGTGGTAGACCATGCATCCCTGGTTGGGGTGTTCGTTGTTCGTCATGTTGTCGCCGGAGGATGGGGGGCGGGGCGGACCTCCCGCCCCTGTCATCCCTCGGTCAGCGGGCGACCCGAGCCCGCATGGTCAGCCGGACGCGGGCGGTCGTCTCGATGCCGTACGCCCGACCCGGGCTGTGGACCTCACGCGTGGTCCAGCCGGTCACCTCGACCGACACGAACGCCCCGACACCGGGAGACCAGTTGCCCGCCATGCTGGCGGCAACCCGGTCGAAGTGGTCCCGGTTGACGGCGAACATCACGATGGTTCCGTCGATGACCCGGACCAGGTCCCGGCCGTCAACCTCGCTGCTCGACAGCTCGGCGTCCCTGACGCTGCCGGTGATGGTCGGCATGACTTCGCGCCGGCCCAGGCTGCCGGTCCGCCGCCAGTCCTTCGGACCCTCGTCGATGACCTGACGGAGCAGGGACCAGGGAGCGTCCTTCGGGTCGATCTGCCCCACCGGCAGGACGGGGATGCCGGCACGCAGACCACGGAACGTCAGCCTGATCGAGGTCCCCTGCCCGTGCGGACCGGCGTACGCGTCCACATCGCCGCCACCCTTGCGGGCCAACTCCTGCGCGCCGCTGATCATGGTGCGAGCGTCCTCGATGTGCGCGCCATCGGGGGTGACGATGACCAGGTTCACCGAGCCGGACAGGGCACCGGACTTGTCGGCCGTCGCGGGCTTGTCCTGGTACGCCCAAACGGACGGGGACGGGGCATCCTTGGTCGGCTTGCCGAGGTGGACCGAAACGCCGTGCAGGCCCCAGCCCCAACCGTTGGTGCGGATGGACTCGGCAACCCGCTCGGCAAGGTGCGGCTCATGCTCGGCGATGGCGGCAGACAGGGCACGCTCGGCGGCGTTGATCGCACCCTTGGCCGCGTTGACCAGGCCGGCGGTCCGCTCGACCTCGAACCGTGCCCGCATGATGTCGTCCGCCTTTACGTCGGCGTCGCCCTGGTTGAGCCGGGACTTGACGACCAACTCGCCCTCGGTGGCCTGCTCGGCGTCAGCCTCACGGATGACCAGCAGTTCCCGCGCATCAGCGAGTACCCGCGCAGCGTCGGCAACCGGGTCGGTGGTGGTGGTGGTGTTCGTCTTCTTGGCAGCGTTCGCCACTGGGTTACTCCTTGGGTGGGTGCCCGAGTCCGGGCAGCAAGAAGGGCCGACATGGTTGCCGGCCCCGGTTGGGTGGTGGTGCGTGTTCGGTTGGTGCTGGTCGTGCTGGTCAGTACCGGCTACGCGGCCGGTTCGCTCCGATCGCCCGGTGATAGGCCCACTGGTCGGGGCCGAAGGTGCCGCCGGTGTCGTGCGGGTCCATCCCGCCGGACAGGTGTTCCGGGGTGGCCGGTTCGTCGTCGTCCGCCTGGTCGCCGTTCACCTCGTCGGCCTGGTGCTCGTCGTCGGGGTACAGCTCGTCGGCCTTGGCGATGAGACGCCGCAGACGCGGGCTCAGGTAGCCGCTCACTGGGCATCCCCGATGGTCGCCACGGCGGACCAGTAGACCGCGCTGTAGCTCGACTTGGTGGGGTCGCCGGCACGGATGACCGGCTCATCGGCGAGAGCGCGTAGGCGCAACGACACTCCGGGGATGCCGGCCATGTACTCAGGCAGCACATCGCCGGTCAGCGGGTCGACCAGGGTGAGCGGGTCGATGATCGGCGGGATGCCGTCCGGGGTGAACGTGACGACGGTCAACCGTCCGAACATCCGGCCCTGATGGGTCCACGGAGCAGCCTTCGACCGAACCCGGATCGCCGGAAGCACCTCGGGCCGAGAGTCGCCAGTCTGGTCGGGATGGGCGTAGACGTGGAAGCGGTCGCCGTGGGCGTTGGTGAGCACCTGAACAACCAGGGTCGGCAGGATCATGCCTTCGGCGTTCCACATCCGGTTGGGACGGATCGAACGGTCACGCTTGCGGGTGCGGGTGCGGATGAAGGTCTCAGACACGGGGAGGGTGTTCTCCTGTCGGGGGTTGGGGATGGTCACCAGGTGCCGTCCGGTCCAGTGGCCGAACGAGCGGTGAGAAGGTTCCTGCTCGCCTGCTCGAAGTCATCGACGGCTTGGCGGATCTCCTCGGCAGTGGAGGTGGGATCAGCGGTCAGCCGGGCGAGCCGATCGGCGGCACGGTGCTTGATGTCGAACGCGCAGGCGTATCGCTGCTGTGCGAGAGCTTCACGGGCGAGCCGTTCGGCCTTGGTCAACTTCTCCGGCTTGGGTTGCTCGGACACGGGGACGGGTCTCCTGTTCGTGGGCATGGGTGAGCGCCGGCTGTCGCCGGCAAGGTGATCGGTGGGGGTTGGCTTCCCGGCGCAGTGGTCCAGGGCGAAGCCGAGCACCGGAGCGCCAGAGGGCACCGGCAGGAAGATCGGCGGCAGATCGATGAGGCCCCGTCAGGGGCCATCAACAGGCAGGGCAGGTAGCCGCTGGTGGCCACTTCGTGGCCCATTCGGTTGACCAGGTCTTGACGTTCCTCGCCGCCGCTGGTCTACCCGGAGCGCAGCGCGACGGCGCGCGTAGCGCAAGACGCACAGGGCTACTCAAGCCCTGCCCAGGGGTCGAACGGGGGTTCCTCGACCTGGCTCGGCCGGAAGAAGATCCTGAGAGGGGGGATCTCTGTAGTAGATGAGGAGGTAGATAGAGGTAGATGGCGGGACTCTGTGTCCCTCTCAGTGGGACTCTCTGTCCCTCTCGGCGGACAGAGAGTCCCTCTCGGCTCTGAGCGGGACTCTCTGTCCCTCTCGCGAGTGGGACTCTCTGTCCCTCTCGGCTCTGCCTGCTCGGGCTGCGAGTGGGACTCTCTGTCCCTCTCGGCGACCCGGTCGGGCTGGAGCTTGAACCAGAGATCGACCCGTCGCCGGCTCCGCTCAACCTGCCGGAAGTACTTCAGCACCTCGGGCCGATCCTCGCCGAACGCTCGGTGTGCAGTCTTGCGGGAGAGCCCGGCATCCTCGGCGATCATCTCCAAGCTGGCTCTGACCTTGCCGTCGCCGTTGTTCGTCCTCAGCGCAGCGAACACCACCATGGCCTTCTCGGTGGCGGACAGCTCGACATCGCCTCGAACGGCTCGCATGGTGCCGAGCACGTCGAACTCGTTCCTCTTCGTCACGGGGTGTCCCCCGGCGGGACCGTCAAGATCCACGTATCGGGGGCGAGGGGGATCAGCCACCCCTTGGCCACCAGAGAGTCGATGTTCTCGTGCACCTGCTCGACGGTCAGGCCGGTGTCCCTTGCCCACTCCTCGACGGTCATGCGGAACGGCGGGCTGGTCGTTGCCGTCGCCAGCCGCACGGGTTTGCGCTCGCTCACAGCTCGGCCACCTCCTGGTGGTCGTCGCCGTCGCGCTGCCACCGGGGCAGGCTGGTCAGCCGGTCGAGCAGGTTGGCCAACCTCTGGCGGGTGGCCTGGTTGATCGGGGCGTGCCGCAGCTCGGCAAGGATCTCGGTCATGCCGCACTCGCCGCCGCGTAGACGCTGGCCAGGTCGTACCAGACCCGACCGCCGTGCTTGATGACCTTCGCGTGCGGGCGACCCTCGGAGCGGGCAGCGATCAGGGTGCGGGGCTGTAGTCCGAGGATGGCTGCGGCGGTGTTGGTGTCGACCACCTCGACGCCGTTGATGGTGAAGATGTCCACGGGGTAGTTCCTCCTGTCGTAGGTGGGTGTGTTACGGATCGATGGGAAATGCAAGAAGCCCGCACCCCTGATCGGGTACGGGCTGGGTGGTGCTGGTGGGCTGCTCGGCGGTGAGCCTCTACAAGTTATTCGGGTTGATCTTGGCGTTCTAGCCACCGTCGTGACCGGGGTCACCTGGCTGCCTGGTCGACCTGCTCGGCGGTGAGCCTCTACAAGTTATTCGGTCCCAGCTTGGCGTTTGGCACCATCGCTGTGGCCGGGGTCACGGAACTCACAGCACCTGACGGCAGGCAGACTGCCCGGTCGGTGTGTGTACCGGCTCTACCTACTCTTGGTTCACTATCGGTTGACCTGCGGTTCTGTGCCCTTCGTCTGCCAGCTACCACGCTTCATCAGCTCATGGTGGAACGGGTTGACGCACTCGGCATGGTCACACGTCCGCTTGACCACTCGGCGGGTGTCCGGGCTACCGCCACGCAGCAGGGTCCACAGCACGCGGGGGATGCTCTTGACCTTCCCTCGTAGCCGGATCACCGCTCGCCCGTCCGACTGGTGAGCACCCAGCCAGAACCAGTGCGAGTCCTGGTTGCCGCGTAGGTCCGCCAGGCTGTCCGCCATGCCGTCGAGCGAGTCGACCCACAGGCGGCGGATGATGTTGGTCCGCCAGGCGTACGGATCCTGCTTGGCGTCGTCCCGCCGGGGCAGGTCGATCATCTCGGCGGGGTAGACGGATCGCCGGGTACGCACGGTGCCGTCTTCCATCTTGATCAGGTCGATGTCGTAGAGGTCCAAGGGGTGGGGGTCCTTCCGGTTGGGGACGACAGCAAGGCCCGGCGGTTGCCGGGCCAGCGAGGGTGTCAGGATGTTCGGTTGTCAGGGTGGGCGGACCGTCACGGGACCGGTTCGCCGAGCCCGGAGCGCGTTACGCCTACATGTATAAGTCGGCAGTTGATCTTCGTTTGGCCGACTTGTTGATCTGTGTCCTGGGTCACTCATTCTGGCGGGGTACTTGACCTGCAAGAACTTGTGTGGTATGTGACCCGTGTCTCACTCAGCTATGACAGCAACTGCCCCGATCCGGCGCAAGGTGTCATAACATTTTCACTGTGGACAGTCGACCCCCCTCTGAGCTGCGAGAACGTAGTTGAAGCTGAGTTGAGGTGAGTGGATCTTGGCTCTGACCTGCAACGATAGGACAAGATCCTCGGTCACTCCTGGCAGTTGCTCCGTCACTCGACCAGCCTGCGACGGGTCCACCCGATGAACCGGATGAACAGCGCATCAGGTCCGGGCACCTCGTGAGGGTTGAGCTTCACCAGGTCTCCGGTCGCGTCGAACAGGTAGCCGGCCATCTCGATCGACAGCCCGACCGGATCGCCGTCGAACACAGCCCGCAGTGTCAGTCGGGCAGTCGGGCATGGCCAGACTCCGCAGCCTCGGCGGCAGTGCCAGATCGGACGGACGGGCGCGTGACCAACGGAGATCGGCAGGCAGTGACCAGACGGAGCGTGGCGTGACGGCATGCTCACATGCTGTCGGTGTGGGATGGCATGCGTCAACAACGTGCATCACCAACGTGACGCGTTGCCGCTCGGTTACCATGCGTCGTTGCCTACTGTCAAGGGCGTGGACCTCGTCGGCGTTGCGGAGATCCGAGACATGCTCGGCGGCATCTCCCGCCAGCGGGTCAGCATCATCGCGAACAGCAAGGGTTTCCCTGACCCGGTTGCCGTGCTCGCCATGGGCAAGGTGTGGCGTCGGCGAGACGTTGCCCGCTGGATCGCTGAGCACCGACCCGACCAGGCTGACTGACCCGGCGGACGAGGAACCCTCTCAAGAGTTATTCCGGCTCAGCCTGGCGTTTGTTGCGCGCTCGTGACCGGGCTCACCCCAACGACAGCAAGAGCCCCGGTCACCCGTGATGGGTGCCGGGGCATCTTCGTTGCTCGGCTACTCGGTGACGACCAGGGCGACGGCAAGCAGCTCCCGCAGCGACTCGGCCGCCTGCTCGATGCTCGGCTCAGAGGTGATCGGCTCCCGTCCGTACAGACCGATGACCGGCCGCCCGTCCCCCGTGGTGCCGACGTGCATCGTTCCGCCGTCGTCATCCTCGGTCGGTTCCCAGCCTCGCCGGTTGAGATCCCTGATCGCGTGGTCCCAGCCGGCCGCCTGCAAGGTGACCATGCCGCCGAGCGGGTCGATGTCGTCGGCGACCAACGGGAGCACCAACAGCCCCTCACCGGTCATCGGGTCCAGGTGGGCAACGTGGTCCGCGTAGTTGATGGTCTCGATCACTGGCTGATCCTCTCTCCGGTCCCTGCCCAGCGGGCGAGATCCTGACGTGCGTACAGGTCGGCGTTCCCGTCCTTGCCCCTCGGTGCAGGCACCTCACCGACTCCGCGCTGTAGTCGCTTCTTGGCTGCGTCGAGCTTCCACGGGATGACTCCCGCCTCGGCTGCCTGCCGCAGCGTCAGGAAGTCCCTGGCAGGGCTTGATAGGCCGCTGACCTCGGATGTCCCCAGGGACCGGGGACAAGCCAACTCCCGAGCCTCGGCAGCGGTCAGGTAGGCGACCTGCGTCTCTGTCGCCTGACCACCGATCACGATCTGCCACCGTCCGAGGGTGCGGGATGCCCGGGGCATGGCTGCCTCGGGAACCAGCATCTTCCAGTTGTTCGCGGTGTATCGGGCAAGGCAGCGGATGCCGAAGTTCTCCCGCGCCTCGGGTCCGCCGATCGCCCGAGCGGTCAACATCTGCGCGATGGCCAGCACGTTGACCTTGGCGCTGCGACCCATGAACAGCAGGTCAGCCAGGGCCGACACGGCAGGGGACCGCTTGGGGTCACCCTTGCCGCGTGCCTCGGCCCAGAAGTTGACCAACTGCCCGATGGTCGCGTTCAACTCCTCGCAGATGACCAGCACCCGCGCGCCTGGATCCCAGTCTTCCGGGGCATGCAGGGCGAGGGTGTTCCGTTCGTCGGCCAGAGCGGCGAGGCGCACCAGGGCGTCATGCATCTGCGCCGGCTTGGTGCAGTAGTCGACGCCAGGCAAGCCGACCGCCCAGCGGTGCGAGCCCTTCCGATCGAGGATGACCACCCGTCCGCCACGGGCGAGCACCTGAACGGCGATCAGCTCGGCAAGCACACTCTTACCCGCGCCGGATCCCGCACTCACCGCGAGGTGGGGAGAGTCGTCCCGCAGGGACAGGGTCACCGGCCGATCGCCAGCACCCTGACCGATGTAGAACTCCCACTCAGCCAGCCGGGGCAGGTGCTCGGCTACCTGGTCGACACCAACCCGGGCCGGGGGACGCTTGCGCACAGTCCAGACGGCACGCACCCGAGGGCCAACCTGGTGCCACGACTCGACCAGGTCGGCAACGGGGATCTTGCTGCCGATGATGGAAGAGACAAGCTGCCGTTGTTCCTTCGTCAGGTACGGGGTGTCTGCGGTCAGCTCGATACGCGGCCCCTGGTCGCCATCGACCGGACGGCGGAACACAGCCAGCTTGGACGTGACCGGCTCAGCCTTGCGCTGCACCGACCAGGCTGCCCGCTGAGCGCGCTCAGGAAGCCACCGGATGACCGGCTCGACCTTCTCGCCGTACCAGGTGCGTACGGCCGTCTCAGCCGGGCTCAGCGGCTTCGCCAGCCGGGGCGTGAGGTTGCCGAGCGAGGGATCAACGTGCAGGCTCACGCCGGTCTGTAGACCCATGGCCGGGGCAAGGGCAGCCAGGGTCGGGGTCACGTACTCCCGGTTGAACCGGCGCATGGTGAACCGACGCCTGAGCCGGTAGCTCACGACCAGGGCAGCCGAGCCAACCAGTGAGCCGACCTGCTCGGGCTGAGCCACAGCCAGTGCAGCCGTAGCCGGCACGCTGAGCCGGATCACCTGACGTTGCCAGCCGGCCAGCCGGCCCGGTCCCCGGTGGCGGTACGGGTAGCCAGGCTTGCCGCTGAGCGGCCGACCAGACAGGTACCGATACGCCACGCGGGAGACCGTGTGCTTGCGCTGTAGCTTGCGGAGAGCCCGCTCAAGCTCCGTCATGCCGCCACCCCCGCAAGCTCAGGTGCGCGCTCGCTGACGACAGCCTCGGCAGGCTGCGCCGTGGAAGCCGAGCGGGTCGGGCGGTAACGCTTCACCGTCGCCAGGGACACCCCGGCAAGCTCAGCGATCCGGCCATGGGTGGCGTCTGGCTCGGCGAGGTGAGCCGACATGATCCGGTCAGCCGACGTGAGCGACCGGGGTACAGGCTTGCGGCTCGGCTCGCTGACCCGCTGAGCCTTGACCCGCTGAGCCTTGACCGGCTCGACCGGCTCGACGGCAACCGGCTCGACCGGGGCAACCGGCTCGACGGCAACCGGCTCAGCGGTGACCGGCTCGACCGGGGCAACCGGCTCAGGGTGGATCAGCTTGCCTCGACGGCTCAGCACCTCGACAGCGATGAGGAAGGCAACCGGAGGAACGGCGGCAACGGCACGGGCAGTCCACGTCGGGTGAGCGGATGCCACGTTGGCGGCAAGGGTGGCGACGATGCCGAACGCCACGGCCAGCCGAGCAGACAGGCGAGGCTTCCGGCCGCTGCGCTTGTCATCGAGCATCGCCAGCGTGCCAACCAGGATCAGACCATCGATGGACAGCGGAAGCACGGCGGCAACCGAGACGTGCTCGCCAGCCTGCCGAGCAACCTTGAAGATGTGGGAGAACGATGCGTAGCCGGCGACCAGGGCAACCAGGGCGGTGGTCAGCCGTGAGGTGATGGCAGTACGGGACACGGGCTGACTCCTCAGAACTTGGTGGGGACGTTCGGAACGTCCGAGAGGTGGGCGACGTGGTCGGCGACCTGGTCGCCGTGCTGGTCGACCAGCAGGCGAGCGATGACGAACGGCGCGAGCATCGCCAGGGGTCCGCCGATGAGGACCAGGGCGAGCGCGTAGGCAGCGGTCTCGTTCATCGCCCACCAGCCAGAGCCTCGGAACGGCACGGGCCGCAGTTGGCAGCCGAGCTGCCCCGGTGACGCGGGCACTGCTCGGTGCCAGCGACAGGCAGAGCGGCACCAGTGAGAGCGCGGGGGGTGAAGGTCTTCTTGCCCTTGATCTTCGGAGAGGACTCTCCCGCGCTTGCGCGGCTTGAGGGTTCTTGATGGTTCAAGGACGGTTTGTACGACGTAGGCGTCGCCCCGCTCGGTCGTGTACGTCGTGCCGCTCGGTCGTGTACGTCGCCCCGGTCGAGCGGGATGACGTGAGCGTCGCCCCGGTTATCCACAGGCTCGGGGACCTCGGTCGGCTTGCCGGATGCCGGCTCGGCGAACGGGTCGAGCGAGCCGGGAACGATCCGCCGACGCTCCATCGCCAGATCCCAGACGACCGGGCGACGGTCAACGGGGATGAAGGCGACGTGCCGCTGATCGCCACGCCGGATGATCCCGAGGTGGGCAAGCTCGGTCAGGTCCCGCTGCACCGACCGGACAGACTTCCGGGCGTAGTGGGCGAGCCGATCCTGAGACGGGAACGCAGCCCGGCCGTTGGCGTGGGCGTGGTTGGCGAGACCGATCAGAACGGTCATGCACTGCGGGGGCACATCGGGCGCATCGTTCAGCGCCCATGAGACAGCCTCTATGCTCATGGCGGGCGGACCTCCAGTGTCCGTCAAGGCCCCGGATCACAGACGTTGGCGCGTCTGCCGGGGCCGCTTCGTTGGCGGAGTCAATGGTGATCGCTCGACGAGGCTCCCGAGTTCAGCAAGGGTGCGCTGGAGGCGCTGCGCCAGCCACTGGAGCACGGCCGCATCCAGCTGAGCCGCAGCGGGGGTGGCACCGTCTATCCGGCCCGGACCCAGCTGGTGCTGGCTGCCAACCCGTGTCCGTGCGCGAAACCGGCTGGCGACGCGCACTGCGAGTGCTCGCCGCTGGTTCGCCGTCGCTACCTGGGAAGGCTCTCCGGGCCGCTGCTCGACCGGATCGACGTCCAGGTACGGCTGATGCCGGTGCGGGCAGCCGAGCTGATGGCGACCGACGGCGGCGTCGAGCCCTCGGCGACGGTCGCCGCCCGGGTGGCGGCGGCCCGGCAGGCGGCGGCCCGCCGCTGGGCAGACCTCGGCCGACGGCTCAACGCCGAGGTGGAAGGGCCGCACCTGCGCCGACCGCCGTGGCGGCTGCCGGCCCGGGTCACCGTGGAACTGCGGGGCCGGCTCGACTCCGGCTCGCTGTCGGCGCGCGGCTTCGACCGGGTGATCCGGATGGCCTGGACCATCGCCGATCTCGACGGCCGCGACCGACCTGACCAGGACGACGTCCGGGAAGCGCTTCAACTACGGACGGGGGAGGCGACGTGAGCGCCGAGGAGGAACGACGGCTGGCCCGGGTCGCCCTGACCTGGTTGGCGGAGCCGGGCACGCGCGCTGTGCATCACCTGGTCGCACGGCACGGTCCGGTGGAAACCCTGGAACTGCTGCTCGACGGGGGCAGTCCGGACGGCTGGCTGCACACCACTGTCGCCGCACGCTCGGCGGCCGGCGACGCGAGGGCAGTGGCCGCGGAGGCCCTGGAGCGGGCCGACCGACTGGGTGCCCGCCTGGTCACGCCGGACGACGAGGAGTGGCCGGCCCAGGTCGCCAGCCTGGCCGCGTTGCGGCTGCCGGATGTCAGCCGCCGGGTCGACGCTGAGACCGCCCCGCCGCTGTGCTTCTGGGTGCGCGGAAGCTGGCCGCTCGGCGAGGCTCTGGATCGTTCGGTGGCCGTGGTCGGGGCGCGGGCGGCCACCGGATACGGGCAGCACGTCGCGACCGAGCTGGGGTACGGCTTGGCGGAGCGGGACTGGACAATAGTGTCCGGTGGCGCGTTCGGCATCGACGCCGCCGCCCACCGGGGCGCACTCACCGCTGGCGGTCTGACCGTCGCGGTGCTCGCCTGCGGGCTCGACCGTCCGTACCCGATGGGCAACGCCGCCCTCTTCGACCGGATCGCCGAGACGGGGCTGCTGGTCAGCGAGTGGCCGCCCGGTGCCGAGCCGCTGCGGCCCCGGTTCCTGATCCGCAACCGGGTGATCGCCGCAGGCACCCGGGGCACCGTCGTGGTGGAGGCGTCGGCGCGCAGTGGCGCGACGCAGACCGCGCGTCGAGCCGTCCACGCCGATCGGGTGGCCATGGTGGTGCCCGGGCCGGTGACCTCGGCGATGTCCGTCGGCGCGCACGAGTTCCTGCGCGAGTTCCCCGACAAGGTCCGGCTGGTCACCGGGGTGGCGCACGTGTTGGAGGAGGTGGGTCGGATCGGCGCGGACCTGGCCCCGCTGGTGCGTGGACCGCAGCTGGCCACCGACGCGTTGGACGACGACGCGCGGTCGCTGCTGGAGGCGCTGCCCCGCCGTGGCGCGATGGGCGTGGACCGGCTCTCCGCGCGCGCCGGCGTCGACGTACGGACGGCGTTGCGCAAGTTGTCTTTGCTGGAGGAACTGTCCATGGTGGTCCGTCGCGACGACGGTTACGCCCTCGCCGCACCCGCCAGACAGCGGCGTGCGCCGGCGGAGACGTCCGGTCGGCCTGTTGCCTGAGGGATGCGTCACCGTTGCCTGGCCGGCGTGGTCGTCCGGATGCCCGCGTCCTGTCGTGGTGGGGATCCCGGCAGCCTCTCGCCGTCGGGATCCCGGCCAGCCGACACTGCCGGTACCGTGCCCGCTCATGGGTGCAATCAAGCCGTGGCACATCAGCGTGCTCTTCTGTCTCGCCGTGACCGCCGTGCTCGTTGTCGGCCTGGTCGTGTTGCTGAGCAAGAGGAACAACCGTCGCTAAGAGCGACCGGCAGTAGGCGTCCAAGATCCGGACAGGCGGGTACTCCGATGTAGCAAGCAGGCACGGGAATCGATCATCAGAGTTGTCTACGCTCAGTGATCGATGGA
>NZ_JBITGE010000046.1:0-42944 GCF_044456785.1 Micromonospora sp. NPDC050795 | reverse complement strand
TCGCCACCCATTTCCAGGCCACCCTCGACCTGGTCGAAACCCTTGACTGGCTACGCGCCGTCCCCGACCACCAAGATCTACGAGACAGAACCTAGTCCTGACGCCCGAAACGCGGAACTCTCCGCGAGCGGAGTCACGGATTCCAGTAGACGAGGACCCTGGCCTGGTCGAAGCGTCGATCCTTCAGGTCGGCACGCTGGATCACCCAGTGGATGCTCGCGCCGCCTTGTCTGCCGCCGTGAAACTCGGCCAGCAGAACCCAGTCACCGTGGTCGGGTGGCCCCCCACCACCGCGCACCGACCCGTCGTGCCCGGACCGGCCCGAGGGGTTGGCGCCCAACCACGCGGGGTTGAAACCGTTGCAGTCGGTGCCGTAGCCGCCCAACAGCAGCGGCGTCGTCCAGCCTCCGAAGGAGAAGGCGCCGTCCGGCACCTTGCCCAGGACATCCTTCCACACCTCGGTCATCTCTTCGAACGGAGGATCTCCCGGCAGCGGCGGAGACCACGGGGGCCCAGGTATCGTCTTGACGTAGGGCAGAGAGATGTCTGCGGTGAGATGCAGATCGCCCTGCGGGATCTCCGCGTAGACCTCGGCGAACTCCTCGTCGTCCGGAGGGAAGTCCGGCGGATACTGCTCCCGCTCCTCGACAGCCACGCCTGCCGGCACGTACCTCACCTCGCCCCAGCCGCTCTCCTCGGGCCAGCCGAACAGCAGCAGTTGGCCGTCGGACGGTAGTGGAAGATCGGTCACGTCTGCCGGAAGGGCAGCGCAGTCGATGGTGGCGATCAAGGGGAATTCGGGGTCCTCGGCGTCGGCCGGAAGCATCACGGGTCCACGGATGGCGCCCACGACCAGCCCGTCACCTCCCTGTGTCAGGAGGGCAGACGGGCGGGCGAGCCCCAGCCAGCGCTCCACGTCGGCGGCGGGGATGTCGCGGCGTAGCGCCTCGGCGCGGACCTGATCGAGGATCTTCACGTTTCGGGGAAGCACGGGAGCACCGTAGGTCAACCGTGCGACGTTCACGACCCGGCCGGATGCTGGCCGGCCGGAAGGCAGACGCCCCTGCAATCGATACCGCGATTTGCCGTCAGCGGGCGGTAGGTAAGAGCGACCGACCATAGCGTCCGAACCACGGAGTTCCGCGAGCGCGTGATCTGTGGGAGGCGACAGTGCAGACAACCGAAGGTCTGGTGCTACCGGGCGAGCGGGCCCCGGCCACCGTCAACGTCGACCGCTGGCGGGCGGGGCTACCACCGGAGGCGTGGCCCGACCCCCTGTCAGCGGACGGGGAGCTGTGGCGGCGCGACGTCTTCGCGGTGGCCGACGCGTACCGCGCGGGGTCCGCGAGCCCACGTCAACTGCTGACGGCAGTGCTGGCCTGGGCCTACGGCCCCATCGGGTACGGCCCGTGGCGCGCCGCCAGGTCGCTCGACGCCGACCCCGAGGGCAGACGCCTGGCGTACGCGCTGGAAGAGATGTCCACGCCCGCGCCCGACGAGGAGGCGTTGCGGACGGCGTACCGCCGCTTCCGCGACCCCGACCACGCTCGTCTGCCGTGGTTGGGGCCGGGCCTGTTCACGAAGGTTCTCTACTTCGCCGGCTACCGGCGCGGGGCGGGCGGTGTGCAGCCTCTGATCCTCGACCGCCTGGTGGCCGGCCTGCTCCCGGCCGAGGCGGGTGTCGGCCGCCGCAACGGCTGGTCATCCGAGGAGTGGCTGGCCTACCTCCGGTGGGCGGCCGAGCAGGCTCGGGTCAGGGGAGTGGAGCCGGACGCGGTGGAGATGGCAGTCGTGCCCGACCGCTGAGGTGGCTATCGGGTGGCGCGGAGGCGGGTGTCGAGGGCGTCGAGGTCGGGGACGAACCAGATCTGCCCGCCCTGGTTCGACTCGTGCACCAGCGCGCGCAACGCTGAACTCTCCGCGAGCTGCGCCGAGATGTCACCGACGACGGCCAGCCGCACCCGGTAGTTGACGAACTTCTGCATCACGTCGCCGGCGAAACGGGTGCCCAGCGAGAAGAAGCGTGCGTCGAGCCGGTTGGCCGGCACGGCGACCACCTGGGCGCCGAGGAACGCCGCGCCGATCAGGTCCAGCGCGTCCTGCTCGGTGGCCACCGGCGGGCCGTCGGGGTCGCAGACCAGCACGGGCACTCCGGCGCGTTCCTGGATCTCGTCAGGCATCGTGGACCTCCCGGTCGAGCAGGCCGTTGTCGGCGTTGAGTACGGCGTCGAGCAGGTGCAGCAACTCGGCGGTAGCGGCCGGGTCCCCCAGGATGATGATCTTCAGGCGATGGCGTTGCTCGTCGTACACGGTCTGCACCCGCAGCGGGTTGGCCTGGTCGTGGCCGGTGTTGGCGCTGGTGAGCACGAGCGTGCCGAGCCGGTCGGCGGCGGCCCTGTCGACACCGTCGACCTGGACGATGCTCGACACCTCCGCCTGCCTGGCGACGCTGGACACGGTCGGTGCCTGGCCGGTGAGCGCGTCGAGGTCGCCGGCGGTGATCCGGTACTGCTTGCCGATCCGCACCGCGCGCAGCCGGCCCGAGCGGATGTAGCCGCGCACGGTGCGCACATGCAGGTTGAGCCGGTCGGCCACCTGCTCGACTGAGTACATTTCTTCCGTCATCGCTCCCTATTCTACCCCAGTAGGGAAGTATAAGGAGCGATGGGGGCGAGGCTCCGCGAGGCGGTCCGTCGGTTAACCCGCTCGCGCTGTCGGACAGGTCCAGTACCGTCTGGGAACCATGGACGCCTTCGGCGACGCCATCATCGGGCGGGATCACCCCGCAGGTCTGCTGCGCGCCGAGGTGGATCGCGCCACCACCAGCCACGGCGGTCTCGCCCTGGTCACCGGCGAGCCGGGCATCGGCAAGACGACCCTCGTCACGTCGGCAGCCCGCGAGGCCCGCCAGCGGGGCGCGCTGGTGCTCGGCGCCGCCTGCTGGGACTCCGACAGCGCCCCCGGCTACTGGCCGTGGGTGCAGGTGCTGCGTGCCCTGCGGCGCTCCGCCGACGACTGGGCGGTGGCGCGGCAGTCCGCCGAGCCGGCCCTCGCAGCCCTGCTCGGCCAGTCCGACGCCGACGGCGAGCAGGCCGGTCGCCTCGTCGGTTGGGCAGGCGTCGACCCCGGCCCGGACGTCGCCGACCAGGAGGCGTTCGCGCTGTACGACGCGGTGACCGCCGCCCTGGTCGCCGTCTCCCAGCACCGGCCGGTGGTGGTCGTCCTCGACGACCTGCACTGGGCCGACCCGGCCTCACTGCGGTTGCTGAGCTTCGCCGCCCAGCACACCTGGTTCGAGCGACTCCTGCTGATCGGCACCTACCGCGACGCCGAGGTCGAGTCGGGCGAGCACCCCCTGCGCCCGCTGCTGATGCCGCTGGTCGCGAAGGCCACCACGATCACCCTCACCGGTTTCACCCGCGACGAGGTGGCCGCACTGATGACCCGGACCGCCGGCCGGGAGCCCGAGGCCAGCCTTGTCGACGAGGTGCACCGGCGTACCGGAGGCAACCCGTTTTTCGTCGAACAGACAGCGCGGCTGTGGCACGCCGACGACGCGGTCGGCACCATCGCACCCGGCGTACGGGAGGCGGTGCGCCGCCGCCTCGCCCAACTGCCCGCCACCGTGGTGGAGGCGCTGACCGTCGCCGCCGTACTGGGTCGCGAGTTCCACCGTCAGGTCCTCGCGGCCTGCGCGGCCGCACCCGCGGCGCAGGTCGACCGGCTGCTCGATCGGGCGGTGACCGCCCGACTGGTGGTCGCCCGGGGCGGTGGCCGCTTCGCCTTCGCCCACGACCTGGTCCGCGAAACCCTCTACGACGGGCTGACCGACGACGACCGGAGGGCCCGGCACGGTGCGGTCGTCCGGGCGGTCGACGACCTGCGGGAGCTGACCGACCGGCTGATCCCCGCCGACCTCGCCCGCCACGCCTACCTCGCCGGCCCCGCGCTCGACCGGGCCCGGGTGGCCACGCTGCTGCTCGCCGCCGGCCGGGCCGCGTTCGCCCGGCTGGCGGGCGACGAGGCGGCACTGCACTTCCGCCGAGCCCTCGAGGTGGTCGAAGACCCGGTACAACGGGTGCGGATCCTCGTCGAGTTCGCCGAGTCGCACTACCACCACGCCGACCGGGAAGAGGTCACGAGGCTGCTGGCCGAGGCCGCCAAGCTGGCCCGGTCACTCGACGACCCGGTGCTGCTGGCCCGGGTCGCGCTCATCGTCAACCGCGCCCGCCAGGTGGACACCGCCCAGTCGACCGAAGCGGCGGAGCTGGTGCGCGAGGCGTACCGCCGCTTGATCGGCGAACCGGACGCCACCGCGCCGGTCGGCGCCCTGGTCGCCGACCTGATCACCGCCAGCGAGACGATCGCCCGTCGAGGGCAGGACGACGAGGCGCTCACCTTCAGCCTCTGGGCCCGCCACGACACGACCTGGGGGCTCGGCACCGCCGCGACCCGAGCCGCGCTCACCGCCGAGATCCGGGCCGTGGCTCGGCGGACCGGCGACCGGGAAACCGAGCTGTGGGCCACCTCGCTGCGCTGGGTGGCGCTGCTGGAACTGGGCGACCCGCGCTTCGTCGAGGAGCTCGTCACCTTCGTCGACGCCGAACGGGAGGGCGACTTCGCCCGGCACCGAGTGGCGGCGGCAGTCGACGGCGGGATCATCGCGGCGTTCCGAGGCGACTTCGCCACGGCCGACGAGCGGTTCGCCTTCCTCACCGACCAGACCGACCCGAGCTACGCCGAGTTCGGCTTCATGGGCCATCACCTGCGCTGGTCCCGGCTACTGCTCCAGGGCCGGGTCACCGAGGCCGCCGCGCTCGTGGAGGGGCTCGCCCCGACCGACTACCCGTACCGGGAGCTGCTGCGAGCGATCACCGCTGCGGAGCGTGGCGACGGCGAGACGGCGCTCCGGTTGACCGTCGGCATCGAGGCCACCGCAACCCGGTACCCGCGCCCGGTGTCACCGCTCTGGCTCCGACTCCGCGCTCAGGCCGCCGCCGCGTCCGCCGACCCGAAGCGCTGCGATGCCGCGCGGGCCGCGCTCACCCCACACCGTGGGGAGTGGATGGTGGGGCTCTTCGGCTGCGACATCAGCGGCCCCGTTGACCACTGGGTGGCGCTGATCGACGCCGCCCAGGAACGCTGGGACGACGCCATCGCCGGATTCACCGCCGCCCGGGACTCCGCCGACCGGATGGGCTCCCGAACCTGGTCGCTGCTCGCCCGCACCGGCCTCGCGAACGCCCTCGCCGGCCGAGGCCACTCCGGCGACTCGACGACGTCGACAGCGTTGCGTGCCGCCGCCGTCCAGGAGGCGACCGCCCTCGGCATGACGCAGGTGCTCCACCGGCTCGCCGCCCCGACAGCCCACGACATCCACCACCCGGACCAGGCCGTCTCGCTGGGTCAGGTTGCTGGTTGGGGCCAGGCCGTCGGGTCGGGCCAGGTTGTCGCGCCAGGTCGTGCCGCGCCGGTCGCGGCTGCGTTCAAGGGGTACGAGTTTCGGCGCGACGGGCGGGTCTGGCAACTGGCGTACGACAGTGTCGTGGCGCACCTGCCCGATGCCAAGGGCCTGCATGATCTGCACCTGCTGCTCAGCCGGCCGGGCAGCGACGTGCCGGCCGTCGAACTGCTCGACCCGGCGGCCGGGCCGGAGCTGGTGGCCGCCCGGCGAATGGGCGCCGATCCGGTCCTCGACGACGAGGCGAAGGCCCGCTACCGGCGGCACCTGGCCCGCCTCGACGAGGAGATCGACCGGGCCGCCGCCCGCGACGACGACCGGAAGGTGTCCAAGCTGGACGCCGAGCGGGGTGCGTTGCTCGACGAGCTGCGTGCCGCGGCGGGCCTCGCCGGCCGGAGCCGTCGCCTGGGCGACGAGGCCGAGCGGGCCCGCAAGACGGTGACGGCGCGAATCCGCGACGCGCTCCGCAAGCTCGACGACCGGCACCCGACACTGGCGAGCCACCTGCGCGAATCGGTCTCCACCGGAACGACCTGCCGCTACCAACCCCCCAACCCGCTGCCCTGGCAGCTCTGACCTCACCCCAACCCTCCGCGATCTTGCACTTTCGGTCGCCGGTTCAGGTGGATTCGTCACCCTTGTCGGGACAGAAAGTGCAAGATCGCGGGGGCGGGGGCGGGGGCGGGGGCGCGGGCGGGGGTGGGGGGTGGGGTGGGGGTGGGGTGGGGTTAGCGGCGGTTGTACTTGTACATGGTTAGGGTGCCGAAGACCAGGACGAAGCCGGCGCTCCACAGCAGCAGCCACATCGTCGCCGACGGGTCCGAGTCGCCGCTCATCGCTCCCCGGATCGCGGCCACCAGCTGCGTCACCGGGTTGACCTTCACGAACGCCTGGAGCCAGCCGGGCATGGTGCTCGGCTCGACGAAGACGTTGCTCAGGAACGTCAGCGGGAACAGCACCATCATGCTGACCCCCATCACCGACTTCTCGCTGCGCAGGATCAGCCCGAAGAACGTCCACACCCAGGAGAACGCGAACGAGAAGACCACCAGCAGCCCGATCCCGGTGACAGCCCCGACCACTCCGCCCTCGGGGCGGAACCCGAGCACCAGCCCGAGACTCAGGATCACCACGGCGGCGAGGATGTAGCGCAGCACGTCGCCGAAGATCATGCCGACCAGGGCGGCCGGACGCCAGATGGGCAGCGTGCGGAACCTGTCGAAGATGCCCTTCTCGATGTCGGTGTTGAGGCCGACACCGGTGTACATGGTGATCATGACGACGCTGGTCACCATGATGCCGGGCAGGAAGAACTGCAGGTAGTCACGCGGGCTGCCGGCGAGGGCGCCACCGAACAGGTACGTGAACATCAGCACCATGATGATCGGGAACGCGGTCACGTCGAAGAGTTGCTCCGGCACGTGCTTGATCTTCAGCATGGCCCGCCAGCCGAAGGTGAGCGACGCGCTCAGCGCGCTCGGCCGGGGCGGTCGGGAACCGGGCGCGAGCACAGTGGCCAGCGCCTCGGCGGACGGGACGTAGACGGTCGGCGCCCGTTCGGTGGTGGTGGTCGTGGTGTCGCTCATCGGGCTGCCTCCAGCTCGTCGTCGCGCTCGTCGGTCGGCACGGCGGGGTGGTCGGTCAGGGCCAGGAAGACCTCGTCCAGGCTCGGCTGGCCGAGGGAGAAGTTGTCGACCACGATGCCGGCGCGGGCCAGGTCGCCGAGCACCCGAGCGGCCTGGGAGCTGGCGTCGAGGTCGGTGCCGGCCTCGCCGACGCGGGCGGTCAACGCCACCGGGTCGGCGGCGAGTTGCACCGGCACGTCGAGCGCCTCCCGGAGCACCCGCTCCGCCTCGGGGCGCTGAGCGGGGTCGCGCAGTCGCAGGTGGACGGTGCCCGAGCCGATCGACGACTTCAGCTCACCCGGGGTGCCCTCCGCGATCACCCGGCCGTTGTCGACGACAGCGATCCGCCCGGCGAGCTGGTCGGCCTCGTCGAGGTACTGGGTGGTCAGCAGCACCGTCGTGCCGTGCGACACCACCGCTCTGATGATCTCCCACACCTGGTTGCGGCTGCGCGGGTCGAGGCCGGTCGTCGGCTCGTCGAGGAAGAGCAGATCCGGGGTGTTCAGGATGCTGGCGGCGATGTCGATGCGTCGCCGCATCCCGCCCGAGTACTTCTTCACCTGGCGGTCGCTCGCCTCGGTCAGCCCGAACGCGGCCAGCAGGGCCGCGGCGCGGTCCCGAGCGGCCGGCTTGCGCAGGCCGAGCAGGCGAGCCAGGAGCACCAGGTTCTCCGTACCCGTCAGGTCCTCGTCGACGGAGGCGTACTGGCCGGTGAGGCTGACCCGGGAACGGACCTTGTCGGCCTCGGTGACCACGTCGTGCCCGAAGACCCGGGCCGAGCCGCCGTCGGGTCGCAGCAGGGTGGCGAGCACCCGGACCGCCGTGGTCTTGCCCGCGCCGTTCGGGCCGAGCAGACCGTAGACGGTGCCGGCGGGCACCTGGAGGTCGATGCCGGCCAGCGCCCGGGTGTCCCCGAACGAACGGGTGAGCCCCTCTGCCTCGATGGCCGGACCGGTGGTGCGTCTACTCATGATCCTTACCTTTCGTGTCGGACGTGTTCAGGAGACGTAGGGTCGAGCTGCCCGGCCCTCGCGCAGGGCCAGACCCCACCAGCGCAGCTGGTCGAGCAGGACGCCGACGTCGCGTCGCAGCTCGTCGGTGCACCGGGCGGTCGGCTCGCCGGCGAGCAGGTCGATTCCGACGACGTCGCGCACCGTCATCGCGTGCAGTGCGGTGAAGACGGTACGTAACTGGTCGACCGCGTGCAGGCCGGTGGACCGACAGCCGTACGACACGAAGCCGACCGCTTTGGCCTGCCACTCGTCGTACGCGTAGTCGATGGCTTGTTTCAAGGGTGCCGGGAAGCTGTGGTTGTACTCGGGGGTGACCACGACGAACGCGTCCGCCCGGCCCACCTCGCTGACGAACGCCCGGATGGACGCGGTCGGCTCGGCGGGGTAGGTGGCCGGGAAGTCGTACTCGGTCAGGTCAACGACCGTCACCGTCAGGTCGTCGTGCCGCGCGGCCTGCTCGACGAACCAGTGCGCCAGCCGGTCGCCGACCCGCCCCTCCCGGGTGCTGCCGACGATCACGGCGATCCGCAACGGTGCCATGGCCCACCCCCCTTCCACAGTGAAGGCGCGAGGTGACGACAGACGCCCGCTAGATCCGATCTAGCGGGCCGTGGTTCGGGGGCGAAATGTCGGTGGGATCGGCTTGACTGGGGGTCGACGATCGGGGGAGCGCAATGGCACAGGTACGCATCGAGCCGTGGCACGAGGACGACCTCGACCTGCTGCGGCAGCTCAACTCACCGGAGACCCGCAAGCACACCGGCGGCCCGGAGACCGACGAGCAGGTGCTCGCCCGGCACGACAGGTACGTGCACTTCTCGGGCGCCGAGCAGGGCTGCATGTTCACGCTGGTGCTGGCCGACGGGGTGCGGGCGGGCAGCGTCGGCTACTGGGCCCGCGAGTGGCGCGACCAGCCGGTGTACGAGCTGGGCTGGGCGGTGCTGCCCGCGTACCGGGGGCAGGGGCTGGCCACGGCGGCGGTGCGCGCGGTGCTGGACGTGGCCCGCGCCCGACGGGACCGGCACTACGCCCACGCCTACCCCTCGGTCGACAATCCCGCCTCGAACGCGGTGTGCCGCAAGGCCGGCTTCACGCTGCTCGGCGAGACCGGTTTCGAATACCCGCCGGGGCGGATGATGCGGGTCAACGACTGGCAGCTCGACCTGACCGCCCCACCGACAGTGAGCTGAGGTCGGCGGGGCGGCCGGCGGTTCGGGTCAGTTGGGCAGGTAGGCGAAGGTGTCCGGGTTCGGGCCCTGCCGGCCGGCCTCGCCCTTGTCCAGCGCGGTGATCCGCTCCATCGCCGCGTCGTCCAGCTCGAAGTCGAAGATCCGGGTGTTCTCCTCGATCCGCTTCGGGGTGGTCGACTTCGGGAAGATGATGTCGCCGCGCTGCACGTGCCAGCGGAGCACCACCTGCGCCGGGGACCGGTCGAGCTGCCCGGCGATGTCGACCACCGTCGGGTCGTCGAGCACCTTGCCCTGGGCGATGGGCGACCACGCCTCGGTGAGGATGTTGTGCGCGCGACCGTAGGCACGGACCTCGTCGTTGGTGAAGTACGGGTGCGCCTCGATCTGGTTGACCGCCGGCACGACGCTCGCCTCGGCGGCCAGCCGCTCCAGGTGCGACACCTGGAAGTTCGACACGCCGATCGAGCGGGCCCGACCGTCGCGCTGGAACTCCTCCAGCACCTTCCAGGTCGACACGTAGTCGCCGTCGTACAGGGTCGGCAACGGCCAGTGGATCAGGAACAGGTCGATGTAGTCCATCTTCAGCGCCGCGAGGGTCGAGTCGAACGCCTTGCGGGCGTCGTCGGGGCGGTGGAAGGCGTTGTTGAGCTTGCTGGTCACGTAGACCGAGCCCCGGTCGAGGCCGGACATCCGTACCGCCTCGCCGACCTCGGCCTCGTTGCCGTACATCTCAGCGGTGTCGATGTGCCGGTAGCCCACCTCGAGGGCGGTGGTCACCGCCGAGGCGGTGTCCTTCGGCTCGATCTGGAACACCCCGAAGCCGAGCTGCGGAATGGTGGTGCCGTCGTTCAGGCTGATGTCGGGAATCGTGATTGCCACTGCGGCTCCTTCGCGTCTTCGTTACCTGTCATCCATACCCGGGCGGGTGGACGATCCACCGTCCAACCGGAGGTGACGAACGCAACGGCGGACCGGATCACCCGGTCGTGTCGAACAGCACCGGCCACGGTCGTGCCGCCGGCACCGACGTCACGGGCGGCGCGGGCACCGTGGGCTCGGCGTCGGCCAGCACCTCCGCGGCGAGTTGGCCGAACATCGCCGCCGCCGGGTGCGCCGACCGGTCCGGCCAGGCCGCCGAGGTGCGCTTGGCCAGCGGCGCGTCGGTGATCGGCCGCCAGGCCATCCGGGGTTCCCGGCGGGCCACAGCCGCCGGTTCCACTGCCACCCCGCCGCCGGCCAGCACCAGCCCGCAGAGGAACTCCGGGTTGCGGGCCGGGCGCACCCGGTCCGGGCGCCAACCGTGCTGCCGGCACACGGACAGCAGGTGGTCGTGCCAGCCGGGGGCGGTGGCGCGGGGAGCGGCCACCAGATCAAGACCGGCCAGCGACGCGAGCGTCACCTCGCGGCCGCGGGCCAGCGGCGAGGTGCGCGGGAGCAGCACCCCCAGGGGTACGTCGACAGGGGCGCCGAAGCGCAGCCCGTCCGCCGCCACCGGGTGGTGGACGAGCCCCACGTCCAGGGTCCGCTCGGTGAGCATCCGCACCTGCTCGGCGGTGGTCAGCTCGTGCAGTTCCACGTCCAGGCCGGGCGCCCGGGTGGCGAGCCCGTCCAGCAGCGAGCGCAACGTCACGGCGGGCGTCTCCGGCGGCACCCCGGCCCGGAGTACGCCCAGTTCACCGGCGCGGATCTGCCCCATCAGGCTGCGGAGTCGACCCTCGCCGGCGAGCAGTTCCTCCGCCTCGCCGAGCAGCAGCTCACCGGCGGTGGTGAGGCGCACCTGGCGGCGGGACCTGTCGAACAGCTCGACGGTCAGCTCCCGTTCCAGCCGCTGGATCGACTGGCTCAGCGGCGGCTGGGCCATCCCGAGCTGTTCGGCGGCCCGGCCGAAGTGCAGTTCGTGTGCGACCACCACGAAGTGCCGCAAATGCCGGAGCAGATCCACGGCCGGGACCCTACGCCAGCGCCACCGGGGCGGCACTGGTTACCGTGCTGGCGTGGACGTGGAGGAACGCATCGGGGCCATCTTCGCCGCAGTCGGGGTGACGGCCAGCCTGCACGTCGTGGACCTGGACGCCGTCGACCTGGACGCCGTCGAGGGCGGCGGTCTTCGGGAGGTCGGGGTGCGGGCCGACGAGCAGGTGGTGATCGCCTCGATCTTCAAGATCCTGCTGGTGCTGGAGTTCGCCCGGCAGGTCGAGGCCGGTCAGCTGGACCCGACCGAGCGGGTGCTGGTCACCGCCGCCGACCGGCTCGGTGGGTGGGGTCTGGCCGGCTGCGACGACGACGCCGAGGTGTCGCTGCGCGACCTCGCGTACTTCGCCATGTCGGTCACCGACAACACGGCCGCCGACCTGCTGCTGCGCCGGGTCGGCCCGGACCTGCTGCCGATGCTCGCCGTCGAGCTGGGGCTGACCCGTACCCGCGTCCTCGGTGGCCCTCGGGAACTCGTCGAGATGATGCTCGCCGACGTGGGCGCCCGGACCGAGGCGGAGTTCGCCCGGATCTTCCCCACGCTGCCGGCGGACCGGGTGCGGGCGATGCGGGTCTTCGACCCCGCGCACACCACGTCCAGCACCGCCCGGGAGATCACCCGGCTGCTCACGCTGATCTGGCGGGACGAGGCCGGGCCGGCGGCGGCCTGCGCGATGGTCCGCACCTGGATGGCCCGGCAGATCTTCTGGACCCGGCTGGCCGCCGGTTTCCCGCCCGGCGTCCGGGTCTCCGGAAAGACCGGCACCCTGCCCGGGTTCCACCTGGAGGCCGGGGTCGCCGAATACCCCGACGGTGGCCGGTACGCCATCGCCGTCTTCGCCCGCGCCGAACAGTTGACCCCGCGCCGCATCGACGTGGACCTGGCGATGGGGGAGGCCGCCCGCACTGCCGTCGAGGCGCTGCGCGGCGACTGATTTCGCGACCCGCCGAGCGCCGCCGTACCCCTGCTGAGCAGCACCGATATCCGGGGGCGTATCGAAGTCGACGGCCCTTGATCTTGGACCACGGCCGGGTGCCGCTGGTTGGCTCGTGGTCGACACATCACCCGACCACGGGGAGTACATCCGCATGCCCAGTCTCGACCGCCGACGCTTCCTGCGCGACGCCGCCGCCACCACCGCCCTGGTCTCCGCCGGTGGCCTCGCCGCCGGCGTCGCCACCCCGGCCCGGGCCGCGCCCTCGACCGCCGCAGCCCCCGGGCCGACCGCTCGCCGCAAGGGCGCGGTCAGCTTTCGCTGGTGGGGTACTGCCGGCTGGCGCGTCGACATCGGCGACCGCACCGTCCTCGTCGACCCGTTCCTCAGCCGGATCGACACCGGGCTGTTCACCGGGGCGTTCAAGACCGACACCGCGTTGACGGTGCGCACCGACGTGATCGACCCGCGGGTCGACCGGGCCACGACGGTGCTCGTCACGCACACCCACTGGGACCACTTCATGGACGTGCCGTACATCGCCAAGCGCACCGGGGCGCGGGTGTTCGGCACGCTGACCGCGTACCACCTGGGGTTGGCCTACGACGTGCCGTCGACGCAGCTCAGCGCCGTGAAGGGTGGGGAGGTGCTGGACTTCGGCGACCACAGCGTCGAGGTGGTCGGCTCGCTGCACAGCCGCAACCCGTCGTACTCGGTGGCCTTTCCCGGGGTTCGGGTGAGCCCGCCGCCGCAGCCGGCCACCATCGCCGACCTGCCGGAGGGCGACACGCTGGGCTACCTGCTGCGGGTCGACGGCGGACCGTCGGTCTACTTCACCGGGGCCAGTGACGTCGCCGAGCGGAACCTCACCGGCCTCGCGCCCGACGTGGCGATGGTCGCCATGCAGAACGCCACCACCACCGGCGACTACCTGCCGCGGCTGCTGGCCGGGCTGGACTACCCGAAGGTCGTGGTGCCGGTGCACTACGACAACTTCGAGACGGCGTTGCAGAACCCGCCGCCGGTCGCCCCGACCGACCGCACCCGGCTCAACGAGATGATCGCGGCGGTGCGTCGGATCTCGCCGCGCAGCCGGGTGCTGGTGCCCGAGTACGAGACCGCGTACCACTTCTGAGCAGCGTCGGTGGGGGTCGCCGAGCCGCGGCCCCACCCGGTCAGGAGGCGGCCATCTCCGCCAGGGCCCGCACCGACTTCCAGTTGCGGGAGGTGGACACCACGCCGAGCTTCTTCTCCAGGTACGCGTTCGTGAACTTCGAGCGCCCGTAACCGCCGTCGACGTAGTGCAGGAACACCTCACGGCCGGTCACCGTGAACGACACGTTCTCGCCACCAGGCACGGCCAGGGCATCCGCTGTGGACTTCTCCGGTGCGGTGGCGAGGAAGGCCACCAGCAGCCGTGTCGGGTCGTCCTCCCGGTCGGCGTACGGGTTGCCGCCGGCGATCGCCGCCAACTCCCGGGCGCTGCGCACCAGCACCGGCACCGTCAACGCCAGCTCGTCGGTCAGCGCCCGCGCGATGCCGGCGGCCAGCTTCTCCGCGTCGCGCACCGAGCTGCCGAAGGCGACATTGCCGCTCTGCAGGTACGTCTCGACGTCCTCGTGCCCGAGGTCGGTGACGATCCGGCGCAGGTCGGCCATCGCCAGCCGGGTGCTGCCGACGTTCACCCCGCGCAGCAGTGCGACGTAACGGGTCATGGCTCCTCCTCGGGTGTGGACGACCGGCTCAGCGTAGGCCGCCCGGCCCCACCAGGCCCGTCTCGTACGCGACGATGACCAGTTGCGCCCGGTCGCGTACCGCCAGTTTGGTCAGCAGCCGCCCGACGTGCGTCTTGACGGTGGCCTGGCTGAGGTTGAGGTGCGCGGCCAACTCCGCGTTGGACAGGCCCCGGGCGATCAGCGCGAGGACCTCCCGTTCCCGATCGGTCACCCCGTCGAGCTGGCGGGGCAGCGGCCGGGTGGGCTCCGGCTGCCGGGCGAACTCGTCGATCAGCCGGCGGGTCACCGTCGGCGCGAGCAGTCCCTCCCCGGCGGCGACCACCCGGATCCCGGTCAGCAGGTCCGCCGGTGGGGTGTCCTTGAGCAGGAACCCGCTGGCCCCGGCGCGCAGCGCCCCGTAGACGTACTCGTCGGATGACAGCGCCCCCCGCGCGGACGATGGGCCAGCTACCGTCGATGGATGCGATTCGCGCGCCCGGTCGGGCTGCTCCTCTCCGCCGCCGCCGTCGCGCTCTGGGCGTACGGCATGACCACGTGGCAGCCGCTGACCGAGCCGCTCGGCCCGTGGTCGGAGCACCTGCCGGGCAACAACGCCTACTGGGCGCGCGACCTGCGCTTCATGGCGATCATGGCGGTGCCGCTCGGGTTGGTGCTGGCCGGGCGGGGGCAGATGCGGTGGAGCGGCCCGGCCGTGGTGCTGGGCGGCTGCTGGATCGCGGCCGACGTGGCTGTCGACCGGGCCGACCTGATCGGCGTCGACGCGACCGTGCGCCTCGCCGTCGCCGGCTACGCCGTGCTCGGCGTGGTCGCGGCGCTGCTGCTCTGGTGGGAGCGCGCCGTGCCGCCATTGTGGGAGCCCGATACGCAGTCGGCACGGGAGCGCGGCGCGACTCCGGCCACCGACCGGCGGGTGCTGACCGGCGCGGCCTGCGTGGCCGGGGTCCTGACGCTGGTGGCGGCCGGAATCGAGTCACCGACCGACCGGGAGCCGGAACTGCACCAGGGTGCGCTGGCCACGGCGGCGCTGCTGGTGGCCCTGGCCGTCGGTGCCGCGTTGGCTGCGGCTCCGGCGCGGACCCGGGTTCGCGTCGGGCTGGCGGCCGGCCTCACAGTGGTGGCCCTGCTCGGCGTCGGGTGGGTCCGTGCCACAGCGACCGGCACACGCCTCCTGCCGGAGGCCGCTCTGGGGGCGGTGCTGCTCACCGGAGTCACACTGCTGGCCTGGGACTGGCCGGGCGGTCGGCCGATCTGGCGGCACCATGCCCTGGCCGCGCTCATCGCGCTCGTGGGTCCGGTGGTGTTCCTGGTGGCCACGGCCATCCCCATGATGATCCTGATGCCGATCGGCGCGGCGTTCACCGCGCTGGCCGGCAACAGCCCGATCAACGCCGCCGACTCCGATCTACTGGTCTCCCTGGTCGGGCTGCTCGCCGGGTTGGGAATGGCGGTGCTGCTGGCGCGGCCGAGCGTCGAGGACCGTCGGCAGCTCCGCTGACTCACTCGACGACCGGCAGCACCACCTCGTTGCGGCGCAGGAACCACGGCTTCCACGGCGGGTCGAAGCGCGCGTACCGGATGGCACCTGTCGGTTGCAGCCCGGCCGCGGTCACCGACCGGCCGAGCATGGTGGCCCGCTGGCTGAACGCCTGCTCCGTCCACCGCCCGGAGAACCGCATCGCCGCCGCCAGCCGCGCCGGAACCTCGCGGATCCGCACCCGGGCGTCCACCGGCTCGGGCACTGTGGCGGCGGTGAAGCTGGCCGGCATGACGAACTGGATCAGGTACGCGCCCGGCCACTCACCCTCGATCTGCACGACCGGCACGGTCATGGCGATCTTCTCCGAGCCGCTGGCCGCCGCGAACGCCGGCGCGGCGGAGCCGATCGGGTGCCGGGCCCGATTGGCGCCACCGATGTACGCGGCCAGCGGTCGGAACGCCTCGATCGGCGCCCGGGTGAACGACGCCTGGATCTGCATCTCGGCCACCAGGTGGGCGGGGTACCGACGCAGCTCGAAACCGGGGTGTCGGGACACCACCCGGTACGGCTGCTGTTCGGTCATCGCGCGGCTCCCAGGGTCTGCTGGGACAGACGCTACCGCCCGTCCGGCTCCCGCTCGGCCGAAGTCGGCCGCTCCGGCCCGGGAGCGAGTGCCCTGGTGGTCAACCGCCAGTACTGCCGCTTGCCCTCGTCGCGCAGCACCACCCCGATCTGCCCCAGCTCGCGGCGCAACTCCCGGGCGTCGTCGCGGCGGTCCCGCTCAACGGCCCGACCCCGGGCCCGCAGCAGCGCGTCCGCGCCGGCCGGTAACCCGGGCAGGTCCGGAACCCACAGCCGGTACGCCGACCGGTGCGGGTCGTCGTCCGCCCAGCCCCAGCCGTGCTCTCGGAACGCCGCCGCCAGTTGGGCCGCCGGCAGGTCCGTCGACTCCCGGACGAGTTCCGCGCCGTCGGCGTCCAGCATCACCAGGTGCTTGTCGGCGAGGAAGACCACCCGGGTGTCGCCCCGGGCGATGGTCCGGTTCTCATCGGAGCGGCGCAGCTGGACCTGCGCCCCGTCGACGGTGACGATCAACCGTTCTGCGGTGCCGATCCCGGCGATGACCAGGCCGGCCAGGACACCCACCCCGATGGTGCCGGCGGTGGCCTGCGGCTCGGGCAGCCGGTCCAACCACTCGATGAGGTCGCCGAACGGCACCCACGGCAGCCGGGCGAGCCAGCCCGTCGCCGCCGCGAGGAGCCACCCGGCGCCCGCGCCGAGCAGCGGAAAGCCACCCCACAGGACCGCCAGTTCCAGCGGGCCGCCGCTGACCACGGTGCGCGGACGGTAGCTGGCCATCTCCATGGTCAGGACACCTCGCGGCGCAGGGTCCGGAACAGGCCGGCGGCCAGCGGGAGGACCATCCAGACCAGCAGGGAGACCGCTACCCGCCCCCACTGCCCGCCGGTGACGGCGTCGCTGCTGAACAACGGTTCCATGGTCTTGCTGGTGTCCAGCCATTCGGACGGACCGCGCAGCGGCTTGACCATCTCGCCGAGCACCCCCCACAGGGTGGGCAGCAGGAGGTAGCCGACGATCGCCAGCGGCGGGTTGAGCAGCAGCAGACCGAAGGCGGCGCCCATCAACACGCTGGTGACCTGGAGGATCCCCGCGTTGAGGAACAGCGACCAGTCGAACTGCCAGGTGCCCGCCCCGCCGGTGGCGGATGCCACCAGCGTGCCGACGGCGGCGACGGCGAGACTGGCCAGCACCGAGGCAAGCGCGGTCAGCGACACGGCGATCAGCTTCGCGGCGACCACCCGCTCCCGGCGGGGCACCAGGGCGTACGTGGTGAGGGCGGTGCGCTGCGACCACTCACTGGTGATCGACAGGATGCCCAGCACCGGCAGCAGCACCGACACCGGCAGCAGCGAGGGGACGAAGAAGTTGAGGAAGGTCTGGTCGGCGTCCTTCGCGTAGATCAGTTGCAGGGTGACGATCGCGGCGGTAACCAGGCCGATGGTGATCAGCAGCCAGCGGCCGGCCCGGGTGTCGACGAGCTTGCGCACCTCGACGGCGCTGAGACGGAGCAGCGACGGTCGGCGTACCGGGGAGTGCTGCCGGGGCGCGACGGCGCCGGCGGCGGGCGCGGTGGTGGTGGTCATCGAACGGCCTCCTTGGTCGATTCGCCGGCGGTCAGGGTGAGGAAGAGCTGTTCGAGGCCGCCGCCGCTGGCGGGTCGCAGCTCGGCCAGCGCGACGCCGGCATCGGCCGCGGCCTGGCCGACCGCCTCGGCGTCGGCCTGCACGAGCAGGCCTTCCGAGCTGTCGGCGGCGCTCAGGTTGGCCGCCTCCAGCGCCCGACGCAGCGCCGCGTCGTCGCGGGCGCGAACCACGGTGCCTCCCCCGGCCAGCAGCTCGTTCTTGTCGCCCTGGGCCACGATCCGGCCGCCCCCGATCACCACCAGCCGGTCCGCGACCGCCTCCACCTCGCGCAGCAGGTGGGAGGAGAGCAGCACGGTGCCGCCCCGGTCGGCGAAGTCACGCAGCAGCCCGCGCATCCAGAAGATCCCCTCCGGGTCCAGGCCGTTGGCCGGCTCGTCGAGGATCAACACCCGGGGGTCGCCGAGCAGCGCGTGGGCCAGCCCCAGCCGTTGGCGCATGCCCAACGAGCACGCCCGTACCCGACGCTTCGCGGCCACCGCGTTCAACCCGACCAGGTCGAGCTTCGCGGCGACCTCGCGCCGGTCCAGACCCATCGTGTACGCGGACAGCGTCAACGCCTCGCGGCCGGTGCGCCCGGCGTGCTGGGCGGAGGCGTCCAGCAGGACCCCGACCTCCCGCCCCGGGTTGGGCAGTTCCCGGTACGGGTGTCCGGAGACGGTGGCGCGGCCGGCGGTCGGCGTGGTCAGCCCGCAGATCATGCGCATGGTGGTCGACTTGCCGGCCCCGTTGGGTCCGAGGAAGCCGGTGACGGTGCCAGGCTCGCACTGGAACGACACGTCGTCCACGGCCGGGTGCGGCCCGTACCGCTTGGTCAGGTTCTCCACGGTGATCATGCGGTTGAGCCTGCCCGCGCCGCCCGGCCATCCGCTGCGGCCACCGGTCGGTGTCGTCTCGACCTTGGTCGATCATCGGATCTCGACTTTGGTAGCTGGTCGTGTCGCCCGTCGGCTGCCTAGCATGGCGTCGTGACCAGCATCGCCGTCCCGGAGCACCCCTGGCTGCTGCCAGGGGAGCTGGTGGTGCCGGCTGAGCGTGGGCGGACGCGTCCGCGCCGAACCACCCGGGACTGGATCGTGGACAGCCTCGCGTTCCTGATCTCCGTGGTCTGGGTGTTGTTCGCCACCGCCGACGCGCTGTCGCCCGACCCGGCGATCACGACCCCGCTGCCGCACGACTGGATGACCGGCGCGGATGCGCTGATCGGGCTGGTCTGCTGCGGGCTCCTCTGGTGCCGCCGCCGATGGCCGCTCGGGCTGATGGTGGCCACGACGCCGCTAACCCTGTTCTCGATGGCGTCAGCGGTCCCGCTGTTGATCTTCTACTTCACTGTGGTGGTGCACCGGCGGACCGCCATTGCGATCGCGGTCACCGGTGCCGGCCTCGTCACCAACATGGTCTTCAGTTGGCTGCGCCCGGACCCGAACATGTCGTACTGGCTCACCGCGTCCTGGGGAGTGGTGCTCAGCTTCGCGGTGCTGGCCTGGGGGATGTTCGTCCGGGCCCGGCGGCAGTTGATCGTGTCGTTGCGGGAGCGGGCCGAGCGGGCCGAGGCGGAGCAGCAACTGCGGGTCACCCAGGCCCGCCACCTCGAACGCACCCGGATCGCCCGGGAGATGCACGACGTGCTGGCCCACCGGATCTCGCTGCTCAGCCTGCACGCGGGTGCGCTGGAGTTCCGCCCGGACGCGCCGCCCGAGGAGGTGGCGCGGGCCGCCGGGGTGATCCGGGGCAGCGCACACGCCGCCCTCCAGGACCTGCGCGAGGTGATCGGGGTGCTGCGCGCCGAGGACGACGGTGCCGGCGACGCCCCCGAGCCGCCGCAGCCCACCCTCGCCGATCTGCCGGCGCTGATCGCCGAGTCGCGGTCGGCCGGGGTGCGGGTCAACGTCAGCGACAGCGTCGCCAGCCCGGGGGAGGTGCCGGCGGCGCTGGGTCGGGCCGCGTACCGGATCGTGCAGGAGGGGCTGACCAACGCCCGCAAGCACGCGGCCGGCGCGGCCGTCACCGTCGACGTGGCTGGCGGGCCGGGCGCAGGACTGACAGTGGCGATCGGCAACCGGTGGCCGGTCGGTTCACCGGCCGGCGGCACCCTGCCGGGTGCCGGCACCGGCCTGGTCGGCATCAGCGAACGGGTCACCCTGGCCGGTGGGCGGCTCGCCTACGGTCGGGACGACAGCGGTGACTTCCGGCTGGCCGCCTGGCTGCCGTGGTCGGCGTGACGAGCCCCGCCGGACCGCCGGACGCGACCGGGCCGGCCGGAGCGGCTGCGCCGCCGGTACGCGTGCTGATCGTGGACGACGACGCGTTGGTCCGGGCCGGGCTCTCGATGATCCTCGGCGGTCTGCCGGACCTGGCCGTGGTCGGCGAGGCGGCCGACGGTGGCGAGGTGCCGGCGGCCGTCGCCGCGTACGCCCCGGACGTGGTGCTGATGGACATCCGGATGCCGCGGGTCGACGGGCTGACCGCCACCGAGGCGCTGCGTGCCCAACCGCACCCGCCGGAGGTGCTGGTGCTGACCACCTTCGACGCCGACGAACAGGTGCTGCGGGCGCTCCTCGCCGGGGCGGCCGGTTTCCTGCTCAAGGACACCCCGCCGGCGGAGATCGTGCGCGCCGTACGCCGGGTCGCGGCGGGCGAGGCGACGCTCTCACCGACGGTGACCCGGACGTTGATCGCCCACGTGACCGCCGCCGCACCCGGCCCGGTCGGCCCGGACCCGCGCCGCGAACGGGCGCTGCGGCTCCTCGCCGGCCTCAGCGAGCGGGAGCGGCAGGTGGCGGTCGCGCTCGGGCGGGGCCACACCAACGCGGAGATCGCGGGGGAGCTGTTCATGAGCGTGGCGACGGTGAAGGCCTACGTCTCCCGGCTGCTGACCCGACTGGAGCTGAACAACCGGGTCCAGGTGGCCCTGCTCGTACACGACGCCGGCCTCGTCTGACGGCCGGTCCGCGCCGGCCTGTCGGCGGAGGATCTGCTTACCGTGTACCGGAATTGAACTTTCGTCCGGTGTCCGCCGTACCTATGGCCGAGGATGTCGGTGCGGTAGGTCCGCCGTACCGCTGCCGAACTGCGGGAGGCCTGCCGTGCGAGTTGGTGAGCAGTCGACGGATCCCATCGATCAGATACTGGGTGAGGTGCCGATGCCGGCACCACTGACCCCGGAGGATGTCCGGCTCGCGGTCCGGGCGGTGGTCGTGCACACCGCCGAGGAGTGGCCCACCGGGCCGCTGTGCCGCAACGACGGCGCTTCCTACCCGTGCCGGCTGCACCGCTGGGGGCGTCGGGTGTTGGAGACACACGGGCTCAACGAGCGGCAGATCGAAGCGTTGATCCGGCATGGCAATCCGTTCGTGCACGTGCCGTTTCCGTTCACGGCGACCGGGCCGTCGCGGCAACAGGCCGCGCGGGCCGTCCCCCAGGGGGTACGGCCCACCGCTACCGGCCGGCCGGTGACTCCCCCCGTCACCGCGCCGCGCTGGCCCCGGGCGAGCTGAACGCGCTGTCCCCCTCCGCCCACACGACCCGGGGCGACACGACGTCGGTCCGGCGCGGAGATTCCCCCCTCCGCGTCGGACCGACGTCGCTCTGAGCGGTCGACTCAGTTGCCGACCCCGCAGTCCGGGGCGGACCAACTCGTCGTGTTCGAGCTGTCGTCGCTGTTGTTCTCCCGGCGTGAGTCGACGTGCACGTGATCGTCGTGGTCGGGGTAGCCGGGCCCGTAGATCCCACTGAAGCCGTTGTTGCGGGCACCGCGGGCGACCTGGCACAGCGAGGACGTCCGTGAGGTCACGTCGGCCGCGTTGCCGTACAGGTGTTGGCTGTCGGACGCGCCGCCGACCTGGTTGTTGCAGGCGCGACTGCGGAAGCCACTCGACACGTGGAGCGGCTTGTCGCCGAGGCTCTTGCGCAGCGCCTCCAGCTTCCACATGGTGCGCAGCGCGTTCTGCTTGGTCTGGTTCGCCGACAGCGGGCCGCCGCTCCACCCGCTCCCGCCGCACCCGTTGTCCAACTCGCCGTAGGTGAAGTGCGCGGGCGTGCAGTCGTTGTCCTGGAGTTGGTAGAGCTTGGCGAAGGTCTGCGGGCCGGCGATGCCGTCGGCGCGCAGCCCGTACGCCTCCTGGAACCGCTTGACCGCGGCGGCGGTCTTCGGCCCGTAGCGGCCGTCGTTCTCCACGATGTCCCGGTAGCCGGCCCACCCGGCGACCCGGATCTGCAACTGGCGGACGTCATCGCCGGACCGCCCCTGGCTCAGGGTGCGGTTCCAGGTGTAACAGCCGTCCGCGTGCGCCGCCGGTGCGGCGACCACCGTGGCGATTGCGGCCCCTGGCAGTGCCAGGGCGAATGCGACGGCGACCCGCTTCAAGGTGTTTACGCGCACAGAAGTCCTCCCGATAGGAGAGCGAATGGGGTGGCTCCAGGACATCGACCGAGAAGTCCCGTGATTTCCACCCTCGCACTGATCAGTGCCGTTGGAGGTGGTTAACGAGAATTGTGCTCACAATCCGCTCTGGCTGGGTATTGCCTGGGAATTCGGTTGATTTGCGAAACAGCCATTTCCGGCCGATCACCCCTCCTGCGGCCAAGCGCACCGAACGTCGCAATCTGCCACACGCAGGGTGATGTTCCCGGGGTGATCGCGGCCGGTAACGTCAGCCCCGGGCGGCAGACTGGCGGAGGTGCACGTGGCACGCGGTGGCGTCTTCTGTGTCGAGGGTCAGTGGCACCGTGACCTCAACGAGCGGGGCTCGGTGCTGCCCACGCTCGAGCTGCTGGAGCGGCTGGGCAAGATCCGGTTCATCCACAAGGACGCGGCCACCCGCGACGAGCTGTTCTACTTCCTGGACCGTTGGCTGCTCAAGCAGTACGCCGACCACCGGGTCGGCTTCTTCGCCATGCACGGCGAGCCGAGCCGGCTCTGCCTCACCGACTGGCAGTCGGTGGAGTTGAACGAGGTGGCCGAGCTGATGGCCGGCCGCGCGGAGGGGCGGCGACTCTATTTCGGCAGCTGCTCGGTGCTGCGCGCCTCGGACGCGGTGCTACGCGAGTTCCTGGAGGTCACCGGAGCCGCCCTCATCTGCGGGTTCACCCGGGAAGTCGACTGGGTCGAATCGGCGGCTTTCGAAACCGTGCTCCTCGACGTGCTCGCCAACGGCCAGCGCCACAATGCCGCCGAGCTGCGGATGGGCTCCGCCCACTGGGCGCCGCTCGCGTCGTACCTCGGCTTTCGGGTGATCTACGCCAACGGTCGGGCCTGGCGTCCGTCCGGCCGTCCCCGGGTGCCCACCCAGGAGGCGCGCCGCGCCGCGGCCCGACCCCGCTGACCCGCCGCCGCCGCTGCGCCCGCACCCTGGTAGGAACGGGGGATGGCACGCAGCATCGCAAGGAACACCCGGGTCGACCGGGACGGCCTGCTCGACTTCCTCCGGCCGCGACACCGCGTCGTGCTGATGACCACCCGGGCGGACGGGCGACCGCAGTCCTCCCCGGTCTCCGCCGGAGTCGACGGGCAGGGGCGACTGGTCGTCTCCACCTACCCCGAGCGGGCCAAGGTGAGCAACCTCCGCCGTGACCCCCGGGTCTCGGCCTGCGTGCTCAGTGACGACTGGAACGGCCCCTGGGTGCAGATAGACGGCACCGCCGAGGTGCTCGACCTGCCCGAGGCGCTGGAGCCGCTCGTCGAATACTTCCGCAGCATCTCCGGTGAGCACCCGGACTGGGACGACTACCGGGCGGCGATGGTGCGTCAGGGCAAGTCGCTGATCCGGATCACCATCGACGCCTGGGGTCCGATCGCCACCGGTGGCTTCCCGGCCCGTCTCGCCGACTGACCCCTCGTTCGGTGGATCCACCCGCTGGTGCGCATCGACTACGGTGAGCCGAGCAAGATCCATTGACCCGAACGGGGACCCATGAACAAGCCTTCCGCCCCTCTCCGACTGCTCGCCTGGGCGGTGCCGGCCACCCTCGCGTTCGCCGTCGTCGCGCCGGCCCTGCCGGCTCAGGCCGCCCCGGCCAACACCCCGACCCCGGCCGTCGCCGGCCCTGTCGACAAGGACCTCAACGGCGACGGCGTACCCGACCTGGTGACCGTCGGCGGCACCACGACGGGCCTCGCCTCCGGCGTCTGGGCGGCGCGGGGTCGGGTCGACGCGACCACCGGCGTCGGCACCGGCCGCGTCAAGGTCCCGGCCGTGAACATCGGCGTCCACGGCACCGGGGTCACCGGCAACGACGACCCGGCCGCGGATTTCGACGGCGCCCAGGTGATCACCGGACGCTTCTTCGGCACCGCGAACCAGGACTTCCTGGCCTACTACCCGGGTGGCGTCAACGCCGGAGGCGGCAGCTTCATCGCGGGCGTCGGCGACGGCACGATGGCCAAGCCCAACGGTGGCAGCGCACAGGTCACCCTCATCCGTGAATACCTCGTCGACGATTACGACAACTCTCCGATCCAGCTCGTCAACGGGTACACGGCCGACGGCGTGGACAGCGGCATCGCGGACCTGCTGGGCATCGTCGGCGATGCGACGAACGGCTACCGCCTCACCTACTACCCGAACATCGGGGCACCCAGCCTCTACTTCCCTCGTCTGCCGCTGAACACCGCCACCCCGACCGGCGGTAGCGACTGGCAGAACTGGACCCTGGCCAGCACCGAGCTGGCCTCGGGCGCGGCGCTGGTGCTGCGCAACGCCACTACCGGTGACCTCTACCTCTGGCAGGGCGTCACCATGACCGACAACGGCGACGGGACCGGCGCGCTCGCCTACACGCAGTACCGGCTCGCCTCCGGGTGGAACACGGGCGTCGCGATCAGCAGCCTCACCGCCGCCGATCTGAACGCCGACGGCGTGGCGGACCTGTGGGCGGTCTTCCCGGACGGCACCGTTCGGGCGTACCTGATCTCGAACCTCTCGGCCACCAAGCCGGCGAAGATCCGGGCGATCCAGGCGCAGCAGCTCCGCTGACCTGCGGTGTGGGGTCCGTCAGCCGCAGGCGACGGACCCCGCACCGGTCAGTCGACCAGGGCGGCGTACACGAGCTGGCGCAGCTGGGAGCGGAGCGGGTAGGTGCTCGACGGCATCAGCTGCGTGAACAGCAGCGCGGTGATCTCCTCGGCCGGGTCGACCCAGAACGCGGTGCTGGCCACCCCACCCCAGTAGTACTCGCCGACGCTGCTGGGCACCCGGCTGGGGACCGGGTCGTCGACCACCGCGAAGCCGAGACCGAAGCCGATCCCGTCCAGTGTGGTCTCCGCGAAGCCGCCGGTGCTCAGGGTGCCCAGGTCCTGACCGCCGGGCAGGTGGTTGCGGGTCATGAAGCGCACCGTGCGCGGCCCGAGCAGCCGGACGCCGTCAAGCTCGCCGCCGCGCAGCAGCAACTGCGTGAACCGGTGGTAGTCGGCGGCGCTGGAGATCAGGCCGCCACCGCCGGAGAGCAGCGCCGGCTTGCTGAACGCGAGCGACCCCAGGCTGTCGTAGCGGACGGCCCGACCGCTGCGCGGTTCCGGTACGTAGAGCGCGGCCAGCCGGTCGGCCTCGTCGCCCTCCACCCACCAGCGGGTGTCGGTCATGCCCAGTGGGCCGAAGATCCGGTCGGCGAAGAACGCGTCGAGGCTCTGCCCGGAGATCACCTCGACGAGTCGGCCGAGCACGTCGGTGGCGACGGAGTAGCCCCACGCCGAGCCGGGCTGGAACAGCAGCGGCAGCTCGCCGAAGGCCGCGCAGGCACTGGCCAGGTCGACGTCGGCAGGCGGGTACAGGTCGTAGCCGGCGGCCCGGTAGAGCCCGTCGACCACCGAGGTCTGCATGAAGCCGTACGTCAGGCCGGCCGTGTGGGTGAGCAGGTGCCAGACCCGGATCGGCTCGAGAGCCGGCACCGTGAACGGCTTGAGCGCCGACCCCTTGGAGTAGACCCGTAGGTCGGCGAACTCGGGGAGCCAGCGGCTGATCTCGTCGGTCAGCTCGAACCGGCCCTCCTCCCACAGCATCATCGCCGCGACCGAGGTGACCGGCTTGGTCATCGAGTAGATCCGCCACAGGGTGTCGGCTTCGACCGGTGCGCCCGACTCGCGGTCGCGCAGCCCGTACGTCGAGGAGTGCGCCACCTCGCCGCGCCGGGTGACCACCACCTGCCAGCCGGCCAGCCGGCCGTCGTCGACGTACCGGCCGAAGTGCTCGTCGATCCGCGCCAGCCGCGCCCTGTCGAAACCGATCTGATCCGGGTCCTTGCTCCGAGCCACACTCACGCCGCCGAACCTACTCGCCGGTACACCGGCGCGGGAAGGGGGCCGGCACCGGCCCGCCGGCGGTCGGCTGTCGGCGGCGCCCACTAGCCTGGCCGGATGCCGGAGTTGACCGAGGACGTGACGTTCCGCAACGAGGACTGGTACGGCGAGGAGCTGACCGACCGGCACTTCGTGGGTTGCGAGTTCTTCGGGGTGGACCTGACCGAGGCGGTGAGCAGGGGTGCGGTCTTCACTGGGTGCACGTTCGGCAACGTGGCGTTCAACGCCTCCCGACATGTCGACTCCGCCTTCACCCGTTGCGTGTTCCGGCGGTGCAACTTCTTCGAGGCCGAGTTCACCGGCTGCAAGCTGGTCGGCAGCACCTTCAACGAGTGCGATCTGCGTCCCTTGACGGTGGACGGCGGTGACTGGTCCTTCGTCGCGTTGCCCGGCGCCGACCTGCGTGGCGTCCGGCTGACCGGGGTGCGCATGCGCGAGGCGGACCTCACCAGGGCCAACCTCACCGGTGCTACGGTCACCGGTGTCGATCTTTCCGGGGCGCAGTTGACGAACGTCCGGCTCGGTGGCGCCGACCTGCGGGGCAGCGATCTCACCGCGCTGGACCCGACGGTCGTCGAACGGGCCGGCGCCGTGATCGATGTCGAGCAGGCAGTGGTCGTCGCGCAACTGCTCGGCTTCCGGATCGGCTGACCCGGAAAGGGCCTCTGGTCTGCCCCGGGTGCCCGTCCGGGCGGCCGGGTTGTCCGGCAGCGTCCCATTGTGGGCTGGACACGTCCGGCAGTCCGGATCTAGCGTGTCGTCCACGCCCGGGTAAACGTGAAACTGCCCACAGTGGTTGGTGTGGTCCTCGGCGGTCCAGACGGCCGGGCGGCGGAGTTGGAGGGGTCGGTGGCGGACGAAGACCGCACGCGGGCTGGTTCGAGGGCTGGCGACACGCCGTCGAGGCACCGTCCGCGTGCCATTACCGCCGGGAAGACCCGCAGTGTGTTGCGCCGCGCCCGACAGCGGCGGCGCTGGGCGGTGGAGGGGACGGCCGTACTCGTCTGCCTGGTGGTGTTGATCTCGTATCTCGCCACCCGGTCCGGTCCGGCGCCGGACGACGGCCAGGCACGTCAGGGCGGCGTTTCCGCCCGTTCCCCTGGTTTCCCGGCCGCCGAGGGGCGCACCGGCGAGGCGGGGCCGGCGACGCCCGGCCTGCGTCCGCGCCAGCGCCCACCCTCACCGGACCCGACGCCGTCGGCCAGCGCGCCCGCACCGCCACCGCCGAAGCCCGGTGCGCCGCCACTGACGGTGAGCCGGGGCGAGATGCCCGCCATCGTCGACCTCACCGCCGTGGGCACCCGGGACTGGGTGCACTGGGGGGAGCGCGGCGGCAGGTCGACGAACCGCAAGCGTTCCGGCTCCGGCGAGATCATCGACGGGGGTGGCCCGGGCCGGCGGGTCGGTTGGGACGGCAACCAGGAGTACGTGCGCTGGGCCGACGGCACGCCGGAGCGGTCGACGGATGGCAGCTCCAACGGCGTCTACGCCTGCGGTGCCGGGAACGGGTTCAACCTCGCCGTCGCCGGCAGTGGTGAGCCGCGCACGGTCCAGCTCTACGGTGGCACCTGGATGGCTCGGGGGCGACTGGAAGCGCGGCTGTCCACCGGCGGGCCCGCCAGCATCGCCCGACTGGAAGACCCGTACACCAGTCAGAGCGCCCAGTTCACGATCCGCTTCACTCTGCCGAAGGGTGCCCGCCTGCTGTTGAACTGGACCGTCGAGAAGGTCTTCACGCAGCACTGCGGCAACGTCGGCCTCCAGGCCGTGACGGTGCGTTGACTGACTGACTGATCGCTGTGCGGTCGGCCAGCGGGACAGTTTGTCCGTCGCGGACTGTCGAACGCGTCGTAACTTTCTGCTGTCCCCATCTCACGATCCAGTGTGGAGGCAGCCGATGAGCAGCAGCACCGCCCACCGCGTCCGTCGTGCCGCTTCGTCCGGCACCGGTGAAGCGTCCGGGGAGGTTCTTCGCGACATCCCCCTGCCGCCGTACGTGACGGGCGAGGACACCCAGTTCGCCGTACGGGCGGTGGTGGTGCACGCCCCCCGACGGTGGTCCGGGGGCGTCGTCTGCCGCAATGACGCCAGCCCGCACCCGTGCCGCCTGCACCGCTGGGGCACCCGGGTGCTGGCGCTGCGCGGGCTGCGGGCCGCCGAGATCGCCGCGCTCATCGAACGCGGTGACCCGACGGCGGTGGTCCCCCCACCCGACCGTCCGGCCTGAGCCCTCGCCGGGCCGGGAGGCGCGTCCCCGCCTCCCGGCCATCGCTCAGCAGGTGATCGGTTTGACCCAGGAACACTCGACGCCCTCCGGGGTACGCGGCGTCTCCGGCACCGCCGGCGGTGCCACCCGTGCCGTCGACGCACCACCCTCGCGGAAGCCGGCAAGCGCCACGGCGATCTGGTCCTCAAGCGACTTCACCGACGCCGTCAGGTAGTTGTTGAGCAGGATGGAGAACGCCAGCAGTCGCCCATCGGCGCTGGTCACGTAGCCGGAGAGCCCGGAGACACCGGTCAGGCTGCCGGTCTTGGCGTGCACGTTGCCCGCGGCCGGAGTGCCGGCCATCCGGCTGCGCAGGGTGCCGCCGACGAACCGCTCCGGCTGACCAGCGATGGGCAGCGCCCCGTACCAGGTCGCGAACCACGGTTCGGCGCGGACGGCGCTCAGCAGGTCGACGAACTCGGCCGCCGGGATCAGGTTGCGCCGCGACAGTCCCGAGCCGTCACGCTGGCGCAGTCTTCCGGTGTCCATTCCGGTGTCGGCGACGTACTCGCTGATCGCGGTGAGACCGGCCGTCCAGGTGCCGGAGCCGGAGAGCACCCGACCGATCTCCTTGGTCAACACCTCGGCGTGCCCGTTGTTGGACAGCTTCAGGAATGGCGTCATCAGCTCGCCCAGGCTCATCGAGTCGTGGCGTGCCACCGGGTGGGCCGCCTCGGGGGTGGGCTGGCCGAGCACGGTCCGGCCGAGCACCCGGACGCCGTGTCGGTGCAGCGCCGACCGGAACACGTCGGCGGCGTAGCCGGTGGGTTCCCAGACGGTGACCCAGTCGCTGGCGGGCTCGTCGCCGACGGCGATCTGACCGGTCACCACCACGGTGTTGCCGCCGTGCCCGCGCTCGATCGAGATCGAGGTCTCGCCGTCGCTGACCGTCTGGGCGCGGTTGTCGACCGTGACGTACCCGGTGGCGGGGGTGGTGGTGACCACCGGCGGGGTGCCGGCCCGGTCGGCCGGTGCGGCGTGCACGATCACGGTGCCCGCGTCGTAGTCGGTGTCCGGGGCGACGGTGAGCGCGGAGACCTGCGCGGCGTAGTAGTAGGGCTCGTCGTCCCAGGTCCAGTCGGGGCCGAGTCGGGTGTTGTCGTAGCGGGTGTCGTCGGCGACCAGGTTTCCGGTGACCACCCGTACGCCGTCGGCGGCGACCCGCGCGGCGAGCGCGTCGTAGTCGGCGGCGAGCATTGTCGGATCGCCCCCACCGCGCAGGTAGAGGTTGCCGGAGAGCAGGCCCGCACGGCGCTTGCCGCTGGCGAGTACGTCGGTGCCGAAGCGGTGCCCCGGGCCGAGCAGCTCAAGGGCCGCGGTCGAGGTCAGCAGCTTGGTGTTGGACGCCGGGACCAGCCGGCGGTCGCCGTTGCGGTCATAGAGCGTCTGGCCCGTGCTGGTGTCGACGACGACCACCGACGCCTGCGCGCCGGCCAGCCGGGTGTCGGCGAGGATCGTGTCGATGGTGTCGTGCAGGCGGGTCGTCGCGGGGGTGGGCGATTCGGCTGTGGCACCGGGCGCGGCGGCGGTGGCCGCGGTGGCAACCAGCGCGAGCAGCGCGAGGGCCCGGGGAAAGTGACGACGATGCATCCGCTGATGCTGTCACGGAGATATTCGCCGGAGAAGGCCCTCAGGCGAAAGATATTGCCGCCCGGACTACTTCGGCCCGCCGACCGACCTTTCGTGACCACCCCAGTAGTGCTTCTGCGCCCCCATGACCATGGGCGCGACGAGCGCGGCGAGCGCCCCGCCGAGCAGTGGGAAGACGATGAACACCCAGAGCTGCCGAAGGGCTACGCCGCCCTCGAAGACCGCCGGGCCGAACGCGCGGGCCGGATTGACCGCAGCTCCGGTCAGCGTCACACCCACCAGTTGGGTCGCGGCGAGGGCCAGGCCGATGGCCAGCCCGGCGGTGCCCGGATTCTCGCTCCGGCTGGTCACCACCAGCACCACCAGCACGAAGAGGAAGGTCAGCACGACTTCCAGCACGGCTGCCCCGCCCCGGTTGATGTGCGCGCCGTAACCGTTGGTGCCCAGGGCCCCGGTCTGGTCCGCGACGTCACCCCACCGGGTGAGCGCCCAGAGCACGAAGGCCGCGACTGTCGCGCCGACGAACTGCGCGATCCAGTACGCCACCGCCCCGAGTACCGAGATCTTGCCGGAGAGCAGCACACCGAGCGTCACCGCTGGGTTGACGTGACTGCCGGAGAGGGGACCGATCGTGTAGACGAGGGCCACCATCACGAACCCGAAGGCCAGCGCCACCACCACCACGCCGCCCTGGACCCGCGCGGCGACCGCGCTTCCCACTCCGAAGAACACCAGCAGAAGCGTGCCGAGGAATTCGGCCGCGTACCGACGGAAGTCGCTCATTCACTCAGCGTAAGTGCAGCTCAGGTGGCCGAAGCCGGAATGGCCGTCTGTGACCGGCGCGACGGTCGAGGACGGGCACAGCGGTGACGTCCGGCGCGTTGTAGCCCACGTGGACACCCACTCCATGGACGTCGTGGTGATCGGTGCCGGGCAGGCCGGCCTGAGCGCCGGCTATCACCTGCACCGCACCGGGTTCGCGCCCGGCAGCGGCTTCGTCATCCTCGACGCCGACAACGGGCCCGGCGGCGCCTGGCAGCACCGCTGGCCGACGCTGGTCTTCGACCGCGTGCACGGCTTCCATGACCTGCCCGGGCTGCCGCTCCCGCCCACCGAGCCTCGGCGCCCGGCTTCCGAGCAGGTCAGCGCCTACTTCGCCGCGTACGAGAGGGCCTTCGACCTGCCGGTGCGGAGGCCGGTGCGGGTCCGAGGTGTGCACTCCCGCCCGGACGGACGACTGGACGTGCGCACCGATCGGGGCACCTGGACCGCCCGGGCCCTGATCAACGCCACCGGCACCTGGACGCGACCGTTCTGGCCGCACTACCCGGGCCGGTCGACGTTCCGGGGACGCCAGTTGCACACCGCCGACTACCGGGGGCCCGCCGAGTTCACCGGCCTGCGCGTGGTGGTGGTCGGCGGCGGCACATCGGCCGTGCAACTGCTCGGCGAGGTCTCCACAGTCGCGGCGGCCACCACCTGGGTGACCCGCCGGCCGCCGACGTTCAACGACGAGGAGTTCGGCCCGGAACTGGGTCGCGCCGCAGTGGCCCGGGTGGACCGGGTGGTCCGCTCCGGCCGGCCACCGGGAAGTGTGGTGGGCGTGACCGGGCTTCCGGTCACCCCGGAGGTACGCCGACTGCGCGAGCGCGGCGTCCTCGACCGGCTACCCATGTTCGACCGGATCACGCCCGACGGGGTGGCCTGGACGGACGGGCGGTTCGTGCCGGCGGACGTGATCCTCTGGTGCACCGGCTTCCGGGCTGCCATCGACCATCTCGCCCCGCTGGGGCTGCGCGCACCGGGCGGCGGTATCACCATGGACGGCACCCGGGTGGTCGCCGACGCTCGGGTTCACCTGGTCGGGTACGGCCCCTCGGCCAGCACGATCGGGGCCAACCGGGCCGGCCGCGCGGCGGTCAACGAGATTCGCGCCTGGCTGGCGCCGGCCGCCGCTCTCCACTGACCTGGCTCTATTTGACGGATGGTCGGCCAGCGGGCACGGTGGGAGTGACGGGGCCGTCAGCTGCCCCGATTCGATGCGACGGCGATGACCGTTCGCCCCTCTGTCGCCTCCCACGTGTGCTCGTACGCGGACCGACTGTCCGGTCCGCGCGGTATCCGACCGCGAGCCGACAATTCACGAGGAGTTCCGTCAATGCTCACCATGACCGACAACGCCGTGCTCGTCATCCGTGACCTCGCCAACCAACAGGACGTCGCCCAGGACGGCGGTGTGCGTATCGCCGCGGACACCGAGGCGGGCTCGCTCACCGTCGAGCTGGTGCCCGAACCGGTACAGGGCGATCGGGTGGTCGACAACCAGGGCGCCCGGATCTTCCTGGACGAGGACGCCGCCGAGCTGCTCGGGGACGCGTCGGTGGACGCGACGGTCGACGACGAGGGCATCATCCAGTTCGGCTTCACCGAGAAGCAGTAGACCCGGTTCCTCAGCGCAGCGATCGTCCCCGCTGCGGTGGTGGCCCCTGCCCGGGGTGCCACCGCGGCGCGCCGTCGCCCGCCGGATGCGACAGCGTGGCGAGCACGTGCGCCAGGTGGTGCGAGGTGCTCCACGCCGCCCAGTTGGCGGTCGAGCCGGCCCCGGCGCCCCGGCGGGCTCGGCGCAGCAGCTCATGGTCACCCCAGGAGAAGGCCGCACCGGTGGTCGGCCAGTGCGGTGCCGACACCAGCGTGCGACACAGGTCGGCGAACCGGTCGTCGCCCCGGCCGCCGCGTCGCGCCCAGCGGTAGACCCACCAGCTGCCGTCGTCGGTGTAGCGCACGGTCGGCAACCGGTCGCCACTGTCACCCGCGCCCGGCCCGGCCGGGTGGACGCCGTAGTCGCCGTAGTCGACCCCGGCGTCGGCCAGCCGCCGCCACAGTCGCCAGTCCCAACGGTCCAGTTGGACCGGCTCGTCGGTGGGCAGACGGGACAGCGTCGGAGGCATACCGCCCGCCGCCACCGTCACCGACCGCCAGGCGTGTCGGCGTGCCCAGTCCAGCAGGTGGCGTACCCGGGGCTCGGCGGTCCGCACATCCGCCGGGCAGCAGACGTCCCCCGCGTCCACCAGCAGGTCGCACTCCTCCGGGGCGAGGCCGGTGAACCGCCAGATCCGTCCACCGCCGTGGTGCTCGCGTCCGGCCCGGCCCGGTCTCGACCGGCCCGTAGCCGGATGAGCGCGCGCCGGCCGTACGCCCGCGCCGCCGCGCCGTGCGCGACCAACCGGTGGTCGTTCTCGGAGAGCCCGATCACCGGCACCACCGGTACGCCCCAACGGGTCAGCTCCGCCTCGGGGGTGTCGGGCAGTGCGCTGACGTCGACGGCTGGCAGCAGCCCGGACGGCATCCGGCGAATGCCGTCCATCGTGGACCGGCCGATCGCGCCGATCTCCAGGATCGGGGCGATCAGTGCGACGTACGCGGGATCGAGGTGGCTCAGGGCCTCAAGCTCGCCCCGTCGATTGGCGAGGATGGGACGGTAGACCGGTGCCGCCGCCCGGCCCCCGTGGGCGGGCACCATACTTCAATCTAGCCAGGCATACGGACATGCCCCAGGAATGTAAGCCGGAATTCGGCTGCTCGACTGTCGGTTCGGCGACTACCATCCACCGATGCCCACGCCGATTCACCGCTACCAATCCGACGAAGAGGACAGCGCGCGGTGGGGTGGGTTCCCGTTCCGCGACGGTGACATCGTGATCAGCACCCGCTCCAAGAGCGGCACCACCTGGATGCAGATGATCTGTGCGCTCCTGGTGCTCCGTACCCCGGAGTTGCCGGCGCCGCTGACAGTGCTGTCGCCGTGGCTGGACTGGTTGGGCGAGCCGCAGGCCACCGTGTACGACCGGCTGGCCGCCCAGCCACACCGGCGGTTCATCAAGACGCACACCCCGCTGGACGGGGTGCCGCTCGACCCTCGGGCGCACTACGTGGTGGTGGCCCGGCACCCGCTGGACATGGCGGTCTCCCTCTACCACCAGGGCGCGAACCTGGACCGGGCGCGCATCGCCGAGCTGACCGGCCAACCCGTCCCGGCCGGGCCGCCCCCGGAGCGGCCCTCGGTACGGGAGTGGTTGCCGAGCTGGGTCGACCGGGAGGCGGACCCCCGCGCCGAGCTGGATTCACTGCCCGGAGTGCTGATGCACCTCGGCGACGCGTGGGCCCGCCGGCACGAGCCGAACGTCGAGCTTGTGCACTACGACGATCTGCTGGCCGATCTGGGCGGGGAGATGCGCCGGCTCGCCGACCGGTGGAAACTCCCGAGCCCGGGGCCGGAGTTGGTGGAGGCGGCCACGTTCGGTCGCATGCGGGAGCGGGCCGACCGACTCGCACCGGACACGCTCGGCGTGCTGCGCGACCGGCAGGCGTTCTTTCGCCGTGGCGGCTCAGGCCAGGGGCGAGATCTTCTGAACGAGGCCGGCCTCGTCCGCTACCGGCGACGGGTCGCGGAGCTGGCCCCACCCGACCTGCTCACCTGGCTGCACCGCTAGCACACACGAGCGCGCGGCGCCGCTCCGTGATCGGAACGTCGCCGCGCTCTGGCCGTCTCCCACCACCGCAGCCGTTCGGCGGTACGTCGGCGGGGACCTGGCTCGACCGGCCGTTCGCGCCGGTCCGCTCCTCGATCCCCGGTCCGCGCGGATCCAAACCCGCCCAGCGTCAGGAATTCCACCATTCGTGAGTCCCGGCGTGGCGCACCGCCGGACGGGGTATGAGCGTGGGCATGGAGCATTTCACTATCGCGACTGTCGCCGAACAGAGCCCGGATTTCCGCCGCGTGCTGTGGACCGGTGAGCACACCCAGTTGGTCATCATGACCATCCCCGCCGATGGGGAGATCGGCGAGGAGGTGCACGAGGACATCGACCAGATCCTCACCTTCGTGAGTGGCGTCGGCGAGGCGCGGGTCGCCGGCGCGAAGCGGAAGGTCGTCGCGGGCGACCTGGTCGTGGTGCCGGCCGGCACCAAGCACAACTTCGTCAACACCGGTCCCAACCCGCTGGTGCTCTACACGGTGTACGGGCCGCCGGAGCACGCCGACAAGGCCGTGCACAAGACCAAGGAAGAGGCCGACGCGGCCGAGGCTGCGGGCGAGGACGAGCCACCGACCGAGTGATCGCCTCCGGCCTGATCCGGGCCGATGCGGGTACCCCCGGCGGGTGGAGCAGCAGCCGCAGATCTCCGACTACGGGTTCCTGTCGGACTCTCGTTCGGGTGCCCTGGTCGGCAAGGACGGCTCGATCGACTGGTGGTGCCCGCACCGGTTCGACGGGGCGTCCGTGTTCGCGCGGTTGCTCGACCCGGGAGCCGGCCACTTCCGGCTGGCGCCGGTCGGGGTCGGCGGCCCGGGTCACCGGGTGGAGCGGGCGTACCTGCCGGACACGTTGGTGCTGCGGACGGTGCACCACACCCCGCACGGCAGCGTGGCGGTCACCGACGCGCTGGCCGCCGAGGTTGGTGCCCGCGCCCACGAGCTGGGCAAGAACTCACCCGCCGTGCTGATCCGGGTCGTTCAGGGGCTCTCCGGGCGGGTGCGCATGGCGTTGGACTTCGCGCCCCGCCCGGAGTACGGCCTGCTCACGCCGTACCTGCACGAGCAGCCGGACGGCGGGGTGCTGGCCGGTGCCGGTCCGGTGGTGCTGATATTGCGCGCCGGAGGCCTGCACCTGCGGGCGGGCACCGACCGGGTGACGCACGAGTTCGAGGTTTCCGCCGGTCAGACGATCGGGTTGGACCTCGCGTTCGGCGAGGCGTACGGCGACCCGCCGGCCCGGGTGGACCCGCTGACCACCCTTGCCGAGACGACGCAGGCGTGGCGGGCGTTCCGGGAGACGCACACCTATTCCGGTCGCTACCCGGAACTCGTCAAGCACAGCGCGACGGTCCTGACCGGCCTCACGTACGCCCGCAGTGGCGCGGTCGCCGCCGCGTTGACCTCGTCGTTGCCGGAGCAGATCGGCGGCGACCGGAACTACGACTACCGCTACTCCTGGTTGCGGGACTTCTCGTTGACCATGCGGGCTCTCTGGGTGGCGGCCTGCCCCGACGAGACGTCCCGGCTGTTCACCTGGGCGACGCGCTCGATCGGCCGGTTCGGCGACGAGCCCGTGCCGGTGCTCTTCGGGCTGGAGGGGGAGCGCGACCTCTCCGAGCACCACTGCAACCACCTGCGCGGCTACCGCGACAGTCGACCCGTGCGGGTCGGCAACGACGCCTGGCGGCAGCGGCAGCTCGACGTGCCGGGTGAGGTGATGTCGGCGGTGTGGCGGCTGCGCGACTACCTGGGCACCCGGTTCGAGGACGAGCTTCTGGAGATGGTGCTCGGGTTGACCGAGCAGGTGGCCACGACGTGGCACCTGCCGGACCGGGGCATCTGGGAGACCCGCGACGAGGAGCGCCACTACCTCTCGTCCAAGGTGTCCTGCTGGTTGACCATGGACCGGGCGGTGGGGCTCGCCGACCGGCTCGGGGATCGGGCCGACCCCCGTCGCTGGGCGCGGGTACGCGACGAGATTCGCGACACAGTGCTGCGCGAGGGGTGGAACGACCGGATCGGGGCGTTCACCGGCGCGTTCGGATCGCCGGAGCTGGACGCCTCGGTGCTCGCCCTGCCGGTCACGCACTTCCTGCCGGCCAGCGACCCGCGGATGCGCTCGACGATCGCGATGGTCGAGCGCGAGCTGGGCACCGAGGACGGTCTGCTGCGGCGCTGGACGACCGACCCGGCCGGGTTCCTGCTGTGCTCGTTCTGGCTGGTGGAGTGCCTGGTGATGACGGGTGAGCCGAAGCGCGCCGAGGCGCTCTTCGAGCGGGTCGTCGGGTACTCCAACGACGTGGGACTGTTCAGCGAGCAGATCGACCTCACCACCGGCATGCAGCTGGGCAACATGCCACAGGCGCTCTCGCACATCGGGCTGATCAACGCGGCCTGGCGGATCACCGAGCCGGAGAGCTACTGATCCGGTGGGCGTTACGCCCCGGCCGGAATCCTGCAACAGACCTGCAAGCGCCAGGCATTGACGCTGATGGTTGGACAGTCCTAGCCTCGATGGAGTGGGAAAGCCCTTTCCCAGGGCTGTTGATCCCGCTTCACCCCGCTTCGGATCCGGGCGTCCGACGGGGGCGCACACGCCGATCCCGTTCAACGCAGCACGCCGTGCGAACACGTCTCGGTACGGCCGCCGAGGGATCACCACCACATGCGTCAAGGAGGACACCTGTGCAGAAAAAACGACTCTCCGCCCGCCGACCACTCCTGCTGGCGGTGGGCGCCGGGGTGACCGCGGCAGCCCTCGCCGCCGGCATGACCTCGGCCTTCGCGGCCACCGTCTTCAGCGACGACTTCACCGACGGCGACACCTCCGGCTGGTCCAAGTCCGGCGGCACCTGGACCGTCGACGGCTCGGGCGTGCTCAACCAGTCCAACGCCGGTAGCGAGCTGGCCCGCCAGTTCGCCGGCCAGAGCAGCTGGACCAACTACTCCGTGCAGGCCCGGGTGAGGCCGACGAGCTTCGGCTCGTCCAGCGCCCTGGTCGGGCTCGCCGCCCGCTCCACGAGCAGCACCAAGATGTATCGGCTGGCCCTGCTCGGCTCCGGCCGGGCCGAACTCCAGGCGGTGAACGGAAGCTCCGTCACGGCGATCGGGTCCGCCGCGCTGGGCATCGGCACCGGCACCTGGTACACGCTGCGCATCGAGACCAGCGGCAGCACCATCCGCGGCTTCGTCAACGGCACCCAGATCGCGTCCGGCAGCAACAGCCTGGCCGGTGCGGGCCGGATCGGTCTGGTCACCGCGTACGCCAGTGGCGGCTTCGACGACGTGCTTGTCGACTCGTCCGGCGGCGGCACCCCGACCACCCCGCCACCGACGACCACTGGGCCACCCACCACGCCGCCGCCGACCACCACACCTCCGCCGGCTGGCTGGCCGACGCCCACCGGCAGCCAGAAGGTGGACGCCACGATCCCGGTCTCCGGCTCGTTCGACGGTGGGCTCAAGCGCTACTACGGCATCGGTGACGGCGGGCAGAGCGAGAGTCAGGACCCGATGTTCGAGCTGGCCGCCGGCGCCACCCTGCGCAACGTGATCATCGGTGCTCCGGCCGGCGACGGCGTGCACTGCGAGGGCAACTGCACCCTGATCAACGTCTGGTGGGAGGACGTCGGCGAGGACGCCGCGACCTTCCGCGGCGGCACCACGTACACGGTCGACGGCGGTGGGGCCCGCTCGGCCAGCGACAAGGTCTTCCAGCACAACGGCTCGGGCACCGTCTACATCAGGAACTTCCGGGTGGAGAACGCCGGCAAGCTCTACCGCGCCTGCGGCAACTGCTCCACGTCGTACCAGCGGCACGTGGTGATCGACAACGTCATCGTCCGGAACACCGACGCGATCGCCGGCATCAACACCAACTGGGGCGACACCGCCCGGTTCAGCCGGATCACCATCGTCGGCGACCCGGACCGGGAGACCTCGATCTGCGTGAAGTACAAGGGCGTACCGAAGGGCAGCGAGCCGACCGAGATCGGCGAGGGCGCCGACGGCGTCAACTGCCTCTACTCGCCCTCGGACATCACCTACCAGTAGACCGGCACGACGGCGCCCCGCGCACCGCCCGGTCCGCGGGGCGCCGTCACCTCACCCCATCAGGGGTACGCCGGAGACGTCGACAGTGTCCGGATACTTCAGCCCGGCACCGGTGTTGAGCACCACCACCCGCTCGCCGGCCCGGATCCACCCGCCGGCCCGCAGTTGCTTGGCCGCGGTGAGGCAGGCCGCCCCCTCAGGGCAGAGCAGCAGCCCCTCCCGAGCGGCGAAGTCCCGCAGATCGGCCAGGATGTCCGCGTCGTCGACGGCGACCGCCGTGCCGGAGGACTCCCGCAGCGCCGCCAGGATCAGCTCGTCGCCCAGCGGGGCCGGCACCGTGATGCCGAACGCCACGGTGTGCGCGTCCGTCCACGGCTGGGCCCGATCCTCGCCGGCGGCGAAGGCCCGCACGATCGGCGCGCAGCCGGTGGACTGCACCGCCACCAGCCGGGGCAGCTTGTCGCCGATCCAGCCCAGCTCGCGCAGCTCGTGCAGGGCCTTGTGGATGCCGATCAGGCCCACCCCGCCGCCGGTCGGATAGATGATCACGTCCGGCGTCTGCCAGCCGAGCTGCTCGACGATCTCGTACCCCATCGTCTTCTTGCCCTCCAGCCGGTAGGGCTCACGCAGCGTGCCGGCGTCGAAGATCGCCCCGTTCGACTCCGCGATCAGCTCGGCCACCCGCCGACCGGCGTCGCTGATCAACCCGTCGACCAGGCGCAGGTCGGCACCGGCGGCGACGCACTCGCGCCGGCAGATGCTCGGCGCCTCCAGCGGCATGACGATCGTCGCGCCCATTCCGGCCCGCGCGGCGTACGTGGCCCAGGCCGACCCGGCGTTGCCGTTGGTGGGCATCGCGATCCGCTCGACGCCCAGCTCGCGGGCCCGGCTCACCCCGACCGCCGCGCCCCGGGCCTTGAACGAGCCGGTCGGGATCAGCCCCTCGTCCTTGACCATCAGGTCCGCGATGCCGATCTCGGTGCCGTAGGCCGGAGCCCGCAACAGCGGCGTCCAGCCCTCACCCAGCGTGGTGACGTGCCGAGGGTCGGCGACCGGCAGCAGCTCCCGGTAGCGCCACAGGTCGGCGGGGCGCAGCGGAAAGTGTTCCGGGGAGACCACGGTCGCCACAGCCGGCAGGTCGTAGCGGGCCAGCAGCGGCGACCCGCACTCGCAGAGATTCTGTAACCGGTCGGCGGCGTGTTCCTTGCCGCAGCGCGGGCAGTCCAGGTGAGTCAGGTACACGTCGCTCCTCGCCGTCACACCGCGTCGATGCTCAGCCAGTGCCGGCTGCGCCGCCCCGGCTGGTAGACCGAGTCCAGTCGCTTGGCGACCACGCCCGGCAGGCCCTGTTCCCGTCCGGCGCGCAGGGCCTCGTCGCCCGCGCCCGGGAACCACGGCGGAGTCTGCCAGTGCGTACCGGACAAGACCAGCCCATCGAGCAGCTCCCGGCGTTGCGCGTACGGCACGTCGAGGCTGCTCACCCCCTCCAACCAGAGCAGGTCGACGATCAGGTACTGGGCGCCGGCGGGGACCCGGCTGCCGGTGGCCGGCCGGACCGGGCGGACCCGCCCGGCACCGTCGATGCGGACCAGCACACCGTCGAGCACCGCCTCGGTCGGCGCGAGCGCCTCGGCCATCGCGCGCAGCCACGGATACCCGCCGGTGATCTCCTCGTCGGTCTCGGAGAGCAGCCGCAGTCGCCCACCGGAGACGTACGCCATCGCCCGCACGCCGTCCCAACGCAGCTCGTACCCCCAGGCGGCGAGGTCGCGGGGAAGCCGGGCGGCGGACGTGGCGTGCATCGGTCGGACCAGATCCGGCATCGGCGTCCAGCCCGGCGGCGCGGGGTCGGTACGGCGGACCATCCAGTCCCGTCCCCCGGTGGCGAAGAGGACGTAGCGGCCGGCGGTCCGCTCACCGGAGAGCGTCACGATCACCTCATCGTCGCGCCACTTCTCGCAGCGGTAGGTGCCCCGGTCGTGAACGAGCATCCGGCCGCCGCCGTACTCACCGGCGGGGATCTCACCGGCGAAGTCGAGGTACTCCATCGGGTGGTCCTCGGTGTGCACGGCGAGGTGGTTGCGACCTGGGTCGCGGGGTAGGCCGCGCGGGACCGCCCAGGACGCGAGCACCCCTTCGTGCTCCAGGCGCAGGTCCCAGTGCAGGCTGCGGGCGTGGTGCTGCTGGATGACGAAGCGGGCGGCGTCGGCGTCGGGGCCGACCGGGGACGGGCTCTCCGACGGCACCGGCTCGGGTGTGCGGGCCGCGTCCCGCCGTCGCCGGTACTCGTCCAGCCGGTCGGTCACACCCGCATTCTCCGGCAAAGCGGACCGGTGCGCTGGACGCCGGAGTGTCCGGTTCGCTCGGCGGTCGGGGGCGCGGCGGGGTAGAACGGACCTCATGGACCTCACCGACCAGCCCACCGCCCTGCTCCCCGGTGACGTGCGGATGCCCCTGCTCGGCTTCGGCACCTGGCAGGCCACCGGCCAGGCCGGTTACGACGCCGTGCTGGCCGCGCTCGACACCGGCTACCGGCACCTCGACACCGCCACCGTGTACGGCAACGAGCGGGAGGTCGGCCGGGCGGTACGCGAGAGCGGGCTGCGCCGGGAGGACCTCTTCATCACCACCAAGCTCCCGCCCAACCGGGTGGGTCAGGAGCGCGCCACGCTGGAGGCCAGCCTGGAGGCGCTCGGCCTCGACCACCTGGATCTCTGGCTGATCCACTGGCCGCCGTCGTCGCCGACGGACAGCATCCCGCTCTGGCGGGAGCTGATCGCAGCCCGAGACGAAAACCTCACCCGGGCGATCGGTGTCAGCAACTACAGCACCGCCCAGATCGACGAGCTGATCCAGTCCACCGAGGAGAACCCGGCGGTCAACCAGATCGAGTGGAGCCCGGCGCTGTACGACCGACAGCGGCACGCCGAGCACCGGGACCGGGGCGTGGTGCTGGAGGGCTACAGCCCGTTCAAGACCAGCGACCTCAGTCACCCGGTGCTGGTCAGGATCGCCGCCGCGCACGGTGTCTCCCCGGCGCAGGTGGTGCTGCGCTGGCACATCGACCACGAGATCGTGGCGATTCCGAAGTCGGTGACCCCCGAGCGGATCACCGCCAACTTCGACGTCTTCCACTTCTCGCTGACGGCGGAGGAGATGCGCGACATCGACGCGCTCGGCGAGGCCTGAGTCGGCGAATTCCTTCAGTACCCGACCGGAATATGAAGGGTATCGACATCGACGTACGTGACGGTATAGCGTCCCCGTCATCACGTTCGTCGATCCGTTCGTACCCGCCAGTCGCTGGAGGATCGCCATGGCCAGAACCCCGTCCATCCGTCTGCCCCGTCGTGGGGTGCTCGGCATCCCCGCCCTGGTGGTCGCCGCGCTGACCGTCGTCACCCGACCCGCCGCCGCGAGCGCCGCGCCGAAGGCCGAATGCCTCGCCGACCTGCTTCAGGACGCCTGATGGCGACGATCCCCTGGCTGGTGGACGTGCTGCGCGCCGCCGGGGTCCAGGTCGTGGTCGAGGGGGACTGGCTCAACCGGATGCGGCCCGGCTCGTTCGACCCGATCGGAGTGCTCTGGCACCACACCGCCTCGACCTCCAGCGCCAGCAACCCGCACCCGGCGCTCGGCATCTGCATCAACGGCCGGTCCGACCTGCCGGGCCCGCTGTGTCAGGCGCTCGTCGACTACAACGGTGTCTTCCACGTCATCTCCGCCGGCCGGTGCAACCACGCCGGAGTCAGCGGCGGCAGCGGACCGATCCCCGCCGGGGACGGCAACACCCTGATGATCGGGTGGGAGATCGACTACAACGGCGTCAACCAGGAGATGACCGCCGCGCAGTACAACGCGTCGCTCGCCGCCACCGCCGCGGTGCTCACCCGGCTCGGCCGGGACAGCAGCTACGCCCGAGGCCACCGGGAGACCAGCACCACCGGCAAGATCGACCCGTCCTTCATCGACCTGAACGTCATGCGCGCCGACGTGGCGGCGAGAATGGCCGGCGGCGGCACGTCCTGGTCCTCGACCGTGGACAACACCACCAGCGGCCGGTTCACCGCCAGCGCCAACTGGGGCGTGTCGTCGTACTCCAGTCAGCGCTACGGCGCCGACTACCGCTACGCGGACCCGGTCGCCGCCAGCGATGTCGCGTGGTACCGGTTCAACGTCCCGGCCACCGCCAACTACCGGGTCGAGGCCTGGTGGCCCGCGAACTCCGGCTACAACAGCGCCGCCCCGTACATCGTCGCCACCAGCGCCGGCAACCAGACCGTCCGGGTCGACCAACGGGCCACCGGCGGGCAGTGGCGTGTCCTCGGCACGTTCACGCTGCCGGCAGGCGACGCCAACCGGGTCGGCGTGAGCCGGTGGAGCAACACCACCGGCCTGGTCATCGCCGACGCCGTACGCCTCACCCGCGTCTGACCCTGATCTCCTGAATGGTGGGGGGGCGCCCCCCAGGGGGCGCCCCCCCCCTGACTTGAGGGGCGGGGGGCGGTACGCCCCTTAAGCGAGAAACAGGGAGGGGGCGCGGTGGGCCCCCACACGGTGGCCCGGTTTGCGCAGCAG
>NZ_JBITGE010000045.1:0-48320 GCF_044456785.1 Micromonospora sp. NPDC050795 | reverse complement strand
GCCGCGATCTGGCACAACCGGACCACCGGCCAGCCCGTGACGAGATCCCTGATCGCCTACGACCACTGAACCAACTTCGGACTTACTCGTCTAGGCTACCCCCGACCCGAACACCCCGGTGGTGCTGTCGATGCCGTCGACAGCGGTGCTCAACGCCAAGGTCGCCAAGGAGCACGGCGCCCGCGACGGCGCCGACGCCGCCCAGGGCGACACCGCGCAGCAGTACCTGGACATCAACTCCGTCGGCAGCGGCCCGTACGTGCTGAAGTCCTACGACCCCTCGTCGCAGGTGGTGCTGGAGGCCAACCCGAAGTACTGGGGCACGAAGCCGCAGTTCTCCCGGGTGGTGCTGCGCAACATGGATGTGCAGACCCAGAAGCTGACCATGCAACGCGCCGAGGCCGCCGAGGTGTCCCTGGACATCTCCGGCAAGCTCCTCGACGGCCTGCCGGGCAGCCTGCAGACCTCCGGCGTGCAGGACACCGTCTACTTCCTCTTCCTCAACGCCGACCCGGCCGTCTCGGCGGTCACCTCGAACCCGAAGTTCAACCAGGCACTGCGCGCCGCCATCGACTACCAGGGAATCGCCGCCCTGTACGGCAAAGGCGCCGCCCCCGGCGCCGGGCTGGTCGCGCCCGCCTTCCCGGGCGCGCTGCCGGCCGGCGAGGAGTCCAAGCGGGACGTGGCCAAGGCCAAGGCGCTGCTCACCGAGGCCGGCCTGACGAACCCGACGGTCAAGTTCACCTACCCGGCCATCACCTACAAGGGTGTGGACCTCGGCACGGTGGCCACCAAGGTGCAGGGCGACGCCGCCGAGGCCGGCATCAAGCTGGAGCTCAACCCGCAGCCGCTCACCACGTTCCTCGACGAGATGCGCGGCGGGAAGTCTCCGCTCGGGTTCACCCCGCAGAGCCTGAACTACCCGGTCGCCGACTCACTGATCAACAACATGGCACCGGGCCAGGCGACCGCGCTGCGCTCCGGCTGGACGGTCGAGCGGGCCGACCCGGCCGTGGTGGCCGCCGGTAAGAAGGTCACCGAGACCCTCGACCTGGCCGGCCGGGCCACCGCCATGCAGGAGTGGCAGCGGCTGATGAACGCGTCCTCGCCGTACCTCGTGCTGGCCAGCAACTCCTCCATCGTCGTGGCGACCACGGACCTGACCGGGGCGGACTACACCGCCGCCGGTTGGCAGGTGGACGTCGCCGCGGTCGGGCGCAAGTAGTCCCGACGACATGACGACAGTCCACGACGGTGAGCCGGGCGCGGTCGCCACGACGGCTGGGCGGAGTTGGCCCGCACCGCCGCCGAGCTGCGGACCGTCGCGGGTGAGCTGGGCCATCAGCGGGTGGTTGCCGCGCGGGCGGCCCTGGACGCCGACCCGGCCGGGCGGGTGGCGGCCGGGCCAGCCCTGGAGGAGTGGCTGCGCCAGCGCACCGAGCAACTGACCGACGCGCTCGACGGCACCCACTTCGACATCCCGTCCGCCACCCGCCGGGTGGTGTGCCGGATCAGCCCCGCCACCTCCGGGGTCATGTACTACACGCCCCCCGACCCGGCGTTGACGCGTCCCGGCGCGATCTGGTGGTCGGTGCCCACCGGCGAGTCGACGGTGCCGGTGTGGCGGCACGTCGGGACGCTCTGCCACGAGGGGCTGCCCGGCCACCACCTCCAGCACGCCGTCACCCTCACCACCGACGCCCTGCACCCGTGGCAGCGCACCCTCTGCCAGGTGCACGGGTACGCCGAGGGGTGGGCGCACTACGCCGAGCGTCTCGCCGACGAGATCGGCCTGTACGCCGACCCGGCCGAGCGGCTCGGCATGCTCGACGGTCAGCTGTGGCGGGCCGCCCGCGTGGTCATCGACCTGGGTCTGCACCTCGGGCTGCCGATCCCGGCCGGCAACGGGTTCACCGAGGAACGCCGTTGGACGCCTTCTCTCGCGGTGGACGTCCTCACCCGTGTCGTCGGGCTGGACGCCGAGACCGCGCGCTTCGAGGTCGACAGGTATCTCGGCTGGCCGGCGCAGGCCCTGGCCTTCAAGGTCGGCGCGCGGCTGTGGCAGCAGGCCCGCCGGGACGCCGAGCGGCGCGAGGGTACGGCCTTCGACCGGAAACGCTTCCACCACACCGCGTTGGCTCTCGGACCCATGGGACTGGACCCGCTCCGCGCCCGCCTGGCCGACCTGCCCTGACCCCCGCACCGCCGTACCCGATCGGAAGTGACAGCCGATGAGCGATGAGCTCACCACCACCATCACCGACCTGTACCGGTCCCTCGGCGACCGGCCGGCCTTCGACGCGCACCTGCATCCCGACCTGACGTTCTGGGAGTCCGACGCCGACGGCCTGCTGTCCGGCCTGCCCGCGCTGGACGACCTGCGCGACCGGCGGGCGACCCGGGCGACGGGGGCGGCGCCGGTCTCGGTCGCGCCGGAACACCTGCGTGCCGACGCCTGGGGCGACACCGGTCTGGTCCGGTACGTGCTGCGGGCCCGCTTCGCCGACAGCCGGCCGGACGAGTGCTTCCGGGTCACCGACGTCCTGCGCCGCGAGGACGGCTCCTGGCGCATCATGCACCACCACGCGGAGGCCGTTCGATGAGCGCCGAGGAACCCACCACCGACCTGTACGACCTGCGGGTCGTGGTGGAGCGGATCGAGGGCCGCTCGGTGTGCGGCCTCAAACCGGGCGACCACTTCGACGTGACGGAGTCGAATCGGCTGACCATCCCGGCCGGGGGGCACTTCTGCCTCTACGCCCTGGCGGCGTGCCTGCCGTTGCTGCCGGCGAAGCAGCGGGCGCTGGCCGAGGGGGACTGGATGGCAAGGGACAGCCACGTCGCCTGTCCGGACCCGGACGAGCGGCTCATCATGCGCATCGAACGGACCGGCCTTCAGCGCATCCCCACCGAGGAGCTGACGTGAGCGCTGGGCTGGTCGGCATCGGCCTTCAGTCCGACAAGTCCGCCGACGAGTACGCGGAGCTTGCCGAGTTGACCGAACGGCACGGTTTCGACGTGCTGTCGGTCTTCGGTGACCTGATGTACCAACCGCCGATCTTCCCGTTGCTGGTGGCGGCCCGGCACACCCGGCGGATCCGCCTGGGCGCGGCGTGCCTCAACCCGTTCACCATGCACCCGGTCGAGGTCGCCGGTCAGGTGGCCGCGCTGGACCTGGCCTCGCGGGGTCGGGCCTACCTGGGCCTGGCCCGGGGCACCTGGCTCAACGAGATCGGTGTGCCGCAGGTCCGTCCGATCCGGCGCATCGTCGAGACGGTCGCCGTCGTGCGGCTGCTGCTCGCCGGCGACGACAGCGGTTTCCAGGGCGGGGAGTTCACTGTCGCGCCGGGCACGTCGCTGCGGTACGCGCCGGCCCGTGCCGACGTGCCGGTCCTCGTCGGCACCTGGGGGCGGCAGACCGCGCGGGCGGCGGCCGGGTTCGCCGGCGAGGTCAAGGTCGGCGGGTCGGCCAACCCGGCGATGGCCCGGATGATGCGTGCCTGGCTGGACGACGCGGCGGTCGCGGACCGGGACGGCACGGGTGTCGTGCTCGGCGCGGTCACCGTCGTCGACGAGGACGGTGCGCTGGCACGGCGGGTGGCCCGCCGGGAGGTGGCCATGTACCTGGCGGTGGTCGCCGCCCTCGACCCGACGATCGAGGTGGACCCGGAGCTGCTGGCCCGGATCCAGCAGCACGTCGGCCGTCGGGAGGACGACCTCGCCGGCGCGCTGATCGGCGACGACCTGCTCGATCTGTTCGCCTTCTCCGGCACGCCCGAGCACGTCGCGGGGCAGGCGGCGGCGGTGTTCGACGCCGGGGCGAGTCGGGTGGAGTTCGGCACCCCGCACGGGTTGACGCCGCACGGCGGCATCGACCTGCTCGGCCGGCGGGTGCTTCCACTGTTAAGAGCGTGAAAACCTCCTCGTCGAGGACTCCCCGAAGATCGTTGACCTGCATATGATCTTGCAGGAAGTTGCCCGAAGAGGCACTTTCGTCCACATTAGACGAGGAGCAGCATGCTCAGGAAAACGCGGTGGCTGTTGGCGGTTGCCGTCACGGCCACGACGCTGACCGCCCTACCGGGCGGCGCAGCCACAGCCGGCGGCATCGACCGACCCGGCGCACCCGCCGCCTCGGTCGACGGCAGGACCCACACCGTCACCCTGCTGACCGGCGACGTGGTGACCGTCCGCAGCAACGGCTCGGGATGCCCGCAGGCCACGATCCGGCCGGTCGACGAGAACGCGGTGATCCAGCAGAGCTGCGGGCCCGACGGTCACCTGCACGTCATCCCCGCCCGCGTCGCGTCCCAGGTCGGCCCGGTCCTCGACCCGGACCTGTTCGACGTCACCACCCTGATCGCCGACGGCTACGACGACGACAACTCCGCCGAGCTGCCGCTGATCGTGCAGCCCGCCACCGCGTCCGCCCGGGTGGCCGCGCTCGGTGACGTGCTCCCGCTGCCCAGCATCAGTGCGGTCGCCGGCCGCGTACCCAAGAAGAGCCCCGCCACCGCGAAGCTCGCCACCAACTCGCTGCTCGCCGGCGCGAAGAAGGTCTGGCTCGACCGCAAGGTGCACGCCACCGCCCTGACCGGCGGTGGGCGACCCGCCGGCCTGGACCGCAACCTCGGCCAGATCGCCGCGCCGGACGCCTGGAAGGCCGGCTACACCGGCAAGGGCGTCCGGGTCGCGGTGCTCGACACCGGCGCCGACTTCACCCACCCGGACCTGGTCGGCCGGGTCGCCGAGCGGGCCGACTTCACCGCCGAGGGTGGTGACGCCGTCGACCACAACGGCCACGGTACGCACGTCGCCTCGACCATCGCCGGCACCGGCGCGGCCGCCCACGGTCAGCGTCGCGGCGTGGCGCCGGACGCCAAGCTGGTGATCGGCAAGGTTCTCGACGACCACGGCTCCGGCGAGGACTCCGGCATCATCGCCGGCATGGAGTGGGCCGCCACCCGGGCCGACGTCATCAACATGAGCCTCGGTGGCAGCGCACCGGACGACGGCACCGACCCGCTCTCGCTCGCCGTCGACGGTCTGAGTAGGTCCACCGGCACCCTGTTCGTCATCGCCGCGGGCAACAGCGGCGCGCAGATCTCCTCGCCCGGGTCGGCCTCCACCGCGCTCACCGTCGGGGCCGTCGACCGCGACGACAGGCTCGCCGACTTCTCCAGCCGGGGACCGCTTGTCACCAGTAACGTGGCCAAGCCGGAGCTCGTCGCACCCGGTGTCGACATCGTCGCCGCCCGAGCCGCCGGCACCAACCTCCAGGACCCGATCGACAGGTACTACGAGGCGATCAGCGGCACCTCGATGGCGAGCCCGCACGTGGCGGGTGCCGCCGCACTGCTCGCCCAGCGCCACCCGGACTGGACCGGAGAGCGGCTCAAGGCCGCCCTCGTCGGTGCCGCCGACCCGCTCACCGGCATCGACCCGTACGCCGTCGGCGCCGGCCGGCTCAACGCGGCCCGTGCCCTCGGCGGCCCGACCAGCGACCAGCCGGTGGTCAACCTCGGCACGTTCGCGTACCCGCAGTCCGGAACCAACGAGACGAAGCTGAGCTGGACCGGCGAGTCGACTGCCGTCCTCGACCTCGACGTGTCGATCGTCAACCACGACGGCCAGCCCGTGCCGCGCGGCGCGGCGTCGCTGTCGACGAGCCGGGTGACCCTCAAGCGGGGCGCCACCGGGACGGCGACCCTGCGGATCAACCGCGCGGCGCTGGGCAGCCGGCCGGGCCTCTACCTGGCCACCGTCACCGCCCGCAGCGGACGCAAGCCGGTCGTGACCACGCCGGTGAGTTTCTACGTCGAGCCGCCCAGCTACGACCTGACGATCCACACCAAGCCGATGCCCGGCCTGCGGGACGGCGCGGACACCTGGATCAACCTCATGGTCGCCAACCTCACCGACCCCCTGCTGTTCTACGGCGGGGGCGGCGGCACACCCGGGGAGACCTTCACCCTGCGGGTGCCGGCAGGCCGGTACTCGGTGCTCGGCGCGTCGATCGCCTACTACGTCGACAGCGACGTGCAGGAGAGCACCCTCACCGCGGCGGGTGACCTGGACGTGCACGCCGCCCGGAGCGTGACCCTCGACCCGGCGCAGGCCCGGCCGGTCACGGCGACCGTCGACGGGGCGGCCACCACGACCACCCGGACCGACGTCACCACCTTCCAGACCGCGGTGAACGGCCTGCCGTGGTGGCACCAGATCAGCGGGTTCGGCGTGGCCACGGCGGTCCGCAGCGTGGCGATCCCGAAGCCCACCATCGGATCGCGGCGCACCTGGGCGGCCGTCAACATGGACTCGCCGGCCGGCACCGCGCAGCCGTACCGCTACAACATCGTGCACGAGTACGCCAACGGCGTGCCGGCCGACCCGTCGTTCCGGGTGACCAGGGCCGAACAGGCCCGACTGGCCCGCATCGACGAGCGGTTCCACCAGACCGACTCACCGGAGATGTACACCCTGCTCGTCCGTACGGGCTCCACCCCTGACGGGGTGGCGGTGACCCAGACCTACGAGGGCGTCATGCCGCCGAGCCGGACGTCGTACCTCTCGCCGGAGATCGTCTGGGCCGACGAGGGCGTCTACGGCGGGCTGGCGGCCCTGGAAGCGCCGCGCCGGTACCTGCCGGGCAGCCGGCAGTCCAAGGTCTGGGCGCGGCAGCCGCTGCACTCCGACTGGTACGACGACCCGGCCGGCGCCGACTGGAGTTGTGCCACCCCGCCGTCGCGGTCCCGGGGCAACCTGCACCTGGACATGGTGACGCTGACCGACCAGCACCAGCGGGCCGACTGCCTCCAGGGCGAGGCGATCGGTGTGAAACGCAAGCTGTCGCTGTACCGCGACGGCAAGCTGGTCGACGAGCGGTCCGGCCCGTACGGCGACTTCACCGTTGCGCAGTCGATGGCCGACTACCGGGTGACCCTCGACGTCGACACGAGTCTGATCCTCCCGATCTCCACCAAGGTCAACACGTCGTGGACGTTCCGGTCAGCCGGACCGGACGGGACCGGGAGCGTGCCGTTGCCGCTGCTCGCGGTCGACTACGCCCTGCCGATGGACCACAACAACCACCCGGTCGACGGAACGGCTGAGCTGGCCGTCCGGCAGGCGCACGGTGTGAAGACGCAGAAGGTGACGTCGTTCCAGGTCTGGACGTCGACCGACGACGGCGCCACCTGGAAGTCGGCCCGGGTCACCGGCAGCGGTGACAGCTACCGGGTCGAGCTGCCGAAGGCCACCGCCGGGCAGGCAGTCTCGCTGCGGGTGAAGGCCGCCGCCAACGGCGGCAGCGGAATCGACCAGACCATCATCCGGGCGTACCACGCCGGCTGATGGTCACCCCGCTGGTGCGGCCCGGGCCCCCGACCGGGCCGCACCAGCACCCCGCCGGTCTGTGGGAGCCCTCGATTCCCGTGGGGACGGTGTCGATCCGGCCCCGCCTCGTTCGTCGTGACGGTGAACCGTGACGCCGACAACGAGAGGCACACCCATGACGTCCGTCGCCGAGACACCACCGCGCCGAATCCGTCTCCTGCTGGGCTGTGGCACTGTCGCCGGCCTGCTCTTCCCCGTCCTGTCGTTCGGGCAGGCGTTCACCCGATCCGGCTTCGACCTGCGTCGGCACGCGATCAGCTCACTAACCCTCGGTGACCTCGGCTGGTTGCAGGTCATCGCGTTTGTGGGCGCCGGCGTCCTGGCCGTCGCCTTCGCGCTGGGCCTGTGGCAGGCACTGCGACCGGGCCGCGCCGGCACCGTGGTGCCGGTGCTCGTCGGCGTGTACGGGGTGGCGATGGTCGGCGGTGGGATCTTCGTGCCCGATCCCGCACTCGGCTGGCCACCCGGCGCCCCGGCGGGGCTGCCCGAGCAGGCCAGCACGGGCAGCGTCCTGCACACGGTGTGCGGCGCGGCGGCGTTCCTGTCGCTGATCGCGGCCGGCCTGCTGCTCGCTCGACGGTTCGCCGCCCAGGGGGACCGGACCTGGGCGCTCTACAGCGCCACCAGCGGTGCCGTCGCGTTCGTTCTCACCGCACTGCCGTGGAGCGAGGGGAGTGCGAGCATCCGCTTCGCCGTCGGAGCGGTGCTCATCTCGGGGTGGCTCGTGGCACTCTCCTGGCGAACACGCGACGAGGTCGCCTGACCGTCACTGGCCCTCCCAGACCGCCTTCGCCCCGGAGTCGCCGGTGCGCACCACGTAATACACGGTGACGGCGGCGGCCACCAGCGACAGCACCTGCAACGCCAGGGTCAGCGGCTTAGCGGGTCGCCCGTCCGCGCTGGCGTCGGTGGCCCTCGGCGGGACGAGCCGGACCAGCGCCAGGGCCACCACCCCCAACCCGATGCTGGCGTAGAGCGTGATGTCACCGAACTCCTGGTGCGCCTCCAGCTTCGGGAGGAACTCGGGCGTGACCCGGTTAGCGGCGCGCATCCGCTCGAGGAAGGCGTCGCCGGAGAGCTTGGTCAGCAGGGCGGCGACCGGCGCACCCACCGCCAGCAGACCCAGCACCCACCGGGTGTGCGGCCGGATCGGCGGGACGAACGCGTAGCCGACAGTCAGCAGGGCCAGCAGCGGCACGAACGCGACAGCGGCGTGCAGCAGCAGAGGGTGGGCCGGGATGCCCATGATCTCCTCGAACATCGGCGTCTCCTCCGGTGACATCGGCCTGGACGGTGATCGTCCACACCGGGACGCTATCGGTACCAAGCAGTCGTGTCATCCCCGCTGATCGATCACCTGTCGCGACGTGACTCAGGTCGTCGCCGCGCGGACGCCGAGGCCGACCAGGATCACGCCGGTCAGCCGATCGAGCATTCGTCGCACCGATGCGGTGCGGAGCAACCGGGCGGCCGCACCGGAGACGACGGTCCAGCCGGCGAGCCAACAGGTGTGCAGCGCGGCGTGCGCCGTGGCGAGCAGCACCATCGGCAGCAGCACCGGCCGGCCCGGTTCGAGGAACTGCGGCGCCAAGGTGAGGTAGATGGCGGCGGCCTTGGGGTTCAGCACGTTGCCGAGCAACCCTTGCAGGTACGGGTGGTCCACGCGCCAGGGCAGCCTCCGGGCGGAAACCGTCGGTCGCCGTCCCGCCTCCGGGCGACGGCGCGACGCGGACCAGAGCATCCAGAGCCCGAGCCCGACCAGATAACCGGCCCCGACCAGCTTGACCACCCAGAACGCCTGCGACGAGCGGAGTACCAGCGCGGCCAGGCCGACAGCGGCCAGCGTGGCGTGCACGTAGAGCCCGGTCACCGTACCCAGGATGACCCACCAGCCCTGCCGCCGCCCGCCGGTGGCGACCCGCGAGACGACCAGGGTCAGGCTCGCGCCCGGCGTGGCGGTGATCGGCGCGACGGCGACCAGGAAGCCGAGCACCGCGACCCCGTGCATCCTCAGACCACCACCCGGTAGTGGGTGGTGAGCAGGCCCGCGTCGTCGTAGACGTGGAACGCGACGCCGGGCGGCTGGGTCTGGGTGGTCAACGGGCCGTCGCCCTCCCAGGGCATCCGCAGGGTGGAGACCACACCCGGGGCGATCCGCAGTGGACGGCCCGCGAAGGTGCTCGCGGCGGCGGTGTGGAAATGCCCGGTCAGCACGGCGACGACCTGCGGGTGGGCGGCGACGAGTGCGGCCAGGGGGTCGGCCGGCAGTAGCCGCATCGGGTCGATGACCGGGTGGTGCAGCACGACCGGCGGGTGATGCAGGGCGATGAACGTGGGTGTCCCGGCGGGCACCGAACCCAGCTCGTCGGCGAGCCAGGCCATCGTCTCCTCGTCCAGGTGACCCTCGTCGGCACCGGGCACGGACGAGTCGGCCAGGAGGAAGACCGCCCCGGCCACGTCGTGGCGGGCGTTGATCGGGCCGGTGCCGCCGTCGTCGTCACCGAGCAGACCCTTGCGGTACGCGTCGCGTACATCGTGGTTGCCGGGGCAGACCATGACCGGCAGCGGGGATTCGAAGAGCTTCGCGGCGGTCTCGTACTCGGCCACCTCGCCGTGGTCGGCGATGTCCCCGGTGATCAGGATCGCGTCGACAGGTCGTGGCAGGCCGTGCAGGTAGTCCATGACCCGGTCGGTCCGCTCGGCCGACCGGGGATGGCTGTCGAGGTGGGTGTCACTGAGATGCGCGATGACCAGCACGAGGCTCTCCTAACGGCTATCAACGTCAAAGCCGTCAGGAACGCTACTCCGGGCGAGGTCGGCCAGCGCAGCGCGATGACCGCCGCGGTCAGCTCCGCGAGCGCGGCAGGCAGTCCTTCTTGTACTTCAGGCCCGACCCGCACCAGCAGGCGTCGTTGCGCTCCGGCGGCCAGGCGATTCGCGCGCTGGGCCGCGCCGACACCTCGGCCGCGTAGCCCGCGCGGACCGCCGCGTCGGCCGGATCGCCGTCACGTCGACCCGCGAACGCCGTCAACCCGGCCACCGTCGCGCCGAACACGCCCAAACCGGCCTGACCGGCACCCCGCAGCCGAACCAGCTCCGTCTCCAGCCGGCCCCGGTGCGCGTCCCAGTCCGGCCCGTACACCTCGGTGAGGGCGGGATGCTCGGCGAGCAGGCGATCGAACTCGGCCCGAGGCCAGAAGAGCAGATCCGACTCGGCGTCCCTGCGCTCACCGGCCCGACGGACGAGCTGGGTCTCCAGCCGGTCCGCCAGGTCGTCCTGCCGGTCGTGCGGCAGGTTCAGATTGCGCCGTACCCGATGGCGCTGTCGCAACAGGAAGAAGGCGACACCGGGCGCGTCCGGCGGACCGAGATCGACCACCGGGTCGATGGCGGTGCTGGCCGGCCCGGACGCGGCGGTCGCATGCTCCTTGAGGAGCGTGTCGGCCGCCTCGCTCAGCCACGTCTCGGCGGTCGCCGAACGCCCGCCGGCGTCCAGCGCGGCACTGACGTAGGCGGGGGCGTCGGGCTGCACGAGCAGCAACGGGCGCAACGCGGTCAGTTCCGCCATCGCCTCGTCGTCGTGACCGCCGGCCCGGAACAGCGCACGGGCCCGCAGCGCGCGGGCGAACCCGGCCCGAGGATCATCGCCGGACGGGTACGCCGCCAGGGCCTGCTCCGCGTACCGCAGCGCGGCCTCGGGCCTGGCCCGGATCTCCGCGATCTCGGCGGCCAGCGTCAGCGCGTCCCCGGCGTCGTCAGGGTCCTCCAACCGGCCCTGTTCGACGGCCTCCGCGAGGTCGGCGGCGACACCGAGCGGATTCGCCGTCCCGAGCGCCGAGCGGCGAAGTTCGGCGAGGTCAGCCTTGGTGAGTGTTTCTCTCGTCGGCACGATCTCACGGTACGTCGGGGTGCTCGCGGTACGCGGGCAGATCACCTGTTAGCCCGCTCTCATGCCGCCCGCCGGGCGGACTACGACCACGCGCCGGCCGCAGCGGCCCGCGTGGCGTAGGTGTCGAAGTCGACCGGGTCCCGTCCGAGAACCCGACGCACCCCGTCGGTGGGTTCGGCGAGATGGCCCGCCCGCATCCCGGCGAACAGGGCGTTCAGCGCCGTGGCCGCCTCCGCCGGAAAGCCCTCGGCGAGCAGTTCGGCGTGGTACTGCTCCGGAGTGAGCTCGACGTAGCGGATCGAGCGGCCGGTCACCCGGGCGATCGTCGCCACCGCTGCGGCGAAGGTGAGCGCACGGGGGCCGGACAGGTCGTACACCTGTTCGTGGTGACCGGGCGAGGTCAACAGCGTCGCCGCCACGTCGGCGACGTCCTGCGCGTCGACGAACGGCTCGGGCGTGGCCCCCATCGGCAGGGCCAGCCGACCGTCGAGCAGTGGTTGGCGAAACAGGTCCTCGCTGAAGTTCTGACTGAAGTTGTTCGCCCGGATGATCGTCCACTCGATGCCGGACTTCCGCACCGCCTCTTCCGCGGCGAGCATGCCGGGGGAGAAATCGCTGACCCGGTCGATCCCGCGCCCGGAGAGCGCCACGATCCGACCGACACCGGAGTCGACTGCCTGCGTCACGAAGTCGGTGGCCAGCGCCGGGTCCTCCGGAGCGAGCAGATAGACGGCAGAGGAACCTGCCACGGCCGGCCGCCAGGTGTCCCGCCGCGACCAGTCGAACCGCACCTCACCGGAGCGAGAGGCGGCCCGGGCGTGGTGACCCCCTGCCCGCAGCGTCTGGACCAGCCGGCGACCGGTCTTGCCGGTGCCGGCCATCACGAGGGTCGAAGGTGCGTCCGTCGTCATGACCACGAGTCAACGCGCCCGGTCGTGGGCGGGACATGTCCTGTCGTACGCCGGGCATGTCCGATCGTCCGCGGTCCATCCTCCGCGATCTATCGTCGGTGACATGGACCCGTTCGACAATCTGCTGCGCGGTCTGCACGCCGACGGCGCGGCCTTCGGCCGGTCGGTGCTGACCCCGCCGTGGGCGCTGCGGTTCACCGACGGCGCCCCCCTGACGCTCTGCGTCCCGATGCGGGGCGAGGGCTGGATCTCCCATCCGGACAGCGACAAGCCTCGCCTGGTCCGGGTCGGCGAGGCGGCCATCGTGCGAGGGCCGGCGCCGTTCGTCTTCTCCGCCGAGCCCCGGTCGAGCTTCGAGCCCGGGGAACTGCGGGACGTCCGGCGCGGCCAGACCGGGGTGATCGACCCGGTGGGCGCGGATCACACCGACCGTCTCGTGCTGCTGGTCGGGGTGTACCACGTCCGGGGTCGCGTGCCGCAGCGGTTGCTGGGCGCGCTGCCGCCGGTGCTCGTCGTGCCGGAAGACCAGGACTGCGCCGCGCTGCGCGACTACCTGGACGCCCAGCTCGACGCGGGTCGGCCCGGACGGCAGGTCGTGCTCGACCGCCTGCTGGACTGGTTGTTGGTGTGCACGGTTCGGGACTGGTTCGACCAGCCGGAGGCCGAGGCGCCCAGCTGGTACCGGGCGCTGAGCGACGACACTGTCGGTCCGGTGCTGCGCGCCATGCACGACGCCCCGGGCCGACCGTGGACCCTGGCCAGCCTGGCCGCCCATGCCGGGGTCTCCCGGTCCACACTGGCGAAACGGTTCACCGCGTTGGTGGGTGAACCGCCGCTCACCTACCTGACCGACTGGCGCATGGCGGTGGCCGCGGACCTGCTGTCCGAATCGACAGCGACGGTCGCCGCCGTGGCGCGTCGCCTCGGGTACGCGGACGCGTTCGGCTTCAGCGCGGCCTTCAAACGCGTGCACGGCCTGAGCCCGAGCGGGCATCGACGGCTCACCCGGGTCGACGCCACGGCGGCGTGACCGCTGCACGTCAAGGGCCCAGAGCCGGTCGACGAGTGGTCGCAAAACCAACGAACTACGGTCATCTGCCGTCAACCCGTCGTCGGTAGCGTCCGGTCGCCAGTTTCCCGACCAGGTCGCACAAAGGCGGAGTTATGGGCACTGTGGATCGCCGTACGTTCCTCAAGGCGATGGGAGTTCCCGCGATCGGCGCGGCGCTCCCGTTGGACCTCAGCAAGGCGCTCGCCATCCCGGCGAACAACCGGACCGGCACGATCAAGGACGTCGAGCACGTCATCATCCTGATGCAGGAGAACCGCTCCTTCGACCACTACTTCGGCACCATGCGGGGCGTACGCGGCTTCGGTGACCCCCATCCGGCGACACTGCCGTCCGGCAGGGACGTGTGGCACCAGCCCAACGGGAACGACGAGCTGCTGCCCTTCCGCCCCGAGGTGAAGGACCTCGGCCAGACCTTCCTGCCGGACCCGCCGCACGGCTGGAACGACGGGCACGCCGCCTGGAACGACGGCCGGTTCGACAAGTGGGTGCCGAACAAGGGCGTCACGGCGATGACTTACCACACCCGCCAGGACCTGCCGTACCACTACGCGCTCGCCGACGCGTTCACTGTCTGCGACAGCTACCACTGCTCGCTGATGGGCCCGACCGACCCCAACCGTTACCACATGTGGAGCGGCTGGGTCGGCAACGACGGCAAGGGCGTCGGCCCGGTCATCACCAACGCCGAGGCCGGCTACGACTGGTCCACGTACCCGGATCGGCTGGAGCGCAACGGCATCTCCTGGAAGATCTACCAGGACGTCGGCACCGGCCTCAACGCCGCCGGGTCCTGGGGCTGGACGAACGACCCGTACATCGGCAACTACGGCGACAACTCGCTGCTCTACTTCCACCAGTACCAGAACGCGCAGCCCGGAACGCCGCTGGCCGACAAGGCCAAGACCGGCACGGAGATCCGCACCCAGGGCCGCGACCCGGAGGCGCTGCTGGCCGACTTCCGCGCCGACGTCGAGGCCGGACGCCTGCCGGAGGTCTCCTGGATCACCGCCCCCGAGGCGTACACCGAGCACCCGAACTGGGAACCGGCGTACGGCTCCTGGTACATCTCGCAGGTCATCGACATCCTCGCCGCGAACCCCGAGGTGTGGAGCAAGATGGCGCTCTTCATCACGTACGACGAGGAGGGCGGCTTCTTCGACCACGTGGTCCCGCCGACGCCCCCGCAGAGCCGCGAGCACGGACAGTCGACGGTACCGACCACCAACGAGATCTTCCCCGGCGACGCCGACCACCCGGCCGGGCCGTACGGCCTCGGCATCCGGGTGCCGATGGTCATCGTCTCGCCATGGACGCGCGGCGGCTACGTCAACTCCCAGGTCTTCGACCACACCTCACTGATCAAGTTCCTGGAGGCGCGGTTCGGGCACGGCCGGCCGGACCTGATCGAGAAGAACATCACCCCGTGGCGGCGGGCCGTCGTCGGCGACCTGACCACGGCCTTCGACTTCCGGCACCCGAACCGCTCGCGCGACGTCAGGTTGCCCGACACCGACGACTTCAAGCCCGAGGACCTGGTCCGGCACCCCGACGAGGTGCCCGTCCCGCCGACGGACCAGCGGCTGCCCAAGCAGGAGCACGGCGTACGCCCTGCGCGCGCCATCCCGTACACCCTGCACGCCGACGGGCACCGCGGCGACGACTCGTTCCGGATCGACCTCCGCAACTCCGGCGGCGTCGCCGCGGTGTTCCAGGTCCGCCAGGCGGGCAGCGCGGACGCCCCGCGCAGCTACACCGTCGAGCCGGGCAAGCACCTGAGCGACACCTGGCCGGTCACCTCCGGGTACGACCTGTCAGTGCACGGGCCGAACGGGTTCTTCCGCCGGTTCGCCGACGGGCGGTCCCACCTCGACGTCACCCCCGCCTACGACGAGCACGGCTACAAGCTCGCCCTCACGCTCACCAACCGCGGGTCGAAGCGGGTCGAGGTGACCGTCCGCGACGGGTACCACGCCCGACCGGTCACGCTGTCGCTGCGACCCGGCGAGATCGAGCGCGCCACGTGGCCGCTCGCCCGCACCCACGGCTGGTACGACCTGACGGCTTCCGTCGCGGGCGACGCCGAATTCGCGTACCGCTGCGCGGGTCATGTCGAGAACGGCAAGGACAGCATCAGCGACCCGGCCCTCGGCGGGCTCGTCTGAGCGTTCGTCACGCCGGCGTTCGAGCTCACTGAATTTTGCCGGCCGATGTGGTGATGAGCGTGATGACTCACAGGCATATTGATGCCTCACAGTCATCACGCTCATTACCGCGTCCGATCCCGCAGAGGTCACGCTCCGTGGAGCTGGTCGAGCATGCTCGGGGAGCGATCAGAACTCCTCGTACACCGCCGGGTCCTGGTCCGAGAGGCGCCCGTCCGGGCGGCCCAGCGCGGTGATGGCCTCGACCTGCGCGTCGGTGAGCGTGATACCGAAGACGTCCAGGTTCTCGGCCTGCCGCTGCGGGGAGGCGGCCTTGGGCAGCGGAATCACCTGACGGGCCACGTGCCAGGCGAGGATCGTCTGCGCCGGGCTGACGCCGTGCGCGGTCGCGATCTCCACGACGACGGGGTGCTGCTGGAGGTCGTTGCCGTGGCCGAGCGGGCTCCACCCCTGCACCAGGATGCCGTGCTCCCGGTGGTAGTCGAGCGCCTCCTGCTGCGGAAAGTACGGGTGCACCTCGATCTGGTTGACCACCGGGGCGACCCCGGTCTCGGCCACCAACCGCTCGATGTGCTCGGGCAGGAAGTTGGAGAGCCCGATGTGCCGCACCAGGCCGCGCTCACGCGCCTCGATCAGCGCCCGCCACGCCTGCACGTACAGGTCTTCCTTGGGGTTCGGCCAGTGGATCAGGTACAGGTCGACCCGGTCGAGGCCGGTGCGGAACACACTCTCCTCGATGGTCGTCAGCGCCTCGTCGTAGCGGTGGTGCCGACCCGGCAGCTTCGAGGTGACGACCAGCTCGTCCCGCACCTCACCGGCCGACCGGGCGGCCCGGCCGACAGCGCCCTCGTTCTCGTAGTTCACCGCCGAGTCGATCAACCGGTAGCCCGTCCGGATCGCCTGACCGATCGCGTCGACACCCGCCGAGCCGTTCAGCTTGTACGTGCCGAGCCCGATCGCCGGCAGAGTCGTGCCGTCAGCAGCAGTCAGGTGCGGAATCGTCACGATCGGAACCCTACCCGCGTGGGGGCGTCCCGGATGGCGAGTGCGGCCTGGATGAGCGCGGCGTGGGTCAGCGTCTGAGGGTAGTTGCCGAGGTGGGCACCCGTCGCCGGGTCCACCTCTTCCGGGTAGAGGCCGAGTGGGCTGGCGTGGTCGAGCATGGCCTCGAACAGCTCGACTGCCCCACGGCGACTCCCGGTGCGGGCGAGGGCCTGAACGAGCCAGAACGAGCAGGGCAGGAACGCGCCCTCGGTGCCGGGCAGGCCGTCACGTCCGGGCGGGTAGCGGTAGAGCAGTGGCCCGCCGGCGGAGAGCCTGTTCCGGATGGCGTCGATGGTGCCCCGGACCCGAGGTGACATGGTCCGGTCCATGTCGAGCAGCGGCAGGACGAGCAGGGCCGCGTCGAGATCCCGGGAGTCGTTAGGCGACGTGTACGCCGTCTACCACTCATTAAAGATGGCCATCGCGCTGCATCAGCTGGTCGGCCCGGAGCGTGACCATGGCGACGGTGCGTCCATCGGTATCGGTGAACTCGACTTCGTACCTCGGCGGGGGGCCGTCGAAGACATCGACGATCGCTCCCACTGCCCCCGCGGGCAGGTCTTCTCCGGGTATGGCTTCTCGGAGCTCAACCACGTCGTACAGCTCTAGCATGTCATCCTTCCTTGGGCGGGAACGAGACGGTCACCATCCGAGGTGCAGATGCCTCATTCTTCAATATCCAGGCTGTGCGCACGATGATCGTGCCATCCGGCCCGGTGAGAGGTAGGTCCACGTTCCACCGCTGGCCGAATTCGTCGGCCTTGCCGAGCAGAGGCTTGCCGGTGAGTACGCCTTCGCGGATCTGCTGCAAGACCGCGTCGGCGTCATCTGGGCCGAGGCCGGTGGCGGAGTTGATGACGCGATACTTGTGCCCCCCGACAGGGTGGTCCGGGTTCATGGCGTAGGCGGCGATCTTCCGCGAGTCGATCTCGGCCGTGGTGAAGTCCGGTCCGGTGGGATCCCCCGGAATCTTTGTCGGCTTCGGGCCGTCGGGTCTCTGCGGTTCGGGCGACTGCCTCCTGAGTCGCCCCAAAGCCTGCTTGAGTTTCTCGATGAGGTCGCCGAGCCGACGCATCTCCGGAATCAACCGCCGCAGGCTGGCCAGCAGCCCGCGCAACAACCGCGCGATCCGCGCACCCCACGACGCCACCAAGGTCGTGACCTGCTCCACGACCAGCGGCGCGGCCAGTCCGCCGGTGATGAGGAGTTCGCCCGCGTACACGATGATGCGGGACACGCAGGCGGCGATGGCGTCGCGGACGAGGAGTCGGACGGCGGCCACCAGGCCGGCGGCCCCTTCGGTGATCGCGGCCATGGTGTCGGCGCCCTGGGCGAGGCCGGTGATGGCCTGTTGCTGTTCGGCGGTCCAGGCCCGGTAGGCGGGGCCGGCGCTGCCGCCCCAGCCGGCGACGTCGGTGCGCACGGCGCGTGCCAGTTCGGCGGCGTCGTCGCGGAGCGACCCGGCGACGTTGCGCCAGGTCTGCGTGTGTGCGGTGATCTGCGCGGGGTCGCCGGCGAGCCAGTCCAGCGCCTCGCTGAGTGGCTTGACGTGTTCGATGAGCCAGGCGATCCCGTACTGGAGCAGGGCGCCGACCGGGTCGGAGACGAGGGCGAGGGCGTCCAGGCCGGCGCTCACGACGCCGAGGCTGCCGTCGATCCAACTGCCGGTGCGGACGCCCTGGGCGATGAGTTCGATGTCCTCGCAGATCCACACGCCCGCCCAGGCGCTGGGTGGGGTGTCCGCAGCGGCGGCGACGAGCGGGTTCGACGTCACCTGTGTCGCCGCACCCCGTCGAGTAGCTGCTGGGCGTGGGCGTCGGAGCTTCGGTAGCGGTCGGCTCCGACCCGCAGCTTGCCGGCGGTGTCCCGTACCGATGCGGCGGCGGCGCCGATGCTGTCGAGCAGGGTGCGCTGGAGGCCGTCGAGCAGCACCGGCATCATCGCGCAGAGCTGCCCGTAGGCGTCGGTGCTCAATCGGACGTGCTGGCCTGCCTGCTGGGCGGTGTCGAGGCCGCTGGCGCAGCGGTCGAGGTGGGCCGCGTGGGCGGTCAGGTCGTCCGGGTCGACCTGGATGCCGTCACCGGCGGGCATCGTTCGGTCCCTGGTCGGGAAGGAGCCGGCTGCGGTACGAGTCGATGATGGCCTGGGCGCTCGCGTCGTCACCAAATGACTCCGTGGCTGCGGCGCTGATCTGTCGAAGCAGGTCAGCGCGCGCGGCAGCGGCGGTCTCCAGGATCTGCCGAGCGGTGTGCGCCGCTGGTTGTTGCCGGACGCGTTCGTCGAGCCGTAGGTCGATCAGCAGGCCGACTGAGTCGACTGTGACGTCGACAGTCCGGTCGGTGTTGTGGGCGGTGCCGGTCAGATCGCGCAGAGTCGCCGACAGGGTCTTGGCCCGTGCCGCCCGCTCGGCGAGCGATGTCTCCCACTCGTCGAGTCGGCGCTCCGCGGCGTCGAGCGCAGCGTCGTCCGCCCACACGTCGACCCTCCCGAGGGGACCGCCGCCGGCGGCAACCGACGACATCACCGGCACGCTACCAACCAGTGGCGCTGCGTGCATGCCCGCAGGGGCGAACGACAAGGCCGTCGCGCCAGACGCAGCGGGCGACCCCGTCGCGCCGCGTCCGCCTCGTCGAGTCGCGCGTCGATCTTGCAGTTTCTGTCGCGACAAATGACGCAGAAACCCGCATCTCGACGACCGAAGCTGCAAGATCGACGCGGTGAGGGGCGTGAGGGGCGTGAGGGGCGTGAGGGGCGTGAGGGGCGGGCGGGGCGGGCGGGGCGGGATGGGGTGGGGCCGGGGTTCGTATCCTTTTGGGATGGCGGGGTTTTCTCGGCGGGCGGTGTTGCTGGTCGGGGGCGGGGTGCTTGTTGGTTGTTCGGGGCGGCCTGAGGTGGACGACGTCCAGCTGCGCCTGGCTACCGGGCCGGCGGGGGCGGTCTACCGGCGGATCGGTGGGGCGCTGGCCGAGCACATCTCCGAGCAGGTGCCGGGTGCCACGGTGACCACGGTGCCGAGCGGGGCGTCCACCGACAATATCCGGATGCTGCGGGCCGGCGAGGTGCACCTGGGCCTGACCAGCCTGGACGCCCTGATCACCAGCGACGGCAGCGCGCCCGGAGGGCTGTCGGCGATCTGCCGGCTCTACGACAGTCATCTGCACCTCGTGGTCATGGCCGGTTCGGCCATAACAGAGTTTCGGGACCTTGCGGGCAATCGCGTGTCCCTCGGTGCCCACGACTCCGGCACGGAGTTCACGTCGCGGCGGGTCCTGCAGCTCGGCCCGCTCAACGCCAACGGCCGGAACATCAGCCAGGCCGAGTCGGCGGCAGCGCTGCGCGACGGCACGATCGACGCCATGTTCTCGCTGACCGGCGTCCCCACACCCGCCATCACGGAGTTGGCGCAGCGGCACCCGATCCGGTTGATTCCGCTGGACGCGCAGGCGGACAGGCTCTTCACGGCGTACCCGGGTCCGTATGCCCCAGCCATGATCCACGCGGCTGCCTATGCCGGTGTCCCGGCGACCCGCACCGTTGCGGTACCGAATGTGCTGCTGGCGCGCGACGACCTGCCTGACGATCTGGTCTACGCCATCACCGACACGATCTTCACGCACACCGGAGCGATCACCTCGGCTGGCCGCGACGATGCGGAGGCCCTTCCGGAGGCGTGGCAGATCAACGTGCGTACCGGGATCTCCACCGCGTCGGTCCCGCTCCATCCGGGCGCGGCGGCCTGGTTCCGCGACCGCAAACGCTGAACCCGGGACCACGTCAAACCAAGGCCGGCGCGACCGGCAACACCACCACTGCGGCGAGCCCGTGCCCGGACCCGTCCGGACGGGGCAGGCCCTCTTCAAGCCGCAGCTCACCGCCGGCCGCCCCGATCAGGTCGGCGCAGATCGCCAGGCCCAGCCCGGTCCCGGACACGTTCTGGTGCCGAGGTGAGCGCCAGAACCGTTGCAACGCCTGGGCCCGCTCGGACACGTCGATGCCCTGGCCGTCGTCGCGGACGGCGACAGTGACCACCGTGCCAGCAGGGGCGGCCTGTGCGGTCACCTCCACGGCCTGCGCGTCGGACAGTCGCAACGCGTTGCTGATCAGCTCGTCCAGGATGCTACCCAGGCCGCCCGGCGGTTCCCACAACCGCAACCCCGGGGGTACGGCGACAGTCAGGGTCTGCCCGGCCGTGGCCGTCAGGGCCCGCCACCGGTCCACCCGGGTCGCCAGCACCTCGTCGAGGTCCACCGGTGACGCCGTCCGCAGGCTCTCCATCCGGGCGCTGGCCTGCAGCGAATTCAGCATCCGCTGCATCGCCTTCAGCTCGTCGACGGCGACGTCGTACATCTGCTGCCCGTCGCCCTCGGGCCGTAGGTGTGGTGCCAGGCTCTCCACGGCGAGCCGGAGGCTGGTCAACGGGTTGCGTAGCTGGTGCGACGCGTCGGAGACGAAGGCACGCTGCCGCTGGGCGGCGTTCTCGACGGCGTCCATCATGGTGTTGAACGACCGCGCCAGCCGCCGCAGCTCGATGGGGCCGGCCTCGGCGTCGGCGCGGATGGTCAGGTCGCCCTCGGAGATCCGTGCGGTCGCCGCGTCGAGTTTCCGCACCGGTCGCAGCACCCACGCCGACACCGGCCAGGCGACTGCCGTCAGCGCGAGCAACGGCAGCAGCCCGAGCCCGGCCAGCCGGGCCCAGCGTACGAGGATGAGCTCCCGCGTCCGGGTCAGGTCGGAGATCGTCACGACGGCGCCGACGACCTCACTGTTCCGGCCGACCGGCTCCGCCACCACGAGTGCGGAATCGTCCCACGGCGCCCACTCCCAGGACGGGTCGGAGCGGGCACCGGCAAGCGCGGCGGTCACGATCCGGGGCAACGCCGCCTCGGCTTGCGCCGCCTTCCGGTACGCGTCGGCCGGTCCGAGCAGCACCGCACCCGACGTGTCGATCAGCGCGACCGGGATGCCGTAGAGCTCGTGGTACCGCGTCAGCTCCTGCTGTAAAGCCTCGGTGCGGCCGGTCGACAGCGCGGTCTCGGCCAGCGAGGCGAACCGACCGACGTCGCCCAGACGGTTGACGTACGTCTCCTGCATTTCCCGTTCGGCGACGGTGACGCTGAGCGGCACCCCGAGCGCCGCGACGAGGAGCACGGCGAGGGGCACCAGGACGACGAGCAGCCGGCGGTGCACCCGGTCAGCCGATCAGCTCCGGCTGGTCGGCCAGCAGCCGATAGCCGACGCCGTGGACGGTGCGGATGACCACGTCCGGCCCCAGCTTGTGCCGCAACGCCGCGATGTGGGTGTCCAGGGTGCGGCTCGACGACTCCCAGGACGCGCCCCAGATCTGGTCGAGGATGACGTCGCGGCTGACCACGTTGGGCGCCCGCCGGGCCAGGAGCAGGAGCAGTTCGAACTCCTTGCGGGTCAGCGGCACGAGTGCGCCGTCGACGGTGACCTCTCGGGTGCCGACGCCGATGCGTATCGGGCCGAGGACGAGCGGCTCGTCGGTCTGGCCGAGGGCACGAGCGGCCCTGGTACGCCGCAGGACGGCGTCGATCCGGGCGAGCAACTCGGGGATGCCGAACGGTCTGACGATGTAGTCGTCGGCGCCGGCGCGCAGCCCACGGACCCGTTCGTGCTCCTCGGATCGCGCTGTCACCGCGATGACGGCGGTCTGCGGGTGGTCGCGCAGCTTGCGGATCACGTCGAGCCCGTCGCCGTCGGGGAGACCCAGGTCGACGAGGACCACGTCGGACGGCGCGGCGCGTTCGGCGTCCGCGGCGGTGGCGACGCGGTGAACCTCGAAGCCCGCCTGGGTCAGGTACGGCCCTGAACGGGGCTCGTGCCGGCCCGGGTTCTTGGGATTTTTCTGACACCATCCGGGCCCCGACCAGCCGAGACTGAGAGTCAACGTGCCGAGGGATGTCCATGCGTTGATGGGGAGGTCGCCATATGCGTACGACCAGCAGGTACCGGGCCGCCGCGCGGATGATCGCCGCGATCGGTGTCGTCTCGCTCGCCGCCGCCTGTTCCGGCAACGGAGGGGCCACCGGCGGCGGGGACGCCGCGAACTACCCGGACGAGAACATCACGATCGTCGTGCCGTTCAGCGCGGGCGGCCCGACGGACACTGTCACCCGGATGATCGCCGGGCCGATGGCCGCGAAGCTCGGCGGCAAGATCGTCGTCCAGAACGTCGAGGGCGCCGGGGGCACTGTCGGCGCCGGCGATGTCGCGCGGGCCAAGCCGGACGGCTACACGGTGCTCATGCACCACATCGGCATGTCGACGGCACCCGCCCTCTACAAGAGCCTCGGCTACAAGCCCCTGGAGGACTTCGAGACGGTAGGGCTCGTCACCGAGGTGCCGATGACGATCGTCGCCCGCAAGGATTTCGCGCCCGCGACCCTCCAGGACCTGGTGACCCACGTGAAGGCGAACGCCAACAAGGTCACGCTGGCCAACGCCGGCATCGGCGCCGCGTCGCACCTGTGCGGTCTGCTGTTTCAGAGCACTACCGGCGTGAAGCTCCAGGAGGTTCCCTACCAGGGCACCGGTCCCGCGCTGACCGACCTGGTCGGCGGCCAGGTCGACTTCATGTGCGACCAGACGACGAACACCAGCGGCCAGATCGCCGCGGGAAAGGTGAAGGCGTACGCGGTCACCACACCCGAGCGGGTGAAGAGCCTTCCCGACCTGCCCACCACCACCGAGGCCGGGCTGCCGCAGCTGAAGGTCAGCGTGTGGCACGGTCTCTACGTTCCGGCCGACACGCCGCCGGAGGTCGTGCAGAAGCTGTCCGAGGCGTTGAAGGTGGCACTGGCCGACCAGGGGGTCATCGACCAGATGGCAAAACTCGGCACCGCGCCAGTCCCGGCCCAGGACGCGACCCCGGACGCGCACCGGGCGAAGCTCGACGAGCAACTCGGCACCTGGGCGAAGATCATTGCCGACTCCGGGGTCAAGGTCTCCTGAGGTGGAGCGCCGTCGGTCGTTCCCGGACGTCCTCGCCGGGGGGATCTTCGTCCTGATCGGTGGCGCATTCGTGGTGGGGGCGCTCGGCTACGAGCTGGGCACCCCGACACGAATGGGCCCTGGCGCCTTCCCGCTGCTGGTCGGCGCAGCCGTGGTCGCCCTCGGCCTGGCGATCGCCCTCAAGGGCCTTGTCGCCGGCGAGGTGATCTCGTTCGGGCCGGTCCCGTGGCGGGCGGTCGCCGTCATCGTGCTCGCGGTCCTGTTCTTCGGGTTCACCATCCGGCGGCTCGGGTTCGTCCCGACGACGGCGGTGACCGCACTGCTCACCGCCCTGGCCAGCTCACGCGTACGGCTGCTCACGGCGGTGGCCGTGGCCGCCGGGCTGACCGTGGCCAGCACGCTCATCTTTGTCGTCGGACTTCAGCTGCGGATCCCGCTGTGGGGCCCCTGGCTGGGTCTCTGACGCGGCATCCGGATTGAGGCATGGAACTCCTCGACAACCTCGCGTTGGGCTTCTCGACGGCCCTGCTGATCCAGAACGTCCTCTACTGCTTCGTGGGAGTGCTGCTCGGGACCGCCGTCGGTGTGCTGCCCGGCATCGGGCCCACGGCCACGGTGGCGATGCTGCTGCCGATCACGTTCAGCTTCGAGCCGGTCACCGCGCTGATCATGCTGGCCGGCATCTACTACGGGGCGCAGTACGGCGGCTCGACGACCGCCATCCTGATCAACCTGCCCGGTGAGTCGTCAGCGGCGGTCACGGCGCTGGACGGGCACGAGATGGCCCGCCAGGGCCGGGCCGGCCCCGCCCTGGCGGCCGCGGCGATCGGGTCCTTCGCCGCCGGTACTGTCGCAACAGTGGCGCTGGCCGCCGCGGCCCCGCCCCTGGCCAGCGTCGCGTTGAAGTTCGGCCCGGCCGACTATTTCTCACTCGTGCTGTTCGGCCTGATCGTGTCGATCGCGCTGGCGCGCGGCACCGCGCTCAAGGCACTGGCGATGATCGCGCTCGGCGTGCTGCTCGGCACTGTCGGCCAGGACATCTACACCGGAACGCCCCGCTTCGTGTTCGAGCAGCGCGAGCTGTACGGCGGCATCGACTTCGTGTCGGTCGCCGTGGGCCTGTTCGGGGTGGCCGAGATCCTGCGCAACCTGGAGAACGAGCAGACCCGTACGGCGATCGTCAGTAAGGTGACCAACCTCTGGCCCACCCGCGAGGACCGGCGTCGGATCATCGCCCCGATCCTGCGGGGCACCGGTCTCGGCGCCGCGCTCGGTGTTCTCCCCGGCGGCGGCCACGTGCTGGCCTCGTTCACCTCGTACGCGGTCGAGAAGCGCGTCTCGAAGCGGCCGCAGGAGTTCGGGCGGGGCGCGATCGAGGGCGTCGCCGGCCCCGAGTCGGCGAACAACGCCGCCGCGCAGACGTCGTTCATTCCGCTGCTCACACTGGGCCTACCCGCTCACCCGGTGATGGCACTGATGATCGGCGCGTTCATCGTCCACGGCATCACCCCGGGCCCGAACGTCATCAACGACGAGCCGGCGCTGTTCTGGGGCCTGATCGCCTCGATGTGGATCGGCAACGTGCTCCTGCTGCTGTTGAACCTGCCGCTGATCGGCCTCTGGGTGCGCATGTTGCGCATCCCGTACCAGGTGCTCTTCCCGATGATCATCCTGTTCGCCGCGATCGGCACCTACTCCCTGAACTCCAACGCGTACGACGTCTACGCGATCGCGTTCTTCGGGATCCTGGGCTACATCCTGATCAAGTGCGGGTGCGAGCCGGCGCCCCTGCTGCTCGGCTTCGTCCTCGGCCCGCTGCTCGAGGAGAACCTGCGGCGCGCGCTCATCATCTCCCGCGGCGACCCGTCGGTCTTCGTGACCCGGCCGATCTCCGCGGCGCTGCTGGTTCTGGCCGTCGTCGCGCTCGTCGTCGCCGTCCTGCCGACGATCCGCCAGCGCCGCGCTGTCGTCTTCGCCGAGGAGGACTAGCAATCCGATCCACGTGACGGTCGGGGCGACGAAGATTGTTTCCGTGACGAGCGACAACACGCAGCGGGGGTGGTCCGCCCGAACCATCTGGGACCGGCGGTTCGACGCGCCGCTGCGCTCGTTCCTGCGTACCGAGACCGGCGGCGCGCGGGTGGTGCTGATCGCCGCGGTGGCGGCTCTCGTCTGGGCGAACCTCAGCGCATCGTCGTACGAGTCGGTCTGGAACACTTCCTTCTCGGTCCGGCTCGGCGACTGGCAGGTGGCGCATGACATGCGCACCTGGATCAACAGCGGCCTGATGACGTTCTTCTTTCTGGTCGCGGGGCTGGAGTTGCGCCGCGAGTTCGACATCGGTGAACTGCGGGAACGGCGTCGCCTGGCGTTGCCGATACTGGCCGGGGTCGGCGGCATGCTCGTGCCGATCGCCATCTACCTCGCCATCAACGCCGGGCACACCACTGCGGCGGGCTGGGGTGCGGTGATGGCCACCGACACGGCGCTCGCGCTCGGCGCCCTGGCCGTCTTCGGGCCGCGCTTCTCGGAACGGCTGCGGGGTTTCCTGCTGACCGTCTCCGTCGTCGACGACGTGGTGGCGATCGCGGTGCTGGCCATCGCGTACCCGCATCACCCCTCGCTGACGGCGCTGGTCGTCGCGGCGGCGATCTTCGGCGTGGTGTTGCTCGTCCGGGGCTGCGGGGTGCGGTTCGGGCCGGTCTACGCGCTGCTCGGGGTGGCGGCCTGGCTCGCCGTCTCGATGTCCGGTGTCGACCCGGTCGCGGTGGGCCTGGTGATGGGGCTGCTGACCTACGCCTACGATCCCGGCCGCGGCGACCTGCAGCGGGCCAGCGACCAGTTCCGCCTCTTTCGGGAGCAGCCCACCCCACAACTGGCCCGGATGGCCCGGGCGGGGCTCATCTCGGCGCTGTCGCCCAACGAGCGGTTGCAGACGCTCTACCACCCGTTGGCGAGCTACCTGGTGGTGCCGCTGTTCGCGCTGGCCAACGTCGGCATCGTGATCGACGGCGACCTGCTGGCCAGGGCGGTGACCTCCCCGGTCACGCTGGGGGTCGTGGTCGCGTACGTCGTCGGCAAGCCGGCCGGGATCGTGGCCACCGCGTGGTTGGTGACCCGTATCAGCGGAAACCGGTTCCGGCCACCCGTCGGGTGGGTCGCGGTCGCGGGGGTCGGCACGATCTCCGGCATCGGTTTCACCGTCGCCCTCCTGATCGCCACCCATGCCCTGAGTGGCCCGGCCCTGGACGAGGCGAAGTTCGGCATCCTCGTGGCGACGCTCGGCGCGTCAGTCGTCACCTGGCTGGTGTTCCGGTCTGTCGGTCGACTCTCGCCGGCGCGGCGGACCCGCGCGCTGCTGGGCGTCACCGAGGGGATCATCGACCTGATGCTGCCGGTCGATGCGGACCGCGACCACATGCGGGGGGCGCTCGACGCGCCGGTGACCGTGGTGGAGTACGGCGACTTCGAGTGCCCCTACTGCGGGCAGGCCGAGCCGGTGGTCCGGGAGCTGTTGGCGGACTTCGCCAACGTCCGGTACGTCTGGCGGCACCTGCCGCTCACCGACGTCCACCCGCATGCCCAGCTCGCCGCCGAGGCCGCCGAGGCGGCGGGGGAGCAGGGCGCGTTCTGGGAGATGCACGACCTGCTGCTCGCCCACCAGGACGCTCTCGACCCCGCCGACGTGCTCGGCTACGCCGAACAGCTCGGCCTGGACCTGGACGGGTTCCGGGAGCACATGGTGAGGCGGATGGGCGTGGACCGGATCGCCGAGGACGTCGACTCGGCCGACCTCAGCGGTGTCACCGGCACCCCGACCTTTTTCATCAACGGCCGGCGGCACCACGGCGCGTACGACATGGCCGCGCTCTCGGCGGCGGTGAAGGCGGCGTTCGCGAGCGCGAAGCTCCGCCCCGAGTACCACCCTCGGGACCCCGACCGCAGGGAAAACGGCACGGCGAGCTGACCGTCGGGCGCGCGGTCGTCCCGGGCTAGGTGGTCGACGGGCGCCGTGGTCAGCTGCCGAGGGATCTGCCGCCGTGACCTCCGATCCGCCTGCGCGTCGCGGGGTGGAGAGGTGTTGGTCGGTGCCTTTGGAGCTGAATCGTTTGCGGCATCAGCTCCAAAGGCAGCGCCCATATAGCCCGCACTCCCGTGCCGAGTTGTGGGGCGACATGACGACACCGGACGCGACGCCGTTCCGGGTCGTCAGGATGATGGCGACGCCTGGCCGATTCTGATCACCAGGAGGGATCGGCGGCCGCCTGTCGACGTCCGAAGTGGAACAGCTGCGGACCGTGTTCGGGGAATCACGATCGACTCGGACCCTTGACTCCGGGGAAACATCGGGCCACCATCTGACAACGTTGTCACAGACCCCCCGCTACCTGACAACGTTGTCATGTCTGGAGGCAAGATGTCCGAGCCATCGCCGATTTCCCGGCGTACCTTCCTCTCCGCCGGCGCGACGCTGCTGGCGTCGGTCGGGGTGACCGCGGCACTCCCGAACGCCCCCGCGTCCGCCGCCGCCGTGCCGCCGCCGACCGCCACCCCCGCTGCCACGGACCTGGCCCGGTACCGCCCGGTGGCGGTCTCCTCGACCGACTACGCGCCGACGCCGGCCACCTTCGCGGTGGACGGCCTGCCGCAGGTGGGCGTCCGGGGGAGTGGATGGCGCGCGGCCAACGGCGATCCACAGTGGATCTCGGTGGACCTCCAGGCGCTGTGCCGGATCGAGGCCGTTTCCCTGGTCTTCGAGGCCACGCTCGACGACGGGCCGTTCGACGGCAACTACACCGACACCGACGGTGACGAGATCCTCTCCAGCGCCGCGACCGCGTACCGGATCGAGGTCTCCACCGACGGCCGTGCCTGGCGGTCGGTGTACGAGACCAGCGAGGGCCGGGGCGGCGCGCAGACCATCAAGCTGCCCGAGCCGGTCACCGCCAGGTGGATCCGGATGACCGCCACGAAGCGCTCGAACAGCAACCCGGTGGGCCTCAACGGCTTCCAGGTCTACGGCGTACCGCCGGCCGGCCGGCCGAAGGCCGAGGGCTGGACCAGTTGGGAGGGCGGCAACACCGGCCCGGCCCCCGAGCTGCGGGTGGCCGCGGACGGCACGGTGCCGCTGGAGTCGGGCTGGTCGTTGACGATGGACGACTTCGCCGGCACCGCCGACGGCGCCGAGCTCTCCCGCGCCGGCGTCGACGTCCGGTCCTGGCTGCCGGCGACGGTGCCCGGCACCGTACTGGGCGCCCTGGTCGAGCAGGGCCACCTGCCCGACCCGGTGTCCGGCTTCAACAACATGCGCATCCCGGAGGCGCTGTCCCGGCACACGTGGTGGTACCGGCGCGCGCTGCGGCTGCCGCGCGACCTCGACACCTCGGCCGGCCGACGGATCTGGCTGGAGTTCGACGGGATCAACCACGAGGCGACCGCCTGGGTCAACGGCGTGCAGGTCGGCAGCGTCAAGCACCCGTTCGCGCGGGCCGCCTTCGACATCACCGACGCGTTGGCCGGTCACCGTGGCGAGCACGTCCTCGCCGTCCGGGTCACCCCGATGCCGCACCCGGGCACCCCCGGCGACAAGGGCCCCGACGGTCGTACCTTCCTCCAGTCGGCCCACCACTACCTTGACGCGCCGACCTACCTGGCGGTGTCCGGGTGGGACTGGATGCCGGCCGTGCGCGACCGGGTCACCGGCCTCTGGGACCACGTCCGCCTGCGCAGCACCGGCGCGGTGGTCATCGGTGACCCGCACGTGCAGACCACGCTGCCGGACCTGCCGAAGACCGACACCGCCGAGGTCACCATCCGGGTGCCGGTCCGCAACGCGGCGACCAGCGCCACCACTGTCACCGTCCGCGCCGAGTTCGACAAGGTACGCGTCGAGTCCACGGTGACCGTTCCCGCCGGCGGGAGCACCACAGTCACCTTCGCGCCGGAGCGCTTCCGCGCGCTGCGGCTGCGCAACCCCCGACTCTGGTGGCCCAACGGCTACGGCGACCCCCACCTGTACGACCTCACGCTCACCGCCACCGTCAAGCGCTCGGTCAGCGACCGGCGGGCGCTCCGCTTCGGTGTTCGCGAGTTCGCCTACGACTGGCACCAGCCGATCGTCATCTCGCCGCCCGGCAAGCCCGCCCTGGAGTTCGTCGACGGCGCGGCGACCCAGACGGTCACGTTCGACCGGCAGCACGCTCGGCACGTGCGTGTCCAGGCCGGCCAGCGCGCCACCGGTTGGGGCATCTCGATGTTCTCGCTGTCGGTGGCCGACGGCACCGGCCCGGATCTCGCCCTGCGCCGCGACGCCACCGCGTCGTCCTCGGAGAACGACGGCAACGGTCCCGGCAAGGCCGTGGACGGCGACGCGGCGACCCGCTGGGCCTCGCAGGCCGAGGACGACCAGTGGATCCAGGTCGACCTCGGCGCGGCGGTCGACTTCGACCGGGTTACCATCGTGTGGGAGCAGGCGTACGCGCTGGACTACCGCGTCCAGGTCTCCTCCGACGGGGACGCCTGGAACGACGTGACGTCGGTCAGCAACGACGCCCCGCTGGGCAGCCGCGCCACCCAGGTCGAGACCTTCGCGAGCCAGACCGCGCAGCACCTGCGCATCCAGACCGGCGCGCGGGTCACCTCGTGGGGTGTGTCCATGTGGGCGCTCTCGGTGCAGCGGCAGGCCGAGCCGGGCGTCGACCTGGCGCTGCGCCGGACCGCCACCGCGTCGTCGTCCGACGGCGACTCCAACGGCCCGGACCGGGCCGTCGACGGCAACCCCCGGACCCGCTGGTCGTCACAGTTCGAGGACAACCAGTGGATCCAGGTCGACCTCGGCGCTCCGGTCAGCTTCGACCAGGTCACCATCGTCTGGGAGCAGGCGTACGCTCGCGATTTCGTCATCCAGGTCTCCGACGACGGGCAGCGCTGGACCGACGTCAAGGCGGTCAGCAACAAGATCACCGAGCTGAAGATCACGGTGAACGGCGTGCCGGTGTTCGCTCGCGGCGGCAACTGGGGCTGGGACGAGCTGCTGCGCCGGGTGCTGCCCGACCGGCTGGCCGACACCGTCGCGATGCACCGCGACATGAACTTCACGATGATCCGCAACTGGCTCGGCAGCAGCAACCGTGAGGAGCTGTACCAGGCCTGCGACGAGCAGGGCATCCTGGTGTGGAACGACTTCTGGCAGGCCGGGGCCTTCCTGCCCAACCCGCCCGGCTACGTCGACATCGCCGCCGACACCATCCGGCGGTTCCGCCACCACCCGAGCATCGTGGTCTGGTGCGGCGCGAACGAGGGGGACCCGCCGCCGATCGTCGACGCCGGGCTCAAGCAGGCCGTCGCCACCGAGCACCCGGAGATCCTCTACATCCCCAACTCCGCCAGCGGCATTGTGAGCGGGCGTGGGCCGTACGGCTGGGTCGACCCGACGACCTACACCGACAAGACGATCTACGAGGCGGACTCGTTCGGCTTCCACACCGAGATCGGCATGCCGGTGGTGTCGGTGGTCGAGAGCATGCGCAACCTGGTCGGGGACGCGCCGGAGTGGCCGATCGGCGAGGTGTGGAACTACCACGACTGGTCGACCATCGGTAACCAGCGTGTCGGCACGTACCAGGCGGCGATCGACGCGCGGCTCGGTGAGTCCGCCTCCCTCGACGAGTTCGCCACCCGGGCGCAGTTCGTCAACTACGAGAGCCACCGCGCCATGTTCGAGGCGTGGAACGCCAACCTGTGGCAGGACGCGACCGGTCTGCTGCTGTGGATGTCGCACCCGGCGTGGCACAGCACGGTCTGGCAGACCTACGACTACGACCTCGACGTGAACGGCGCCTACTACGGTGCCCGCAAGGGGTGCGAGCCGGTGCACGTCCAGGCCGACCCGGGCACCTGGCAGGTCCGGGTGGTCAACCACACCGCCGCCGCGCTGAGCGGGGTCACGGTGAGCGCCCGACGCTACGACCTGGGCGGCCGTTCGTTGGGTTCGCCCCAACGTCAGCGGGTGGACGTGGCCCGCTCGGCCACCACGGCGGCCTTCGCGCTCGCCGCGCCCGACGGCGGCGGGCTGCACCTGGTGCGACTGGAGCTGCGCGACGGCCGGGACCGGTTGCTCGCGGAGAACACCTACTGGCGCTACGACAAGGCCGCGCAGTTGCGGGTGCTCAACGACCTGGCGGGCACCCGCCTGTCGACGTCGTCGAGCACCGTACGCGTCGTGGACAGGCGCAACACCGTCACCACGACGGTCCGCAACCAGGGTCGTACGGTCGCCGCGTTGGTGCGGCTCGCCGTGCGCGACCAGCGCGGCGAGCGGGTCCTGCCGGCCCGCTACGACGACAACTACTTCTGGCTCCTGCCGGGGGAGAGCCGCGAGGTGCGGATCTCCTGGCCGGCCCGGTCGGGCCTCGCCCGCCAGGTCACGGTGACCGCGCAGGCCTACAACTCCTAGGAGTACGCGTGGGAAGCGGCTCCGTGCGGGCCGCTTCCCACCGCGTCCCGGCCAGCGCGTCACCTGATGCGGGCGTTTAGGTCGGTTACCGCACCTCGGCTCAGGATCGAGGCCCACGCTGTACGAGTGACACGGTCCGGTTCCACGTCCGGCGCGGTACGGGTCGCGTTCGCCTTCTGGATCACGCTCGTGGGCACCACAGTGCCGACCCCGCTCTATCCGCTCTACGAGATGGAGTTCGGCTTCTCGTCGTTGACCGTGACGGTCGTCTACGCGCTGTACGCGCTGGGGGTCGTCGTCGGGCTGCTGGTCTTCGGTCGACTCTCCGACCAGATCGGCCGACGCCCGGTCATCCTCATCGCGCTGCTGCTCTCGGTCGCCGCCGACGCCGTCTTCCTCGCCGCCGTGGACCTGGCGATGATCATCGTGGGGCGGATCCTCGCCGGGTTGTCCGCCGCGCTGATCATCGGTGCGGCGACAGCGGCGTTGGCTGAGCTGATCGACCCTCGGCACCCAAAGCGTGCCGCCACCGTGTCGATCTTCGCGAACCTGGGTGGCCTCGCCACCGGCACCCTGCTGTCCGGGATCGTGTCGGACGTGGCACCCGATCCGCTTCGGCTGCCCTGGGTGATCGTGCTGATCCTGGCGGTGGTCGCGATCATCGCGCTGCGCGGGGTGCCGGAGACGGTCCGGGAACGTTCGCCGGTGACCCTGCGGGTACAGCGGTTGCACGTGCCGGCCACCATCCGCGGTGCCTTCATCCGCTCGGCGATCACCGCTGGCGCGGGCTTCGCCGCCCTCGGGGTGCTCACGTCGGTGAGTGGGCTGTTCCTCGGCATGGTCCTGCACGAGACCTCACACACCCTGGCCGCGCTGGTGGTCTTCGTGGCGTTCACCGGTGCGGCGTTCGGCCAACTGCTGACCCGCGTGCTGTCCTCGCGTGCCGCACTGGCCAGCGCCTGCGCCGGCCTGGTGGTGGGGGCGGGCCTGCTAGCGTTCAGCATGTGGATGGCGTTGCTGGCCACGTTGCTCATCAGCGCGGCGATCGTCGGGGTCGCGTCCGGGGTGGCGGTCGGCGACGGCATCGCGACGATCACGATGAAGACCGAACCGCAGCACCGGGCCGAGGCGGTGTCGACCTTCTTCGCCATCCTGTTCGCCATGCTCGGTGTGCCGGCGGTCGCGGTCGGCCTGCTGATCCAGACGATCGGTCTGCGCCCGGCCGGCGAGGTCTTCAGCGCGGTGGTGGCGGTGCTCGCGCTGGTCGTGCTGCTCAGCCTGGTCAGGGGCGGCCGGACCCGGCCCGCGAGCTGATACCCGGCCGGTCTGTTCCGGGTGTCAGGGGTGCCTCGTCAGCCATTCACGGAGGTCTTGCGGCGGTCATCGTATACAACATACGCTCCCCGAATCGCCCACTTGAGGAGCTCTCCATGACGAACCTCTCCGTCCGCGAAACCAGCCGGGTACTCCGGGCCGCCGTGGCGGCGGCCGCCGTCGTCTGCACCGTCGTCGCCTGCTCGCCGGTGTCGAACAACGAAGGCGAGACGTCCGGCGGCGACCAGTCGGCAGGCCAGGATTCCTTCGGTACGCCCGCCGACCCCGCCGCCGTGAAGCAGGGCGGCAAGCTGGTCATCGCCCTCTCCGCCGAGCCCGACGCGCTGGACCCGACGCTGTCGAGAAGCCTCTACTCCCGCTACGTCTTCCAAGCCATGTGCCAGAAGCTCTACGACGTCAACGAGCAGGCGCAGGTCGTACCGCAGCTCGCGACGGCCCTGCCCACCACGAGCGGTGACGGCCGGACGGTGACCATTCCGCTGCGGCCCGGCGTGCGCTTCGCGGACGGCACGGCGTTCGACTCGGCCGCGGTGAAGGCCACCCTGCAACGCCACCTCACCAATGCCCGGTCAGCGCGCAAGAGCGAACTCGGCCCCATCGACGGCGTCGACACCCCGGACGCGCAGACCGTCGTTCTTCGGCTGAAGCAGCCGTTCGCGCCGCTGCTCGGGGCCCTCGCCGACCGGGCCGGCATGATCATGAGTGCTCAGGCGCTGCGGGCCAAGGGTGACGACTTCGCCTCCGCTCCGGTCTGCGTCGGCCCCTTCAAGTTCGCCAAGCGGGTGCCGCAGAACTCCATCGAGGTGGTGCGGGACCCGAACTACTACGACGCGAGCAAGGTGCACCTGGACACCATCTCGTGGCGGATCCTCACCGACGCCAGCATCCGCGCCGCCAACCTGCGCTCCGGCGACGCGCAGGTCGCCGACTCGATCTCCACCCAGGACGTCGCCGCGCTCCGGCAGGACCCGGCGGTCTCCGTCCTCCAGTCGCAGTCCCTCGGCTACCAGGGCCTGACCATCAACATCGGCAACGTCGACGGCGTCGGCACCGCGGCCAAGCCCATCAACCGCCCCCTCGCCCAGAACGCCAAGGTGCGGCAGGCCTTCGAGCACGCCATCGACCGCAAGGCCCTGGTCGACGCGGTCTTCAACGGTCTGCACGCCGCCGCCTGCTCCCCGATCTCGCCCGCGAGCACGTTCTCGTCCCCCGAGGCGCAGACCTGCCCGGCGCACGACCCCGCCAAGGCCAAGCAGTTGCTGGCCGAGGCCGGCGTGCAGACGCCGTACGCGGTCACGATGCTCGCCTCGAACACGCCCGACACGCTGCGTCTCGCGCAGGCGTTGCAGTCCATGGTCAAGGACGGCGGATTCGATCTGAAGATCAACCCAGTGGAGTACTCGTCGCTCCTGGACGAGCAGGACCGCGGCAACTTCGAGCTGCTGCAACTGGGGTGGAGCGGCCGGATCGACCCGGACGCCAACATCACGAACTTCGTCGGCACCGGCGCCAGCCAGAACGTCGCCGGCTACAGCAACCCGCAGCTCGACTCCCTGCTGACCCAGGCCCGCCAGTCCGGCGACGTCGAGCAGCGCAGGAAGCTGTACGGGCAGGCGGTCACGGTGCTCCAGCAGGACGACGCCCTGATCTACCTCTACCGGCAACGCAATTTGACCGCCGTCAGCAAGCAGATCCAGGGCCTCCAGGTCTACCCCGACGGCGTGATCCGGGCGGCCTTCGCCGGCTTCGGCAAGTAGGCCGTCGTGGCCCGATATCTGCTCACCCGCGCCTGGCAGTCGGCGCTGACCCTGCTGTTGTCGACGATCGTGGTCTTCGTCGGCGTACGGGCGCTGCCCGGCGACCCGGCCCTCGCCCTGGCCGGCGAGGACCGGTCGCCGGAGGCCCTGGAGGCCATCCGTCGGCACTACGGGCTGGACCAGCCGCTGCCCGTGCAGTTCGCCCAGTACGTGGAGCGCATGGCGCAGGGCGACTTCGGAGTGTCGATCCGCACCGGCACGCCGGTCTCGTCGATGCTCACGACCGCCCTGCCGGTGACCGTCGAACTGTCCGTCCTGGCGATCCTCATCGCGGCGGCGCTCGGCGTCGGCGCCGGGGTGCTCGCTGCGGTCCGGCGTGGAGGCCCGGCGGAGTGGCTGGCCAACGGCCTGGCCCTGATCGGCCTGTCGGTGCCGCACTTCTGGCTGGGCCTGCTGGCGATCCTCTACCTGTCCGTGGCGACCGGGCTCTTCCCCGCCTCCGGCTTCGTGCCGATCCTGGAGGACCCCGTGGACAACCTGCACCACATCGTCCTGCCGGCCGTGATCCTCGGCACCGGCCTGGCCGCCATCATCATGCGGCAGACCCGGTCGGCGATGCTCGACTCGCTCTCCTCCGACTACGTACGCACGGCCAAGGCGAAGGGCGTGCGACCTCGCGCCGTCATCACCCGGCACGCCCTGCGGAACAGCCTCATCGTGGTGGTGACAGTCGTGGGTCTCCAGCTCGGCGGGCTGATCTCGGGCGCGGTCGTCACCGAACAGATCTTCGGGCTGCCGGGCTTCGGCAAGATGACCATCGACGCGGTGTTCCAACGGGACTACCCGGTGATCCAAGCCGTCGTCCTGCTCACCGCGGCGGCCTACATCGTGATCAATTTCTTCGTGGACCTGCTCTACTCGGTCATCGATCCACGCATCCGGGTGACGGGAGATCCGGCATGACCGTCCTCACCGTACCGATCGCGGAGACCGGCACCGTCAGCATCACCCGGCGTACGCGGGTGCTGCGGCGGCTGCGGCGCAACCCGCTCGCCGTGGTGAGCTTCGTCGTGCTCGCGCTGGCGGGCGTCATCGCGCTGCTCTCGCCGTGGCTCGCGCCCTACTCGGTTGACCAGACCGACTTCGCCCGTACGTTCGCGCCTCCCGGCACCGCCGGGCACCTGCTGGGCACCGACGACCTCGGTCGGGACGTCCTCTCCCGCATCATGCTCGGTGCGCGGGCGTCGTTGCAGGTCGGGCTCCTGGCGGTGGCCACGTCGCTGGTCATCGGGGTGCCGCTCGGGCTCGCCGCCGGCTACTTCCGGGCCTGGGACGCGGTGATCTCGCGCTTCACCGACCTGCTGCTGGCGTTTCCGTTTCTGATCATGGCGGTGGGGTTGGCGGCCATCCGGGGCGCCAGCCTCGGCAACGCCGCGGTGGCCATCGGCATCGCCCAGATCCCCGGCGTGATCCGGGTCGTCCGCTCGGACACGCTGCGCCTCAAGTCGCTGGACTTCGTCGCGGCGGCCGTCGTGGACGGCGCGAGCGACCTGTGGGTGCTGGCCCGGCACATCCTGCCGAACGCGACCTCGGTGATCCTGGTGCAGGCCACCGTCGCCATCCCGGCCGCGATCCTCGGCGAGGCGGTGCTGTCCTTCCTCGGTCTCGGCATCCAACCCCCGGCGCCCAGCCTCGGCACCATGCTCGCCACCGCCCAGCAGTTCGCCGCCCGCGCACCGTGGGCCGCCGTCTTCCCCGGCGTGGTGATCATGGGTCTGGCGCTGGCGTTCAACGTCTTCGGTGACGCCCTGCGTGACGCCCTCGACCCGAAGGGAGACCGGCGATGACCACCGCCCCCGCGCCCGTGCTCGAGATCCGCGACCTGTCGGTGTCGTTCCCGACCGAGACCGGCACCGTCTCGGCGGTCGACGGGGTCAGCCTGGACCTCGCCGCCGGGGAGATCGTCGGGATGGTGGGCGAGTCGGGGTGCGGAAAGAGCGTCACCGCGATGAGCCTCGCCGGGCTGCTCCCGGGCAGCGCCCGGGTCACCGGGTCGGTGCGCCTGGACGGCACCCAGCTGGTCGGCGCCCGCGAGTCTGCCCTGCGTCGGGTCCGTGGCCGAGAGATCGCCTACATCTTCCAGGAACCGATGACGTCGTTGAACCCGGTGCTCACCGTGGGGCGGCAGATCGGGGAGGTGCTCCAGGTCCACGAGCGGATGTCCCGACGGGCGGCACGGGCCCGCGCCGTCGAGCTGTTGACGCTCGTCGGTATCCCGTCCGCCGCCCAGCGGGTCGACAGCTACCCGCACCAACTCTCCGGCGGCATGCGGCAGCGCGTGATGATCGCGATGGCGGTGGCCTGCGGCCCGAAGGTGCTGGTGGCCGACGAGCCGACCACCGCGCTGGACGTCACCGTCCAGGCCGGCATCCTCCAGGTGCTGCGGGACCTGCGCGACCGGCTCGGCACGAGCGTCCTCATCATCACCCACGACCTCGGCGTGATCGCCGACATCGCGGACCGCGTCGTCGTCATGTACGCGGGACGGGTGGTGGAACGGGCGCCGGTGGACGACCTGTTCGCCCACCCCCGGCACCGGTACACGGCCGGGCTCCTGTCCGCGTCACCGCAGCCGGGCCGGCACGCCGGCACCGACCGGTTGACCGAGATCCCCGGGCTGGTGCCCGTGCTGGCCAGCCAACCCGACGCCTGTACCTTCGCGGATCGCTGCCCGGCCGCCGACGAGCGGTGCCGGGCGGCCGCCCCGCCGTTGGAGGATGTCGGTGGCACCGACCATGTCGCGGCCTGCTGGCACCCCTGCGAGATGGCCCCTCAGGAGGCGAACCGATGACGCCGCAGCCGAAAGCCCTGGAGATAGCGGACCTGGTGATGCACTTCGGCCCGGTGCGTGCCGTGGACGGCGTGTCCCTGACCATCCCGCGGGGCCGGGTCACGGCCCTGGTGGGGGAGAGCGGCTCCGGGAAGTCGACAGTGGGCCGATGCGTGGTGCGGCTCGTCGAACCGACAGCGGGAACGGTCCGGATCGCGGGCACCGACGTCACCCACCTGTCCCGACGGCGACTGCGTCCTCATCGCGGCGCGGTGTCGATCGTCTTCCAGGACCCGGCCGCGTCACTGGACCCGCGCATGCTGGTGGGCGAGATCGTGGCCGAACCGCTGCGGCTGGCCGGCATGCGGATCTCCCGGCGCGACCGGGACGCCCGCGTCGCCCCCCAACTCGAACGGGTGGGCCTGCGCGCCGAGGTGGCCCGTCGCTATCCGCACGAACTGTCCGGTGGGCAACGCCAACGGGTCAGCATCGCGCGGGCCCTGATCTCCGAGCCCATGCTGCTCATCGCGGACGAACCCACCAGCGCGCTCGACGTGTCAGTGCAGGCGTCGGTGCTCAACCTCCTCGCCGACCTGCAACGCGACATCGGGTTCGCCTGCCTCTTCATCACCCACGACCTCTCCGCTGTCGAATACCTGGCCGACGACATCGCTGTCATGTACCTGGGTCAACTCGTCGAGACCGGCAGCCGCGAGCGGATCTTCGCCCGGCCCGCACACCCGTACACGCAGGCGCTTCTCTCCGCCGCGCCGGTGGCCGACCCGGTGCGTCAGCGCCACCGTCAGCCGGTGCTGCTCGGCGACGACCTGCCGTCCGCGCTCGACCCGCCGTCCGGCTGCCGGTTCCGGACCCGGTGCCCGCTCGCCTTCGACAGGTGCGCGACGGAGGTGCCGGCGCAGACAGCCATCGACGACGGCATGGCCGCGTGCCACCTGGTCCGGCCGGACGGGACCGGTCCCGACGTTCGTACCGCAGATCCCAGTGAGGTGCTGTCATGACGTTCACCACCCGACCCACGTTGCAGGGCACCTTCGGCATGGTGTCCTCCACCCACTGGCTCGCCAGCCAGTCGGCGATGGGCATCCTGGAACGCGGGGGCAACGCCTTCGACGCGGCGGTCACCGCCGGGTTCGTCCTGCACGTCGTGGAGCCGCACCTGAACGGGCCCGGTGGCGAGGTGCCGGCCATCGTGGCCACCGCACGGGACCCCCGACCGAAGGTGCTGTGCGGGCAGGGGCCCGCCCCGGCCGGCGCCACCATCGCGCACTTCCGGTCCCTCGGCATGGACCTCATCCCGGGCGCCGGGCCGCTCGCGGCGGCAGTACCCGGTGCGGTGGACGCCTGGCTCCTGCTGCTGCGCGAGCACGGCACGCTCACCCTCGCCGAGGTGCTGGAGCCGGCGATCGGCTACGCCGGCGGCGGGCACCCGCTGGTGGGCCGGGTCGGCGACACAGTGGCGGCCGTCCGGTCGTTGTTCGAGGAACACTGGCCCACCTCCGCCGCGCTCTGGCTGCGCGGCGGCCGACCGCCGGCCGCGGGGGAGCTGGTCACCAACCCGGCGTACGCGGACACCCTGCGCCGACTCGTCGAGGCGGGACGGGCGGCCGGTGCCGACCGGGAAGCCCAGATCGAGGCCGCCCGCCGGGCCTGGAGCACGGGTTTCGTCGCTGAGGCGATCGACGCGTTCAGCCGGCGACCGTTCCAGGACTCCAGCGGACGCCCACACGCCGGGCTGGTCACCGGCGACGACCTGGCCGCGTACTCGGCGAGCTGGGAGCCACCCGCCACCCTCGACTGGCAGGGCTACCAGGTGGCGAAGACCGGTTTCTGGGGCCAGGGCCCGGTGCTGCTGGAGTCGCTGGCCATCCTGGACGCGCTCGGCGACCCGGGCGCGTACGACCCGGCGACCGCCGCAGGTGTGCACGCCCAGGTCGAGGCGCTCAAGCTCGCCTTCGCCGACCGGGAGGCCTGGTACGGCGACGGGGCCGACGTGCCCGCCAAGGCGCTGCTCTCACCGCAGTACGCGCGGGAGCGGGCAGCCCTGATCGGCGATCGCGCGTCGGCGGAGTTGCGGCCGGGGCGTCCGGACGGGGCGCAGCCGCGCCTGCCAGCCCACGTCCGACCCGGTGCCGCTCGACCTGCCGGGCCGACCGATGCCACAACGGGAGAGCCGACGGTGCAGTCGGACGGGGTGACCCGGGGCGACACCTGTCACGTGGACGTGGTCGACCGGTGGGGCAACATGATCTCCGCTACCCCCAGCGGCGGCTGGTTGCAGAGTTCGCCGACGATTCCGGAGCTGGGCTTTCCGCTGGGCAGCAGGTTGCAGATGTTCTGGCTGGAGGAGGGGCTCGCCTCCTCACTGGCCCCGGGCCGCCGCCCGCGTACGACGTTGAGCCCGACGATGGTGCACCGCGACGGTGAGCCGGTGCTGGCCTGCGGCACCCCCGGTGGCGACCAGCAGGACCAGTGGCAGTTGCCGTTCCTGCTGCGGCACCTCGTCGGTGGGCAGAGCCTTCAGGAGGCCATCGACGCGCCGGCGTGGCACACCGTCAGCCTGCCCGGCTCGTTCTATCCCCGCGACATGGAGCCCGGTGTCCTGGTGGTGGAGGACCGGCTCGACGAGGGTGTGCTGGCGGCGCTGCGGGCGTACGGGCACGAGGTGTGGGTCACCGACGGGTGGAGCCTCGGTCGGCTCTGCGCGGTGACCCGTGACCCGGCGACGGGAGTGCTGGCGGCCGGTGCGAACCCGCGGGGGATGCAGGGCTACGCGTGCGGCCGGTAGCGGGTGCCGCAGCCGCGTGCCCCTCAGCGGGTGCCGTAGCCGCCTTCGGCGTTCTCGTACGCGGCGGCGGATGCCGCTTCGAGGTGGTCGAGCGCGGCCCGCTCGGCGCGGTCACCGTCGCCCGACTCGATGGCGTCGACGAGTTGGATGTGCTCGGCCCACGAGTGTGGCGCGCGTTCGGCCGCCCCGAGCCGGAAGACCCACTGGACATGGAGGTAGAGCGACTTGGCGATCGACGACAGCCAGGGGTTTCCGCTGATCTGGAGGATGCGCAGGTGCAGCGTGCTGTTCAGCTCGGCGACCCGGGCCAGGTCGTGGCGCTGCGTCGCCTCGCGGCCCTGGTCGAGCAGGGCGCGCAGGGACGCCACGTCGGCCGCGGTGGCCCGCTCGGCGGCCAGCCGGGCGGCCAAAGCTTCAAGTCGCTCGCGCACGGCGAACATGTCGGTGATGGTCCCGCTGCTCGGTGAGGCGACGACCGCTCCCCGGCGGGGGAGGATCACGACGAACCCCTCGGCCTCGGCGACGCGCAGCGCCTCCCGGACGGGGTTGCGGGAGACGCCGAAGTCCTCGGCGAGACGGTCCTCGGTCAGCCGTTCCCCGGGCAGGTAGTCGCCGTCGATGATGGCGGTCCGCAGCGCGGCGAGGACCTGATCGCGGAGCGGCAGGTGTTGCGCGCCGAGCTTGTCCCGTAGGTCTTCAGCCACCTGGTCGCCTCTCCGTGAACGTGTCCGCACAAAGTGTATACGAAGAACAATTACCGGAAGGCGGCCGACAGTGTCGAGCACAGCGCCCCGCGTCACCCGCCCCCACGTCACCCCGCCCCGGGACGCGCGCCTGCTGCGGCGACGGCACGCGCTCGTCGTCGTCCTCACCTTCCTCACCGGGAGCGCCGACGCTCTCGGCTTCCTCGCCCTCGGCGGCGCCTTCGCCAGCGTGATGACCGGCAACATGGTCCTGCTCGGGCTCTCGGCCGGCAGAGGTGAAGCCGACCTGGCTCTGACGTCGGGCTGCGCCATCGTCAGCTTCATCGTCGGTGTCCTCGCCGGCGCCCGCGTCGTCGGCTCGGCGCAGCCCGACGATCCGGTCTGGCCCCGGCGGGTCACCTGGGCGCTGGTTCTGGAGCTGTCGGTGTTCGTGGTGTTCGCCGTCGTCTGGGAGGTCACCCTGCACACCCCCGACGCGGGTGTCCACCTGGCGCTGCTGATGCTGTCCGCTGTCGCGCTGGGCGTGCAGAGCAGTGCGATCCAACGCTTCGGGGTGTCCGGCCTGTCCTCCACGTACCTGACCGGCACGCTCACCAGCCTGATCGCCGGGGTCGCCGCGCGCAGCCCGTGGACCAGCCTGCGTCCCAAGGCCCAGGTGCTGCTGGCCCTCATGGTCGGCGCGGCGGTCGGCGCCCTTGTCGCCCTGCACCTGCCGGTCGTCGCCCCGGCCCTGCTGATCGTGCCGCTGGTGCTCGTCATCGCCGTGTCCGCGCGGATGCGGGCGTGAGCGTCAGACGCCGCGAGCGAACAGGGCCAGGCGTACCCGGTTGGGGCTGCCGGTCTTGGTCATCAGGCTGGTGATGTGGGTCTTGACCGTGGTGACACCGATGTGGAGCTGGTCGGCGATCTCGGTGTTGGACAGTCCCTCGGCGACCAGGTCGAGCACATCCCGTTCCCGGGCGGTCAGGCCCGGCAGCACCGGTGGTGACCCCGGGCGGGCGTGTACCGCGCGCTGCACGAGGCGGCGCAGCACCTCGGGGCTGAACGGGCTGTCACCGACGGCGGCCCGGCGGATGCCGTCCAGCAACTCGGTCGGGGGCGCGTCCTTGAGTAGGAACCCGCACGCTCCGGCGGTCAGCGCCGGGTAGAGATGGTCGTCGTCGCCGAACGTGGTCAGCACCAGGACGCGGGTGGCGGGGCGTTCGGCGAGGATTCGGCTGGTCGCGGTGATCCCGTCGACACCGGGCATCCGCAGGTCCATCACGACGACGTCGGGAAGGAGCCGCCCGGCCAGCGGGATCGCCTCGCGGCCGTTGTCGGCCTCCCCGACGACCTCGATGTCGGGTTGAGCGTCGCAGAGCATGCGCAGCCCGGCCCGGATGAGGTGCTGGTCGTCGACCAGCAGCACCCGGATCACGCCGGCTCCGGCGCGGGCGACCCGGCCGGGGCCTCCCGCTCGCGGGGCACCGACCCGACCGGCGCGTCGGTGGACGCGGCGGTCACCGCCGGAAGGACGGTACGCACCCGCCACCCGGCGCCGGTCCGGCCCGCCTCCAGCCGGCCACCGAGGACCTCGACACGCTCGCGCATCCCGGTGATGCCGTGCCCGCCACCGGCCGGCACGCCCGCCGGCCCCCCGCCGCGCCCGTTGTCGGTGACCTCCCAGTGCACGGAGCCGTCCCGGACGGCGACCACGAGATGCGCGATCGCTGACGCACCCGCGTGCTTGGCCACGTTCGTCAGCGCCTCCTGCGTGAGTCGCAGCACCGCCATGCCGCGCACCGCGTCGAGTGAACCGATCGCCGGGTCGAGGTCGGCCTCCACAATGACACCCGCCTGCCGGGCCCGATCCATGGACGCGCCGATCGCCGCCGGCAGCGCGGACGGTTCGATAGCGGTCAGCGCCGCGTCGCCGCGTACCCCGTCGGGGTTGCGCAGCACCGCGACCAGCCGGCGCAGCTCCGCGAGGGCCGAGGTGCCGGTGCCGTGCACGTCGTCGAAGACCTCGCCCACCCGGGGGTCCAGGTCGGTGAGCACGTGCCGGGCCACGCCGACCCGCAGAACCATCGACGCCACGTGGTGCGCCACGACGTCGTGCAGCTCGCGGGCGATGGCGCTGCGCTCGTCGGCGCGCGCCGCGCGGCTCTCCGACTCGTGCTGGCGCTGCTCGGCCAGGGCCCGCTCCACGGCCTGCCGACTCAGCTCCCGGTTGGTGCGTATGACCAGGCCGAGCAGCACTGGCACGCCGACCTCCAGAGCCAGGCCGACGACGCCCGAGGTGACCTGGCCGACCGGGTCGCCGGCCGAGTCGGTCAGGTCCACCACCACCAGCAGCGCGGCGGACAGCCAGATGGTCCGGGGCCGGCGCGCCCGCATGGTGATCTCGAGCAGGGCCCAACTCGCGCCAACCTGGTTGATGGTGAAGTCGTCGACCAGACGGATCGCGACCGCCAGCAGGGCGGCCTGCGTCAGCAGGTTGACGACCGGCCAACGGTGCACCGCCAGCCCCACGGTGAACGCGAGCACCGCCAGGATCCACTGTGTCGCCGTGGGCGTGCTGGCCGAGTGCGGGACGAAGAGCAGATAGCACACCCCGGTGAGGTCGAGCAGCGCCATCCGCACGAGCGCGTCCCGCATGTCGAACAGTCGCCTCGGCCAGCTCACGGTCATCAGCCTAGGTGCTGTGAGCCGGTGGCGGCCGCCGGCCGCCGCCACCGGGCCCGGACCGCGAGGTACGCGGCCAAACCGAGCGGTCCAAGCAGGATGGTCAGCACCAGCACCGGAGCCATCACCAGTGCCGGCACCCCCCGTTCCCGGCTGTCCAACCACGCCCACCGCCCGACGAACAGATCGAACGCGATCATGTGCGCCCAGCCCGCCGCCGCACCGTCGGAGGTGCCGAGCAGGTCCCGTACCCCGGCCAGGGTCGGCGACGCCACGGCCGGCAGCACCTCGCCGAACGCCGGGAGCACCAGCAGCGCGTAGATCACCACGACCGGCAGCACGATCAGCGGCGAGGCGATGATCCGGGCGGTCCACGACCAGCGGGGCAGCAGGATCATCAGTGCCCAGAACGGCGCGGCCACCGCGAACGTGAGAGAGAACAGCGTCGCGGTCACGCGGCCAGCGCCAGTTCCGGGCGACGTCGGCGGGCCAGCACCAGGCCGGTCGCGGTCGCCGTCGCGACCGCCAGGGCCGCGACCGCGGCGAGCGTGGCGGCGTCCGGCCGCAGCAGCGGCTGTTCGCGCAGGGCCTGCCAGGTCAACAGCACGGTGAGTACGCCGTACGCGCCACCCGCGACGACCAGCAGCCGGGCCCTTGTGCGCTCGTCCCACCGCGTGGCGAACCGGGTCAGCAGGATCGCCAGGATCGGCAGCGCCTGGAGGGCGTGCAGCCCCACGAAGTGCCCGATCCGCAGGTCACCGCCGGTGGTGCTCCAGCCGACGATGGGCAACCCCGGCCCACCGTCGGGCACCCCGACGCTGTGCGCCCCGCCGATCCCCTCGATCCCCGGGTCCTGCATCGGCAGCACCATCGGCACCGCCGCGAGCATGCCCAGCAGGGACAGGCCGAGCCCCCACCCGACGGCGGTCGCGGCGACCCTGTCGGGGATCCGCTGGATCAGGACCACGATCGCGATGACGAGGTGCGCGAAGAACAGCACCATGATCGCCGCGCCCATCGACGCGACCAACACGGTGTTCAGAGGAGTGGTGGCGTTGTAGTGGCTGGTCTGCCCGCGTATCACCTGCCCGACTATCCACGCGTTCTCGACGACGGCCACCGCGATGATGACGACGACCGCTCTCTCGACGGCCCGGCTGCGTCGCGGCAGCAGGGAGAGCATCCAGGCGAGCGTCGCGCCGTACAGCACGAACGACACCGCGAACTTGAACGGCTTGAGCCAGATCGGCGCCCCGGTGAGGACGCGCGGGTCGACCAGGATGCCGACGACGGCGACGACGCCGAGCACCGCCATCACGGATACCAGGAACATCAGTGGGCGGTTCCAGCGCGTCGCCCGGCGCAGAACTGTTGTCATGTCTGTAGATGTTCGTGGCCGCGTACGTCGATCGCGTCCGACCTCGAGCCCCGGTTGCGGCCGGTGGTCGGAGCGGTCCTCCTCCCCTGGTAGGAGACGAAACCCGTCGAAGCCGCTCGGTGGTACTGGCACAATGGCCGGCCAACCGACGGGACCGGGAGTGACGATGACGACCAACGAGGACCGTGTCCAGCCGAACGAGACCACAGTGCCGCTGCTGCACTGCCCAGCCCCGGAGGAGACCCTGGCGTTCTGGCGGGCGCTCGGGTTCGAGGTGACCTACGAGCAGACCAGGCCGTACGTGTACCTGGCGTTTCGGTGGAGCGGGTTCGACCTGCACTACGGGCCGGCACCGAAGGATCTCGACCCGGCGAAGGAGCAGTCCGGCGGATGCCTGGTGATGGTGGACGCGGTGGGGCCGTACCACGCGGCGTTCGCCGAGGCGATGCGCCGCAGCTACGGCAAGGTGCTGTTCAAGGGCCGGCCTCGGATGACCCGCTACCGCGCCGGGTCGTCACGGTTCAGCATCGTCGATCCGTCGGGCAACTCCATCGTCTTCATTCAGCGCGACGAACCGAAGGACGTGGAGTACGGCGGGTCGAAGGAGGTCGACGGGCTGGCCCGGGTGCTCGACAACGCGCGGATCCTGCGCGAGTTCAAGATGGACGACCGGGCGGCCTACCGAGCGCTCGACTCGGGGATGCGCCGTCGCGCCGAGGACGCCCCGGTGGTCGAGCAGGCGATGGCGCTGGCCGGCCTGATCGAGTTGGCCACCGCCCTGGACAAGGCCGACCGGGTGGCCGAGTGGGGCGCCCGACTCCAGGCGCTGTCGCTGACTCCGGAACAGCGGACACAGGCGGGGCAGTATGTCGCCGACCCCACCCTCCTCGAACCGTGGTGGCCCGACCCGCGCTGACCCCGGACCTCGCCGCGTCTGGCCTCAGCGATGGTGTTGTCGCCCGAATCCGTCAGGGCCGCACGTCGGTGTCGTCGTCGAGGACCGTTTCCGCCAACCGCTCCGGGAACATGCGACGCACGCTCGCGGAGTATTCGCTCCCATCGCCGGGCTGCGTGACGCGATCGCCGTCCACCCGCACCGGTACGGAGACTCCGGAACCGATCCCGGCCCCCGGTGCTGCTTCGCAGTGCGCCCAGGCGAACGACGAGGAACCGTCTCGCCCCAGCAGCCGAACCTCGCAGGTGCCTGGTCCGCCCAGCAACTCGGCGGGGAGGAGCGTCGCGAGACGCGCCTCCTCGGCCTGCACCTCAGCCGCGTCCCGGTCGGGGAGCGGGTACGGCGGCTCGGAGCAGCCGGTGAGCAGCCCGATCGCCAGACCGAGCCAGACGGCGTGTCGGCGAATCACCAGTGCAGCATCCCATCCGGTGGTTCTGACACGCCATCACCGTCGGACCGAGCATTCGGTGCGCTGTGGCGGAGCAGCGCCACAGTCGCCCGTTCGTCTGGGCATTTCTCATATTGGCATGAAATTACCCCTTTAGGGTAACTACGACCAACCTGCCTAGCTGCTCCGATAGCTTTCGAAGGAGAGGAAAACTCGTATTCCTCCCTTCGGGTGCATAAGGAGTCAGTGATGAAGCGCAGTGTCGCGCTCGCGGCAGCCCTCCTCGCAGGTCTGACCAGCATCGGATCGATCCCCGGGACCGCCTTCGCCGATGGCGGTGGCCCCGGGTACCACGACGACCGCAAGGGGGGTGATCACCACGACGGCGACGAGGGCGCTGTCTTCGTCCAGACCAACAAGGCCGAAGGCAACACCATCAAGGTGTACGACCGCGACGAAGACGGCCGTCTCACCAAGGCGGGCGAGTACGAGACCGGAGGGCTGGGCGGCTTCACCATCGGCGCGCCGCTCGACGCGCTGGCCTCGCAGGGCTCCCTGATCTACCACCGCGGACTGCTGTTCGCCGTGAACGCCGGCAGCAACACCGTGACGGTCTTCCGCGTCGAGGGCACCAGGCTGCACAAGCTCCAGGTCATCTGGTCCGGCGGTCTGCTGCCGGTCAGCGTCGCGGTCCGTGGCGACCTCGTCTACGTCCTCAACGCCGGCGGCGAGGGCTCGGTGCAGGGCTTCGAGCTGCACAAGGGGCGTCTGTCCCGGATCGAGGACGCCAACCGGTCGCTCGGGCTGCACAACGGCAACCCGCCCGCGTTCGCTTCCGCCCCGGCCCAGGTCAAGATCGACCCGGACGGCGAGTTCGTCCTGGTGTCCACCAAGAACGCGAACGTCATGTTCAGCTACGAGATCGGCCGCGGCGGGAAGCTGTCCCGTGACCCCGTGATCAGCGACGCGGGGAACACCCCGTTCGGCTTCACCTTCGACACCGATGACTCGTTGCTGGTCACCGAGTCGGGCGCAAACGCGGTCAGCCGGTTCGAGCTGGAGGACGACGGCGCGCTCGACCAGGTCGGCCCGTCGGTGCCCAACGGGCAGCAGGCGCCGTGCTGGATCCAGCGTGTCGGCGACTACTTCTTCGTCGCCAACGCCGGCAGCTCCACCATCAGCTCCTACCGGGTCGACGACGACGGCAAGCTCGAACTCGTCAAGAACGTCGCCGCCGACACCAACGGCGGGTCGATCGACATGACCACCAGCGACGGCTTCCTGTACGTGCAGAACGCCACCGCTGGCAACGTGCAGGGCTACAAGGTGCACGAGGACGGGTCCCTGAATCTCGTCACCACTGTGGAGGGTCTGCCGAAGTTCACCGACGGCATCGGCATGGAGGGCATCGCCGCCTCCTGAGCGCACCACCCGCTGGTCCCGGTCGTTCGTCGACCGGGACCAGCGTCGTCTGCCGCCCGGGCTCGACCGCCCTTATGAAACAGGCCCTAGGTGTTCTGTCCATGGACGTTGGTGACGGGGCGTAGATCTTGAAATGGGTGAGGACCTCCGGGTGAGGTGGAGCTTGTCGAAGGTTCCGCAT
>NZ_JBITGE010000044.1:0-48609 GCF_044456785.1 Micromonospora sp. NPDC050795 | reverse complement strand
CACCCGCTACGACAAACTGGCCGTCCGCTACGAAGCCACCCTGACCATCGCCGCCATCAACCAGTACCTCCGAGCTTTATGAAACACGGGCTAGGGCGTGCCTGCGGGGACGGCCGCCGCGCCGGCCGTTCTCCGACCGAGGTCGTCACAGGCCCATGTGAAGATCTCGGCGTGACTGAGTGGACGTACAACGATCGCCCTGCCGGAGTCAGGTTCCTCACCGATCGAATCCCGGAGCCGGGCCGCACCGCCATCGAGGACGAGCTGTGGGCCTGGGTGGTGCGTGGTGAGAGCGACGCGGACGAGTTCGTCGACTTCTTCGACGACGACGACGAGCGCTGCGGCGCGACTGACGATGAGCTCAGGGCGGCACACGAGACGGCGTTGGCGGTTCGGCGGGAGCAGCAGCGCGAGTGGGGTGAGGTGCGCGGCAACCTCACCCGTGCCTTCGTCGAGCTCAACGGGCTGGGGGTGTTGGCCCGGGAGAACTTCAGCTGTTGTGGCACCTGCGCGAGCGCCGAGATCGACGACGAGCGGGACGACTCACGGCACTGGCGCGGGTTTCTCTGGTACCACCAGCAGGACACCGAGTCGCTGCTCGCGAGCGAGGACGGCGAGGTCTATCTCGGCTACGGCGTCTATCCGCCGGCCGACTTCGACGAGGCCGCCTACGCGGGCCTGTCGGAGGCCGAGCAGCAGGCCAGCTACCAGGCCGACCTGGAACGACTGCTGGACGAGGTCGCGTTCCCGGTGCTGCGCAAGCACGGCATGCGGGTGGAGTGGAACCGCAAGCAGTCCCGGCGGATCAAGGTCACCGGTGCCCAGTGGTATGCGCCGCTGGATTGACCGCCATCGTTCCATCCCACACTCCGGGCAGATGTTTAGTGAGGTTCATCGATATTGACGGGGCGGCCTCGGCGGCGACAGGATCTCGGGCACCACCACCCCTGATTCCCTCCTGGGAGGCGCCATGACCCGTCCCCGCCTGCCCCTCCTGCGGGCAGCCACCCGGTTGGCCGCACTCGCCCTCGCCACCGCCGGCGTGCTGCTCACCGTCGCCACCCCCGCCAGCGCCGCCGTGCCCACCGGCCGCTACGTAGCGCTGGGCGACTCGTACACCGCAGGCCCGCTGATCCCCACCCAGGTCGACCTCAACTGCCTACGGTCCAACCGCAACTACCCGTCGCTGGTGGCGGCGTCCGCCGGTTCGTCGTCGTTCGCCGACGTGAGCTGCTCCGGCGCCACCACTGACGACATCCTCTACGGCGGTAGCGGCCAACTGGGCATCACGACGCCACCGCAGCTCAACGCGGTGACCTCGAACACCTCGCTGGTGACGGTGCAGATCGGCGGCAACGACATCGGCTTCTCCGGCATCATCGGCGACTGCGCGGAGGCGAGCGTCAGCAGCCCGCTGGGATCTCCGTGCAAGAACCGGTACACCGCCGGAGGAGTCGACCAGTTGCAGGCGCGGATCGTCGCCGCCACATCGAAGATCACCGCCGTGCTCCAGGCGGTCCGGCAGGCCGCACCGGGCGCGCGGGTCGTGGTGCTCGGCTATCCGGCGATCCTGCCGGACAGCGGTTACGGCTGCTGGCCGGTCGTTCCGATCGCCTACCAGGACGTGCCGTACCTGCGTGGCGTCGAGAAGTCACTCAACGCGATGCTGGCCAGCGTCGCGAGCGCCAACGGCGCCACCTACGCCGACGTCTACACCCCGTCGATCGGCCGGGACGCGTGCAAGAGCAGCGGCACCCGCTGGATCGAGGGTCTGGTGCCGCAGAACTCGGCCGCGCCGTTCCACCCCAACGCCCGAGGTGAGCAGGGCATGGCCACCGCCCTGATCGCCAGGCTGAACAGCTGATCAGGCCCCCGAATGGTTGGAGCGGCCCCGTCGGAAGCGGCGGGGCCGCTCCATGGGGGCACCGGGCTCGGCCGACGTCGCGGTGCTTGGGATCGGGCAGTCCGGGGTACCGACGATGTCATGCCGATTGTGGGGGAAGTCGTCGGGGACCGTTACCGTCTGCTGGAGAGCATCGCCAGCGGTGGAATGGGCGACGTCTGGCGGGCGGTCGACGAAACCCTGGACCGCTGCGTCGCGATCAAGATGCTGCGACCTCGGCTGGTCACCGATCCCGGCTTCGGCGAACGGTTCCGTCGCGAGGCCCGGGCGATGGCGGCCCTGCGTCACCCGGGTGTCGCGCAGGTCTACGACTACGGTGAGGTGTCCCAGCCCGACGCTCCGGTGCTCGCGTACATCGTCATGGAGTGCGTGCAGGGGCAGCCCCTGTCCGAGCGGATCGCCGAGACGGGCCGGCTGGGTGTGGCCGAGACGATGTCGATCGCCGCGCAGACCGCCCGCGCGCTCCAGGCCGCGCACGACGCTGGCGTCGTCCACCGGGACGTCAAGCCCGGCAACCTGATCATCGAGCCGGACGGGCACGTCGTGCTCGTCGACTTCGGCGTCGCGGTGACCCAGGAGGCGGCGAGCCTCACCGGGACGAACCAGGTCGTCGGCACCGCCCTCTACATGGCGCCCGAGCAGGTCACCAGGAGCGAGACGACGTCGGCGATCGACATCTACGCGCTGGGGGCGGTCGTCTACCACTGTCTTGCCGGCAGGCCCCCGCACGAGGGCGAGAACGCGGTGGCGGTGGCGTTGCGCCATCTCGAAGAGGAACCGTCGCCGCTGCCCGGGGACGTTCCGGAGGCGGTCCAGCGGTTGGTCGCCACCGCGATGGCCAAGGACCCCACCCGTCGCTTCCCGACGGCGGCGACAATGGCCGTGGCGGCCCAGATGCTCGCGGATCCGGCCGATCAGCTGCGGACGGCTGTCGGAGCGCCGGTCGGGGCGGCGGTCGAACGCACCGAGATTCAGCGGTCGGTCTTCGGCGGTGTGGCGAGGCGGTCGGGCGGCCCTGGGCCCAAGGTGCTCGCTGTGGTTCTCGGATCGATAGCCGCGGCGGCCGCCGTCCTGGTGCTCGCCGATCCCACCGGGATGATGACGGGCCCGACCGACGGGCCGTCGACGCCGCCAGCGGTGTCGCCGACGGGCCCTTCGCAGCGCGAGCCCGACCTGGGCGTGGGTGGCGGAGAACCGGCCACCCGCGGTTCCGGGGGCCTGCCGGTCCGCGCGCCTGGCTCCCCGACCCCGACGGCAGGCGTGTCGGCGGGTGCCGGGCCGGTCGGCCAGCCAACGCCCTCCGGCGAGAGCACCGGGGGTGCGCCCGAGCCCACCTCGTCCGAGAGCCCGCCAGCGGAGCCGACGGCAGCCCCGACGGGTGGGACGACGGCGGTGCCGACCGCGACAGCGTCCGAGGAGAGCGAGGAGGAGCCGGCTACGGAGCCGACGAAGAAGCCGTCCCCGGGGGCACCGGCAGCGGACGAGAACGCGGCGCCGGAGGTCTAGGACACAGTGCTGGCGTGACGGCCGAGGCCGCCACGCCAGCACCGTGGGTCAGGAGTCGATCGGGTCAGCCGGTGCTGCAGGTGATCGTCGGCCAGTTCCAGTTGCCGTTGGCCATGACCGTGATCCCGAAGTTGTTGCCGTTGCCGTTCGGCCTCGCGGTGACGGTGCCGCTGCTGCCGCTGACGGAGGCGTTCCAACTGTTCTGGATGCTCTGGCCGCCACCGAGGCCGAGGCTGACCACCCAGTTGTTGGTGCCGCTGACGGCGACATTGAGGTTGAACCGGTCACCCCACTGCTGGCCGGCGGAGATCGTCGCGTTGCAGTTGCCGTTCCCCGGGTTGCCGGTGGTGGGCGGAGTGGTCGTCGGGTTCCCGCCGCTGCCCTCCCGCACGGTGATGTCGGAGCTTCCCTGGCTCTGGTAACCCTCGGTGGCCATGACCTGGTAGCTGTGGTTGGTGCCGAGGTTCAGGCCGGCCCGGGCCCAGGCGTCGAAGTGGTTGGCGGTGGTGATGGTGCCACTCGAGCGCTTCTGCTGGCGGACGCTCCAGAACTGGTAGAACGTCTGGTTGCCGTCGATCGACGGGGCGTTGACCCGCTGGCTGCGGAGGATGTCGTAGGTGCCGCCGTCAGTGGTGACAGTGCCCATGCGGGTGGCGCCGCTGCTCGGGTTGTAGCTGCCGAAGTTCTCCACCACGTAGTACTCGATGAGCGGGTTGCGCGTCCATCCGTACAGGGCGAGGTAGGTGTTGTTGTTGCCCGGGTTGTAGCTGCCCGAGTAGGTGACCGTCCGCCGGGTGCCGGTGGCCCAACCCTTGCCGCCGACCCAGTTGTTGGTGCTCCTGTCCCAACTGCTGGTGTACCGGCCATCGGCGCGCAGCGTCATGCTGGCGTTGCCGCTGTCCTTCCAGAACGAGAAGTAGTACCCGTTGTGCGTGCCAGTGAGGTTCGACGTGAGGGTCCGGTCGGCCTCGGCGTACGCGTTGGTGGCCGTCATCGTGCCGGCGACGGCCACGACGGCGGCGCATGCGGCGCCCAGGAGCAGCCGCAGACGGGCGCGGCCTCTCGGTTTGGTGTGGCTGGTGTCGGTCATGGAACTGTTGCCTCCTCTGACGGCTGGCGGGGGCCAGCGGCGCGGTACGCCTCGGCAGGCTGCCGGTGGTCGGGTAACGGCCACGGCGTCGTACCGCTCGGTGGTGGTGGGGCCGGTCGTCCTGCACGATGATCGGAGAAGTGGGGCGTGGTGGCTGGTGCTGACGACAATCGAACGCCGTCGATGGCGACCGTATTAACCCGGCCGTCGACTTGTCAACAACTTCCGGAAACAGAGCAGCAACACCTCCGCCATCACCGGAGCGGCATCCGTACAGGTCAGTAGTGGATCAGAGGTCAGGTCGGCTGCCGTGGCGTCCCAACAGCCGAACATCGGCCGGGATGGGGCCGCCGAAAGTTCCGGAGACTTTCCGGACCAGGTGCCCTGGCCTTGGTCAACGGCACTGGCGGACGCTCCCGTTGCCCGAGGGGTCAGCGACGCCGTAGGTCGTTGAGTCGGGCGGCCTGGCGGGTCAGATGGTCGCGTTCGGCGAGGTTGGGGGCCTGCTGGGCAGCCTCGGTGTACAGCCGCGCCGCCGTTGTCAGGTCGCCGTCACGCTCGTTCAGGTACGCCGCCACCGCCGTGTACCGGGGCAGCGCGCCGTCCACCGCCGCGAGCGCCGCCAGGCCGGCCCTGGGACCGTCGGCCTCACCGACCGCCACCGCGCGGTTGAGCCGGACGACCGGGTTGCCGGTCAGGCGCGTCAGTTCGTCGTACCACTGCACGATCTGCATCCAGTCGGTCTCCGCGGCGGTGGGCGCGTCCGCGTGCAGCGCCGCGATGGCCGCCTGGGCCTGGAACTCACCCAGTTGGTCGCGGGCCAGGGCCGCCTGCAGAATCGCGACGCCCTCGGCGATCGACCGGGTGTCCCAACGGCTGCGGTCCTGCTCGGCGAGCGGCACCAGGCTGCCGTCGGCGGCGGTCCGGGCGGCGCGGCGGGCGTGGTGCAACAGCATGAGGGCGAGCAGCCCCGTCACCTCGGGGTGGTTGATCGCGGCCGCGAGCTGCCGGGTGAGCCGGATGGCCTCCGCGGCGAGGTCCACGTCACCGGAGTAGCCCTCGTTGAAGACCAGGTAGAGGACGCGTAGGACGGTGGCGACGTCACCGGGTCGGTCGAACCGCAGCCCGGAGACGGTGCGCTTGGCCCTGCTGATGCGTTGCGCCATGGTCGCCTCGGGCACCAGGTAGGCGTGGGCGATCTGCCGGGTGGTCAGCCCGCCGACGGCGCGCAGTGTGAGCGCGACAGCGGACGACGGCGTCAGCGACGGGTGGGCGCACAGGAAGTAGAGCTGGAGCGTGTCGTCCGCGGTGGGGGTGGGCCCCGGCCCCGGCTCCTCCTCGACGAGATCCTCGCGCCGACGGCGAGCGGTGTCGGCTCGGGCCGCGTCGAGGAACCGTCGCCACGCCACAGTGGTCAGCCAGCCCAACGGGTCGCGCGGCGGGTCGGCCGGCCAGACCCGGACCGCTTCGACCAGGGCGTCCTGCACGGCGTCCTCGGCCGCCGCGAAGTCGATTCCGCGGCGGACGAGGATCCCGAGGACGCTCGGCGTGAGGTTGCGCAGCAGCGTCTCGTCCATCGGAGCCGTCACTCCGTGATGGTGGGGGGCTCGCTCAGGAACGGGCGCAGCTCCAGCCACTCGTGGATCGGCTTCCCGCCCGCCCCGGGCGCGGCCGACAACTCCCCGGCCAGCTCGACAGCCCGGTCGTAGCTGTCGACGTCGATCACCATCCAGCCGGCGATGAGATCCTTGGTCTCGGCGAACGGGCCGTCGGTGACCGGCGGGCGGCCCTCGCCGTCGTACCGGACGAACGTCCCCTCCGGGGCGAGTGCCTGACCGTCGACGAATTCACCGGTCTCCTCGAGTCGGGCCGCGAAGTCGCGCATGTACTGCATGTGGGCTGAGATCTCCGCCGGCGTCCACTGGTCCATGGGCACGTCGTTCACCGCGGTCGGGCCGCCCCGGTAATGCTTGAGCAGCAGGTACTTGGCCATCGTGGTGCTCCTTGGTGTTGGCTGCGACCCGTCGTGGTCGCGTCCACTGCGGGGACGGAGCCGCTCGGCACTTCTCGACATGGCTGTCCGAATTTCTTCCTCCCGCAGGTTAACCTCGGGTGAATCGTCCGCCGTTGAGGCACCTCGGACGGTGCAAAACTTGATTCGTTCCAAAATAGTGAGCTAATGTTCGTACCCGTGATGTCCGACTTCGAGGCGCAGCTACGGGCTGTCTCGTTGCGCGTGACCCGGCCCCGGTTGGCGGTGCTCGCGGCGCTGCGTGACCACCCGCACGTCGGCACCGACGCGGTGATCGCGCTGGTCCGCGCGGACCACCCCACGGTCTCCCACCAGGCGGTGTACGACGTGCTGCGGGTGCTCACCGACGCCGGGCTGGTGCGGCGCATCCAGCCGGCCGGGGCGACCGCCCGATACGAGTCCCGGATATCGGACAATCACCACCATGTCGTGTGCCGCTCCTGCGGCGCCATCGCCGACGTCGACTGTGCCGTCGGCCACGCTCCCTGTCTTACCGCCTCGGGCGACCACGGTTTCGTGGTCGACGAGGCGGAGGTCGTCTACTGGGGCACCTGTCCCGACTGCGCGACCGAACGCACGCCCCAGAGATCCGCAAGCTCGGAAGGAAGTACATGAGCGACACCCAGGACAACGGCCCCGTCAGTGCGCAGGGCGTGGACCAGAAGGCAGCGGCCGGCTGCCCGGTCGCGCACGACTCGGTGACCGCGCACGGCAGCGAGAGTGAGAACCCGGCGATCGACTCGCCGACCCCGAAGACCGGTGGTCGTCCGCGCACCAACCGGGACTGGTGGCCCAACCAGCTCGACCTCTCGGTGCTGCACGCCCACTCGTCGAAGGGCAACCCGCTGGGCGAGGACTTCAGCTACGCCAGGGAGTTCGCGAAGCTCGACGTCGAGGCCCTCAAGAGCGACATCGTCGAGGTGCTCACCACCTCGCAGGACTGGTGGCCGGCCGACTTCGGCCACTACGGCGGCCTGATGATCCGGATGAGCTGGCACGCCGCCGGCACGTACCGCATCGAGGACGGTCGGGGCGGCGCCGGCGACGGTGGGCAGCGGTTCGCGCCGCTCAACAGCTGGCCGGACAACGCCAACCTGGACAAGGCCCGCCGGCTGCTCTGGCCGGTCAAGCAGAAGTACGGTCAGCAGATCTCCTGGGCCGACCTGCTCGTGCTCGCCGGCAACGTCGCCCTGGAGTCGATGGGCTTCAAGACCTTCGGCTTCGGCTTCGGTCGCGAGGACGTCTGGGAGCCCGAGGAGATCTTCTGGGGTCCCGAGGACACCTGGCTGGGAGACGAGCGCTACGCCACCGAGAAGGAGATGGCGGCCGGCGTCGGCTCGACCGAGATGGGGCTCATCTACGTCAACCCGGAGGGCCCGCGCGGTAACGCGGACCCGGCCGCGGCGGCGCACTTCATCCGCGAGACCTTCGGCCGGATGGCGATGAACGACGAGGAGACCGTCGCCCTCATCGCCGGTGGTCACACCTTCGGTAAGACCCACGGTGCCGGCGTCGCCGACAACCACGTGGGTCCGGAGCCCGAGGGCGCGCCGCTGGAGGCGCAGGGCCTGGGTTGGCTGAGCACCCACGGCAGCGGCAAGGGCGCCGACACGATCACCAGTGGTCTCGAGGTGACGTGGACCGACGTTCCGACGCAGTGGAGCAACCGCTTCTTCGAGATCCTCTTCGGCTACGAGTGGGAGCTCACGACCAGCCCCGGTGGCGCGAAGCAGTGGGTCGCCAAGGACGCCGAGGCGATCATCCCGGACCCCTTCGACCCGGCGAAGAAGCACCGGCCGACGATGCTCACGACCGACCTGTCGCTGCGCGTCGACCCGGCGTACGAGAAGATCTCCCGCCGCTTCCTGGAGAACCCCGACCAGTTCGCGCTGGCCTTCGCCAAGGCGTGGTACAAGCTGCTGCACCGCGACATGGGCCCGGTCGAGCGCTTCCTCGGGCCGTGGGTGGCCGAGCCGCAGCTCTGGCAGGACCCGGTGCCGGCCGTCGACCACGAGCTGGTGGGCGACGCCGACATCACCGCGCTCAAGGCGAAGGTCCTCGAGTCCGGTCTCACGATCGACCAGCTGGTCTCCACCGCCTGGGCGTCTGCCGCGAGCTTCCGGCACACCGACAAGCGCGGCGGTGCCAACGGGGCGCGCATCCGCCTCGAGCCGCAGCGCAGCTGGGAGGTCAACCAGCCCGAGCAGCTGGCCACCGTCCTCACCACCCTTGAGGGCATCCAGCGGGAGTTCAACGAAGCCGGCGGCGCGAAGATCTCGATCGCCGACCTGATCGTGCTGGCCGGTTCGGCCGCCGTCGAGAAGGCGGCGCGGGACGCCGGCGTCGAGGTGACCGTGCCGTTCCGGGCTGGCCGTACCGACGCGACCCAGGAGCAGACCGACACCGACGCCTTCCGGGTCATGGAGCCGCGCGCGGACGGTTTCCGCAACTACCTGCGTCCCGGCGAGAAGACCCAGCCGGAGGTGCTGCTCGTCGACCGTGCGTACATGCTCAACCTGACCGCGCCCGAGATGACCGTCCTCATCGGCGGCCTGCGCTCCCTCGGCGCGAACGTCGGCGGCAGCCAGCACGGTGTGCTGACCGACCGGCCGGGCGTGCTCACCAACGACTTCTTCGCCAACCTGCTCTCCCCGGGCACCCGGTGGAGCGCGTCGAAGTCCGACGAGCACGTGTACGAGATCCGCGACCTGGCCAACGATGAGGTGAAGTGGACCGCCACCGCGGTCGACCTCATCTTCGGGTCCAACTCGCAGCTGCGCGCCCTCGCCGAGGTCTACGCCAGCCAGGACGCCCGCGACAAGTTCGTCGCCGACTTCGTGGCCGCCTGGACCAAGGTCATGGAGCTCGACCGGTTCGATCTCGCCTGACAGGTACCACCGACGAGCCCCGGCCGATCCGCACGTGATCGACCGGGGCTCGTCGCCGTTCGCGTGCCGTTCGACGCGGCACCAGCGCCGGTCACCTCGATGTCACCCCCGGTGCCATTCCCTTCGCGGCGAATCCCATGGATGATTTTTCTGTCTCAATGATCAGGTGGCGGACGGGCCCATCCATGGCAAGGTGTTGACCCTGCCCCGGACGGCGGGCGCGGACCTAGTCACGCAGGGAGTCAACGTGGCCCATCCCGACCTGCAGGCCGAGGACGTGGACCAGCACGCCGGAAGGCCTGCGATACCCCGGCAACGGGTGGTCTCCGCCGGGCGGTCCCGAGCGGGCGTCGCCGACACAGCCGTCGCCTGGCGTCCGCTGCGGATCGCGATGATCGGCCAGAAGGGGATGCCGGCGACCTACGGCGGGATCGAACGGCACGTGGAGGAGATGGCCAGCCGGCTCGCCAGCTACGGCCACGAGGTCACCGTCTACTGCCGCCGGAGCTACGGCGAGACGCCCGCCGACGGCTACCGGGGCGTACGGCTGCGCCAGACCCACACGATAGCGAGCAAGCACCTGGATGCCATCGTGCACGCGGCGACCTCGACTATGGCGGCGATGGCCGCCCGGCCCGACATCGTGCACTACCACGGGCTCGGGCCGGCCCTGGTCGCCCCACTTCCGCGTGCCCTGTCCCGGGCGCGCGTGGTGTTGACGGTGCACGGGCTCGACAACCAGCGGGGCAAGTGGGGGCTCGCCGCGCGGGCCGTGCTGAGCAGCGCCCACTGGTTCAGCGGGTACGTCCCGCATCAGCGGGTAGCGGTATCCCAGGGGCTGGCCGCCCACTACGGCGCCCGGTTCGGCCGCCCGACGACCTACATCCCGAACGGCGTGAACCCGGCCCGACCGGCGCGGACCCGTCAGATCCAGAACCGGTTCGGGCTGACCCCCGGCGGCTACCTGCTGCTGGTCGGTCGGCTGGTGCCGGAGAAGGCGGCCGACCTGCTGATCCGGGCCTTCCGCCGGACCGAGACCCCGATGCGCCTGGCGATCGTCGGCGGGTCGTCGTTCACCGACGACTTCGTGGACCGGCTGCGCCGGGAAGCCGGGGCGGACGACCGGATCGTCTTCACCGGGTTCGCCTACGACGACCTTCTCGCCGAGCTGTACGCCGGAGCCGCCGGCTTCGTTCAACCGTCCCGGTTGGAGGGACTGCCGTTGACGTTGCTGGAGGCGGCCGCGTACGGGCTGCCGGTGGTCGCCAGCGACATCGCGCCGCACGTCGAGGTGCTCAGGGCCGACACCGCCGGCGGACGGTTGTTCCGCGACGGCGACGAGGACGACCTGGTCCGGGTGTTGACGTCGCTGCTCGCCAACCTGCCGGGTGAACGGGCCGGCGCGGTGGCGCTGGGCGAGCAGATCACCAGCAGGTACAGCTGGGACACCGCCGCCCGCGAGTTGGAGCAGCTCTATCTCCGGCTGGCCCCGGAGCCGGGCCGCCGGGCCAGGGCACGATCCACGGCGACCGTCGACTGACCGGACGGCGCCAGCCGGGGCAGTGTCGGATCAGCCCCCCGGGGGACGGGGCAGTCGGTGCAACGGCCCCTTCTGCCGCCGAGGTGACAGGACTAGGTTGAACCGATCTTGTGCCGGGAGGACATCGGATGGCCGCGCCCGGCAGCGGCCGAGCAGCGTCGATTCAGTTCAGTGGGATCAGTGGAACAACACACGCAGCAGGTCACTCCGCTCATGACCAGGCGGCTCGACCCGACCCGCCTGCTCACCGGCGCGGCGGCGCTGGCCGCCGCGGTCGTGGCGGTGGTCGCGGGTGTCTCCATGGCGGCCGGTGACCGCAGGGGGATGGTGCTGCCGCTCGCGGCGGTCGTGGGGATCGCGGTGGCCGTCCTCGCGCTGACCCGGTTCGCCGGGTACGTGCTGCTGATGCTCGCGGTGCGCTGCTGCGTCGACCTGTTCAAGCTGACCGGCCCGAGCGCCGGCCAGGCCGAATCCGGCGGAACGGCCCGGGCGGTGGACCCCTCCACCCTGCTCGCCGTGCTGTTCCTCCTCGCCGCCGGGCTCTGGCTGGCCGCGCAGCTCAGCCGGCACGGGCGGCTACGCGGCTCCCCGCTCAGCTGGGCCATGCTGCTCGTCGGTGCCAGCAGCCTGGTCAGCGCCCTCGGTGCCAGCCGGCCGGCGAACAGCCTGTTGGAGGCGCTGCGGATCCTCACCGTGGTGGTGATGTTCGTGGTGCTGGAACAGCTCATGCCGGACACCGCGGCGATCCGTCGGGTCCTGCTCGCCTGCTACGCCTCGCTGGTGCTGGCGCTGGGCTACACAGTCGTGCTGTCGCTGCTCGGCAACCCGCCGGCCGAGGTCAAGGGCGACTTCACCCGCATCAGCGGCACGTTCAGCCAGTCGACCACGTTCGGCCGCTACCTGATGTTCATGGTGATCTTCGGGTTCGCGGTGTACCGCTTCCTCGATCGTCGCCTGCGGGCGTCCCTCGGGGTGCTGCTCGCGCTCTCGCTGCTGTTCCTGCTGCTCACCAACACCCGCAGCGCCCTGCTCGGTGCGGCGATCGGCTTGGTGGTGGTCGCCGCGCTGCATCGCAGCAAGCGGATGCTGGTCACCCTCTGCGTGGTGGCGGTCGCCGGGGTGGCCCTGGTGCCCGCCGTCGGCGAACGCTTCGCCCAACTCGGCACGTCCCGCGCTGTCGGCGGAGACCCGACCGGAAACACCCTGGCCTGGCGCATCGGCTACTGGACCGAGATCGTCACACTCGCCGACCGGAACCCGGTGACCGGCATCGGGCCGAACATGACCCAGCGGGAGACCGACGAGGCGAAGAAGCCGCACAACGACTTCCTGCGGGCGTACGTGGAGACCGGGCTGCTCGGTCTCGGGGCGTACCTGCTGATGCTGTTCGCCCTTCTGCACACCGCCCGGACCGCGCTGCGGCGCGCGCCTCCGGGCAGCTTCGAGCGCGGCGTCGCGGTCGGGTTCACCGGCTGCGCCGCCGCGTTCGTGGCGGTCAGCGCCGCGTCCAACGTCATTTCCAACGTGGTCACCCTCTGGTACTTCGTCGCGTTCGCCGCGGCGGCCAGCGTGATCGCCCGCCAACCGGCTCCGAACCTGACCGGCGAGCAGCAACGAGGCACGTCCGTCCCGGTTTGACTGAACGACAGCATTGGGGAAAAAGTGGAGATCGTCGACTACCTGCGGGTCGCCCGGCGGCGCCTCTGGGTACTCGTGGGGGTGCCGGTGCTCGCCACCGGTGCCGCGGCCGCCATCGTCCTGTCAGCGCCACAGCAGTTCAGCGGGACCGCGTACGTGGCGGCGCCGGCCCTGGTGGGCGGCGTGGCCGGGACGCAGTACACCGGTACGCAGGCGGCGAACCAGTTCGTCGCGGCGTTCGGCGCGGCGGTCACCTCGCCCCGCGTCCTCGCCGACGTTGCCGCCGACACCGGGGTGCCGCCGGAGCGGTTGCGCGACGGGCTCGCCGTCACCCAGGTCGGTGCGAGCAGCCAGTTGGAGGTGACCTACACCGCCGGCGACCGGGCGACTGTCGCGCCGGTGCTGACCGCGACCACCACCCGGGCGCTGGCCTTCCTCTTCTCCTCCCAGGTCGGCATCGCCACCGGTGAGGTCGAGGCGGCCAACGCCGACGTCACCGCGGCGACCAAGGCGATCGGTGAGTGGGAGAAGGCGAACAAGGTCTCCCAGCCGGACCGGATCTACCAGGCCACGTTGGGCGAGCTGACCAGCCTGCGCCAGCAGCAGCTCTCCATGCAGGCGGTCGGCAACGGCCGAGGTGTCGACGCGGCGACCGCCGCGATCACCGCTGCCCAGAAGAAGCTCGACGAGCTGGGGCCGAAGCTCCCCGACTACCAGGCCCTGATCGCCCAGCGGGACGCGGCGACCAGCGCCCTGTCCCAGGCGCGGGAAGGGTTGCAGGCGGCGCGGGCGCAGGCCCAGGCCGCCGATCCTCAGCAGGTGACCAGCATCGGCGAGGCGCACGAGGTGAGCCGGATGACCGAGCTGGTGCGTACCGCCCTGCCGGTGGGTGGTGCGGGTCTGCTGCTCGGGGTGCTGCTGGTGGGCGTACTCGAACTGCTGTCCCGGGGTCGTTCCGCCGCCCGGCCGCAGGCTCCGGCGGCGACCACCGCGGCCGTCTCGTCGCCGGCGGAGACCGTGGGCGCGGCACGGCCGTGACCGTCGGAGAACCGGCCGCCGGGTGCGCGAGGTGACCGGCCGGTCGCCGGCCGCGCCGGAGACCGGCGACCAGCAGGTACGCGGCATGGCCCGCGGCGGTGTGCTGAACCTGGGTAGCGCCGTGCTCAGCCAGGTGGCGCTGTTCCTGGTCATGTTGTTGCTGGCCCGGGTCCTGGGTGTACGCGAACTCGGCCGGTACGCCCAGGTCTACGCCGTGCTGTCGCTGCTGGGGCTGCTCTCGCTCTCCGGCTTCCGGGCCGGGCTGACCCGGTTCGTGGCGGTGCACCTCGCCGACGACGAGCCGGCCGCCCTGCGGGGCGCGATCCGGCTCGGGATCGGCATCTCGGCAGTGGCGTCCACAGTGATCGCCCTCGGTCTGGTGGTCGGCGCGCCGTGGCTCGCCGACGCCCTGCACGACCCGCAGCTCACCACCGGACTGCGGTTGGCGGCGCTCAGCCTGCCCGCCGCCACCATCTGCGAGGCTGCCCTCGCCGCCACCCGCGGGTGGCGCACACAACGGGCGTACGCGCTCATCGGCCAGGTCTACGAGCCGGCCGCCCGGCTGGTGCTCACCGCTCTGGCGCTCGCCCTCGGGGCCGGCCTGACCGGCGCGTTCTGGGCGCTGGTGGCGGCGAGCTGGAGCGCGGCCGGGCTCGCCCTCGTGGCGCTCGCCCGGATGGTGCGCCGGGTGCCCGCAGCCCGGCCCGCGTACCGGCCGGGCGAACTGTTCCGGTTCTCCACCGTCAGCTGGGTCTCCTCGCTGTCGTCCACCGGGCTGATCTGGGTGGACGCGCTGCTGCTCGGCTTCTTCGACTACGGTCCCGACGCGATCGGCGTCTACCACGTGGCGACCCGGCTGGTCACCATCGCGGTGTTCGCGCTGGCACCGGTGAACGCCTCGTTCGGTCCGCACCTGGCGCACCTCTACCACCAGGGTCGACTGGACGAGGTACGCCGGATCTACCGGGTCGCCACCGGTTGGGTGCTCCGGCTGTCGCTGCCGGCCTTCGTGGCGTTGCTGGTCTTTCCGGAGCAGTTGCTGCGCGTGGTCGGCGGGCCGGGTCTGGCCGGCGGTGCGGCGGTGACCGTGGTGCTGGCGCTCGGCCAACTCGTGAACGCCGCCACCGGGCCCTGCGGGACGCTGCTGAACATGTCCGGCCGGGTCTCGGTCAACATGGTGGACAACCTCGCGGCCCTGCTGCTCAACGTCCTGCTCAACCTCTGGCTCATCCCGGCGTACGGCATTCTCGGCGCGGCGGTGGCCTGGGCGGTGTCGTTGGCAGCGGTGAACGTCGCCCGGGTCTGGCAGGTGCGCGCGCAGGTGCACACCGTGCCGGTGACGGCGGGCATGGTCAAGGGCCTGGTCGCCGCGCTGGTCGCGATGGGTGCCGGGTTCGGTGTGCGGTGGCTGCTCGGGGGCGGGACGGTGCAGCTCGTGGTCGGTCTGGCCGCGATCGTGGCGGTGTACCTCGCCGTGGTGCTCGCACTCGGGCTCAGTCGGGAGGACGTCATGGTGTTGCGCTCGGTGACCCGCCGGGGCGCTCGCCGTCGCGCCGCCAACCCCACCCCCGCCGAGGTCGGCTCGTGACCGGCGGCGCGCGGCGGCAGGTCACCGACCGGCTGCGTCGGGGGGTACGCGCGGCGCGGGCGTGGGGGCGCGCGGCGAAGCCGGGCGAGCCCGGTCCGTTGCCCGATTTCCTGGTGATCGGGGGGCAGCGCTGCGGCACCACGTCGCTGTACCACCACCTCGCCGCGCATCCGCTGGTCCGGGCGGCCAGCGGTAAGGAGTTGCAGTACTTCAGCATCCACAGTGGTCGGGGGGTGCGGTGGTACCGGGGGCACTTTCCGCACCTCGGTCCCGGTGAGCGGACGTTCGAGGCGAGCCCCTACTACCTGTTCCATCCGAGCGTGCCGGCCCGGGTCGCGGCGACCCTGCCGCAGGCGCGCTTCGTCGTCCTGCTGCGCGATCCGGTGCAGCGGGCCTACTCGCACTACCTGCACACCCGCTCGTACGGCGTCGAGCCGCTGTCCTTCGCCGACGCCCTCGACGCGGAGGAGGAGCGGCTGGCCCGGGCGACGCGCGGTGGCCCGGACAGCGCCGCCGCGCACCGGGCGTTGCGTAACTATTCGTATGCCGCCCGGGGTCGCTACGCCGAGCAGTTGGACCGCTGGTTCGCGCAGGTCCCGCGGGAGCGGATCCACGTCGCCCAAACCGAGGACCTGCACACCGACCCGGCCGGCACGTACGCCGACATGCTGCGCTTCCTCGGCCTGCCGGCCTTCACCCCCGAGGCGTTCACCCGGCACACCCGTCGCGTCGACCCGGGTGTCTCCGAGCTCACGCCGGAGCTGCGGGAGCGCCTGGGTGAGCACTTCGCGCCGCACAACGCGCGCCTGGCCGCGTTGTTGGGCTGGCCGGACCCCTGGCCCGGCTAGGGCACGGCGGTCTCCGTCCTAGCGGACGGCGGCGAGGATCCGGTCCACCGGCTGGTCGGCGCGGAGCAGGACGGGGACGTCGGTCACTGTGGTGCCGCCGCCGGCCGCGCCCAGCGGGGAACCCACCGTCCCGGTCCGTCCGCCCGGTGTCGCCGGCACGGTGACCGGCGTGTTCGACGCCGACCAGAGCACCAGCGTGCTCGACCCGCCCCGGACGAACGCGACCCCGTGCAGCCTGCCGGCCACCGGGGCGGGCAGCGGGGTGACTGTGGCGTCCCGCGCCGCGTCGGCCAGGGCGGCCAGCATCCGGCCGGCGTCCCGTTCGGCGCCGTCCGGGTCGAGCAGGCCGTAGCGGACCTCGCTACCGGCGGCGTTGTTCGGGTTGTACGCCAACGGCAGCCAGCTGATCTCACCGATCCCGCCGGCGACCAGCAGGGTGACCGTCTTGACCATCTCCGCCGCCCGGCTGGCCGGGTCACCGTCGCCGTCGCGCCAGAACTGCCCGACCTCCCACGCCTGGATCGGCGTGCCCGGTGGTGTGGTGGCGCGCAGGTAGTCCAGCAGCGGGGCCACCCCGTTGAAGTGCTCGTAGAAGTGCACCTGCCGGACGTCGACGGTGCGGTCGGTCAGCAGCGACTCGGTCACCGCCAGGAAGCGCAGGCTGCGGCTGTTGGTCTCGGTGCCGAGCGCCCGGCGCAGTTGCGCCTCCCCGTTCACCGCCGGGATCTGCTGCCCCCGGGTGCCGACCCGACGTTGGAAGTACGCCTGGTAGGCGGCGACGGCCTCGGGGATCCGACCGGCGCGCACCAGCCGGTCGGCGACACCCATGCCGTACGCGACGCTGCTGATGCCGGAGTCGACCACCAGCGCCTTCGGGTCGGTCGCGCGGATCGTCTCGGCGGCGGCCCGGACCAGCCGCGCGTAGTCCTCGGGGCTGCCGGCCCAGTAGCTCGGCGCGTTGACCTCGTTCTCGATGGCGTACTCCCGCACCCCGTACGGGCTGTAGCGCTGCACCACCGAGCGGACGAAGCGTTGGTACGCGCCGAGGTCGGTCGGCATCGCCGACTCGGTCTTGTTCGCCGCGCCCCGGGTGTAGCGGGCCTTGCCACCGGTCGCCCAGCACACGCCGGTGCGGATCTTCAGGTGCAGCGTGACGCCCAGGTCCCGGCTGCGCGAGGCGATCTCGTCCAGCCCAGCCCAGTCGACCTGCCCCGAGGTCCGTTCGATCTCGCACCAGGAGATCTCCTCGTACGTCGCCGAACCGGCGAGCCGGCGCAGGTACGGTTCGAACTGCTGGTACCGCGACCAGTCCCAGTGCGCGCCGAACGGGTTGCTCACCGGGTCGGCGGCGCGCCCCGGCGGGGCGGCTCCGGGTGCCACCGTCGTGGAGGGGGTGGCTGCCGGTGGCGGATCGTCGTCGCCGGCGGTGCAGCCGGCGGTGAGCAGGAGCGTGACGGCGACGGCGACGGTGGCCGCGCACAGCCGGCCGGGGCGGGTCACCGGTAGCCCAGCGCGCGCATGGTCGGACCGGCGAAGACCCAGACCAGCAGGCGCAGGAACGGGTCGAGTTCGCGGCGGTAGCTACCCACCCGGGAGCCGTAGATGGGCGCGGTGTCGCCCACCGCCGCCCGTCGCCGCTGCGCCTCGGTGGTGTACTTCTGCGCCACGTCGTGCTGCTTGCTGTCGTAGTCGAGGATGCCGTCCTCCCAGGGCTCGCCGAGGAATTCGAAGAGGCCGCGCATCGTCTTCTCCGGCTCGCTGACCGCCTCCTCGTACCGCAGCTCGTAGTAGCGGTCCGCCGGCAGGGTGGCGCCGACGGCCCGAGCCGTGCGGATGTAGCGCGGCCACTTCACCACGCACTTCACCGCGGACCAGTAGCCGAACCGTTTGCGGTGCGAGACCACCACGTCGCGTCCGTCCCGGATGAGGTGCACGATCTGGGCGTCCGGGAAGACCTCGGTGACGAAGTCGAGCGACATGGCGTACAGCGGGGTCTTGTCGGCCCACCGGGCCTTGCCCCGCGTGGCGGCGTAGTCGGCGTGCACGCCGCCGAAGAAGTCCCGGATCCGGCGCAACCAGTCCTCGCGCGGAAAACCGAAGCGGGCCAGTCGCTCCCAGTCCCGGCCGACGATCCGTCGCAGGTCCGGCAGGAACCGGGTCTCCGGACCGCAACTGATCCGCGAGTGCGAGTCCAGGACGAGACGCACCATCGTGGTGCCCGACCGCTGGCAGCCGACCAGGAAGATCGGTGCGGTACGGGTTCCGGTCTCAGCCACTGTCGACCGCCTTCGTCGTCTCGGATCGGGCGTCGGCCGCGGCGCGATCGAGCCGGTCGGTCAGCTCGTCACAGAGGGCCCGGACGCGCCTGTCGATCGGTAGCCGTCGGTGGTGCGCCGGGCCGTGCGACGCGCGTGGGGCGATGTGCGCGTGCAGCCGGGGATGGTAGGTGAAGTCGAGGAAGGCGCAGAGCCGCCGGAGCTGCGCGGCGGGCTCCGTGACCAGGCTGTCGTAGCGGCAGAGCAGCACGTCGGCCCGCTGGTCCAGGCCGAGCTGGAAGAACAGCGAGTTGCGGACGTACCAGAACAGCGCGGCGCCGCTGTGCGGATCCAACCCCTGCGGGTCGTGGGCCCGGATCAGCTCGACGGTGTCGGCGTCGAGGCGTTGCCCCTGCCACCGGCGGCCGATGCTGCCGTCGGCGATCGCCCGCAGCGCCCGCAGGTTGGCGTCACCGAACTTGGCGACCTCGGAGCGGGCCCGGTCGTCGACGTCGCGGTAGACCCAGAGCGCCCGCCCGGGGGTCAGCCCCGGCAGGGCCAGCAACTCGTCCACGCGGTGGCTCTCACAGAGCGGCTTGACCAGGACGTACGCGTGCCGACTCCGCTGGAGGATGGCGGTCAGCACCGGGTCGGGGCGCAGGTGGAAGCGGTGGAAGAGGGTGCCGTCGTTCTCGTTGCGGACCTCGACCTCCCCGGCGGCGTCCAGGCCCCGGACCAGCATGTTCGTGCCGGAGCGTTGCAGACCGACCAGGTAGACCGGCATCGCCGAGCCGGGCGTCCGGCCGGCCCGCCGCCGCCAGCGTCGCTTCGCCAGTGCGGTGCCGATCCGGTCGACCGGGTTGAGGCGGTCCTCCTCGATCAGCCGTCCGATCCCCTCGGTACGAGCCCAGCGCAGATGCCGCCGGACCCGGCGCGCGGTGTACGCGAGCGCGGAGACCTCGTCGTCGGCTGCCACGGTCCTCCTCGTCGGACACCGGCCCCGGCTCTGCACCAGAGCGGGTGTGACCGGCGGCAGCCAGGCTATCGGGAGATCATGGCGGTAGGCCAGGCCGCGGACCGCACGGGCAGACGAAGATCACCCGTTCAGCCACATGCCAAACGTGAGCTGGACTCGCCGACCCGCCCTGCATACCGTGGGCCCTGGTCGGGGCGGGCAGACCCCGGTCATCACCCCGGGCCCGGATCGCCCGATCGATGTGAGCAGGGCGAGTCGATGCGCGTGCTGCACGTGAACAAGTTCCTCTACCGCCGTGGCGGCGCGGAGGGGTATCTGCTCGATCTCGCCGACCTGCAACGGGTCGCCGGCGACACGGTCGCCTACTTCGGCATGAGCCACCCGGAGAACGAGTCGCCGCTGCCGTACGCCGCGCGGTTCCCGTCCGAAGTGGAGTTGGAACCGGCGCCCAGCGGTGTGCGGCCCCGCGCGGTGGCCGTCGGCCGGATGCTGTGGTCACCGACGAGCCGCCGCGGGCTGGCCCGGGTGATCGACGACTTTCGGCCGGACGTGCTGCACCTGCACAACATCTACCACCAGCTCTCCCCGTCGGTGCTCGCCGCCGCGCGCGCCGCCGGTGTGCCGTGCGTGCTGACCATGCACGACTACAAGCTCGCCTGCCCGAGCTACCAGCTGCTGGACCGGGGCCGCCCCTGCCAGGCGTGCGTCACCGGTGGCCCGTTGCAGGCGGCCCGTCGCCGCTGCAAGGACGGATCGCTGTCGCGCAGTGGCCTGCTCGCCGTCGAGTCCTGGTTGCACCGGCAGTTCGACGCGTACGACCCGGTGCAGCTCTTCGTGAGCCCGAGCGAATTCCTGGCCGACGTGATGCGCCGAGCGGGCGTCTACCCGGACCGGCTGCGGGTGGTCAACCACTTCGTCGACCTGACCGGTGTCGCGGCCAAGCAGACCCCCGGCGGCGGTGTCGTCTTCGCCGGGCGGCTGGCGTCGGAGAAAGGGGTCGACGTGCTGATCGAGGCGGCCGCCGCGCTGCCGGACGGGGTCATCGTGGACATCGCCGGCGACGGTCCGGCCCGGCCGGAGTTGGAGGTGCTCGCCGCGCGGCGGGTGCCCGGCCGGGTCCGGTTCCACGGCCGTCTCGACAAGCCGCGCCTGCACGAGTTGATCCGGTCGGCGGCAGTGGTCGCCGTTCCGTCGCGATGGCACGAGAACCAACCGATGGCGGTGCTGGAGGCGTTCGCCTGCGGTGTTCCGGTGGTCGCCACCGACCTGGGCGGGCTTCCCGAGCTGGTCGAGCCCGAGGTGGACGGCCGCGTTGTCGCGGCCGACGCGCCGACGGCCCTCGGCGACGCGCTCAACGACCTCCTGGCCGACCCGGACCGGGCGTACCGGATGGGCCGGGCGGGCCGGGCGAAGATCGCCGCCCAGTTCGCCCCGGACCGGCACCTGGGCCGGATCCGTGGGCTGTACGAGGAGGCCGCCGAGGCGCTGCCGTCGCGCCGGGCCGCCGCCGGTGGGGGAGCGGCCCGGTGAGCCCGGTGCGGGTGCTCTACCTCGCCGGCAGCGGTCGCAGTGGCAGCACGCTGGTGACCACGGTCCTGGGACAGTTGCCGGGTTTCTTCGCGGCCGGCGAGCTGCGGTACCTGTGGCGGCGCGGCATCCTGGAGAACCGACCCTGCGGCTGCGGTGCCCCGGTCGCCGACTGCCCGCTCTGGGCCCGGGTGCGCGCCGACCTGACCGACGCCGACCCGGCCGGGATCGCCGCCCGGTTGGCCCAGCGGCTGCGGCTGCGCGGACTGCCCGCACTGCTGCGCCGCCAGCGTCGGGGGCAGCCGCCGGTCGCCGGCCACCCCGACGACACGCACCTGGCCCGGCTCTACGCCTCGATCGCCGAGCACGCCCTGGCGGGCCGGTCGGACGGCGTCATCGTCGACTCCTCCAAGCTGCCGCCGTACGGGGCCCTGCTCGGCGGCCTGCCCGGCATCGACCTGTACGTCCTGCACGTGGTCCGCGACCCGCGCGCCACCGCGTACTCGTGGCGTCGCCGACGCCCGCTGGACGGGCGCGCCAACGACCAGCTGATGAGCCGCCCACCGGTCGGCAAGGCCGCGCTGCTCTGGCTGGCCTGGAACACCGCGACCGTACGGCTGTGGGGCGACCGTCGCCGTGCGCCGGGCCGCTACCTGCGGGTGCGGTACGAGGACTTCGTGGCCGACCCGGCCGGTGTCACCGCCCGGATCGCCGGCTTCGTCGGCGCGATTCCCGACGAGCTTCCGTTTCCGACGCCCGCCACGGTACTGCTCGCGCCCACCCACTCGGTGGCCGGCAACCCGTCGCGGCACCGCACCGGACTGGTCGACGTGGTTGCCGACAGCGAATGGCTGACCGGGCTGCCCACCCGCGCGTACGCGGTGGTGACCGGGCTGACCGCCGTGGCGCTGACCCGCTTCGGCTACCCGTTGCGCCGCCCGGCGGCCATCTCGTCCGCCGCCCGCTTCGCCGCGGACCCGGCCGTCTCCCTGTCACCCGCCACCCGGCAGAAAGGCTGAACGATGCTCTCACTGGTGGTGGGCACCGGTCGCTGCGGTTCGACACTGGTCCAGGAGTTGCTCTCCCGGCATCCAGCGGTCGGCTTCGTCTCCGGTCTGGACGACAAACTGGCCCGGCTCAACCCGAAGGGCAGGTTCAACGGCCCGCTCTACCGGCGTTCGGCGCCGCGCCCGGCGGGGATGACCTCGCTGCGGCACAGTCGACGGTTGCTGGAGCGGGGCCGGCTCCGGGTCGCGCCGTCGGAGGCGTACCACCTGCTCGACCGGCAGGTCCTGGCCGGCTTCTCCCGGCCGTGTCGGGACCTGGTCGCCGAGGACCTGACCCCGTTCGTGGCCCGGCGGCTGCGGGCCTTCTTCGACGAGCGGATCGCGCGGCAGGGCTGTCAGCAGTTGGTGCAGCACGTCACCGGGTGGCCCCGGACCGGCCTGCTGCACGCCGCGTACCCGGAGCTGCGGGTGGTCAACGTGGTGCGCGACGGCCGGGCGGTGGCCAACTCGTGGCTCCAGATGGGCTGGTGGGACGGCTGGCGCGGGCCGGACAACTGGATCTACGGTCCGCTCCCGTCCGACCTCCGGGAGGAGTGGGCCGAATCCGGTCGCTCCTTCCAGGTACTCGCCGCGCTGGGCTGGAAGATGCTGATGGACGCCTTCGCGCAGGCCCGGCTGCGTCACCCGGCCGACCAGTGGCTGGACGTGCGCTACGAGGACCTGGTCGAGCAACCGCGCGAGCAGGTCGGCCGGATGCTCGACTTCCTCGGCCTGGGCTGGTCGACGGCCTTCGAGAAGGGCTTCTCCCGGTACGACTTCACAGTGGGCCGGGCGGAGGCGTACCGGGACGAACTCAGCCCGGCGCAGCTCGCCGCGACCGAACGGGTGCTGGAGAAGTCCCTAGCTGAGTGGGGCTACCCGGTCTACGGAACGCTGCAGGAGTAGAGGATCGCCGTCACCATGCCGACCGTTCCGGTGACCGGTGTCGACGTCCAGCCGCCGGGGCCGTTCGCGACCAGGTTGAAGGTGCCGGTCCCGATGCCGAGCAGCCCGCCGGGGACGGTGACCGAGGTGGCGCTGGCGCCGAGAGTCCCGCCGCCGGTGAAGCCGCCCGACAACGACCAGGTGAAGCCGCTGCGGGTCAGGCCGCCGACCGGCAGGGTCCAGGTGAAGGTCGGCGGGGTGAGCACGCCGGCCGTGCACTGCAGGTTGGTCGGTGGATTGACCGTGCCGGCCTGCAGCGAACCGCGACCGTACTCGGTGCCGGTCCAGGCGGCCAACGTCGACTGCGGCGGTGCCAGCACGACGGCGGTGCCGGCGAGCAGCAGGGCGGCGGCACCCGCGAGCCAGCGCCGCCGGACGTGGCCGGCTCGCTCCCGGGCCGGCCGAGACCGCACGCGCAGGCGCCTCACAGCCGACCCACCCTGACCCGGCGCGCGGCGCGCACGAGCAGCAGGCCGGTGACGAGCGCACCGCCACCGTCCCGTGACGATCAGGTCCGCCGACCCCGAGGCCACCGCGTTGGCGAGCAGACTCGCCGTGACGAGCACCCAACGCTGCTGATCGGCGCGCATCGAGCTGATGGTGACCGGGTGCGCGGCCAGCCTGGTGGCGGGACCGTCGGCGAGGACCTGCGCACCCTGGCCGGTGGGGCAGGCACCCTCCACCCAGCGGATGGCACAGACGGCCACCATCACCTGGAGTCCGTCCGGACGGACGGCGAGAGGACCCAGCGCGGACAGCGAGATGGTCACCTCGCCGGGCTGCTCCGCGTGCGCCGAGACGCCCACCTGCCAGGGCACGGGCTGCTCCGGCGCCAGGTTCGTCATGCGATCGTCGTCGCCGATCGAGACCAGCGTGAGGTACCTGCTCCGAATGACCTCCTCGGTGGTGTCCGCGCGGGCCTGGCCGGGCGTCGCGAGTACCGCGGCGGCAACGCCCGGCAACACCGCCAGCACGACCCACATGCGCCCCACTGTCGAGTCACCACGCGTTCCCGTGCCGCTCGGCTGGGTGCCGACCTCCGGCGCTGCCCCCGCCTCGTCGGGCATAGCCGAATCCGGTCGCCGACGGCGCCACGCGCGCTGTCGTCGGCTCCCCGGCTCGCCCCCGCGCGGCCAGAACGCCCATGTCACGATCACCGCGGCCCCGATCGTGATGAGACTCGTGGCGTAGACGTTCGACACGGCTCGCACCGCGTACCCGAGCCTGGGCACCGACCACTGCACGAGCCGCACGTGGCTCACCGCGTACGGCGCGGCGTCGTTCGACTGGTTCGCGTCCCCCCGAAGGGTGAGCAGGCGAGTGGCTCCACCGCCGTTGGCGATGTCGACCACCCGGTGGGTGATCGGTGGCAGCGGCGTGCGGTCGACGGTGACGACGTCTCCCACGTGGACCTCGGACGCGGGGATCTCCCGCACCACGGCCATTGACCCGGCCGGGATGGTCGGGCTCATCGACCCGGTCTTGAACAGGATGAGCGAGATGTCGAAGAAGAACGCCAGCGGGACGAGGACGACGCAGGCCGTCCCACCGACGGCGAGCACTGTCAGCACCAGGTCGCCGACCCGGGCGAGGGTGCTGTTCCGTCGACGTTCGCGTCCCACCATCTGCAGATCCTTCACGTAGACGTGGCAGTGAATTCCCAGGTGACGACCCCGGTCGTGCCCTGGTACGTGTTGCTGGCGCCGGACTGGACCCGGACCTCGAAGCAGAACCTCAGCTGCGGCGTCGCGCCGGCCGGCACGGTGATGGGGGACGACACCGGTGAGCCGGGCACCGCGGTGATGGCGGAGTAGCCGGGCCCGACGATCCAGGTGGGTGAACCGGAGAAGGCGGCGGCGGCACACGTGGTGCTGGTCGTGGGGGTCCGCACCGCCCGGTACTCGAGCGCGGGCAGCAGGGCACCGGAGTTGTTCGACGAACTCGTCAGCGCGACCGTGCCGCCGACATTCGTCGTCGAGGTCGTCCGGATGTCGAGGAAGGCGTAGAACGACACCGAGGGGGACATCGCCGTCGCGTTGAACGCCAGCGTCGCGGCGTTCGCGACCGGGGTGTGGCTGGCCCAACTACTGGAGGCGGTCTGCGATTCGGTGCCGAAGACGCTCGCGCCGAACGACCCGGTGCCGTACTCGCTGTCGGTCCACGCGGCGAGCGTGGACGTCGTTCCCAGGCCGAGAACGAGGGCGCCAGCGAGTACGGCACGGGTCCGGCGAAGCCGTGGTGTTCCGGCCGGCGTCCGACGGTTGACCACGGCCATCACCTAGACGGACTCGGCCAACAGTTGCCAGGTTTCCGTAACCGAGGTGCCCTGCACCAGGGTGCCCCCCGCGGTGACGACGAAGCAGAGGTTCACCGGAGCGCCGGGCGTCGTGGGGGGAGTGCCCTGCGTCAGGTTGAACGGCACCGCGCCGGCCACCGAGTTGAGCGGGGTGCCCTGCGCCACGATCCAGGTCGGGGTGGTGGGCGTCGCGCTGCAGTCCGCGAAGGCGGGGACGGTCGCGATGCCGTAGGTGAGGCCGACGAACCCGGCTGGGGCGGGGGTCGCCGACGCCACGGTGACTGTCGCGTCGTACGTCGTGGCCGCGGTCAGTCGGACGGCGAACGGCGCCGCGACCACGTCACCGGGACTGATGTCGTCGAAGCCGGTGCTGAAGGTCAACGCGGCGGCCGTGCCGGCGGTGGGGTGCTCGGCGTAGGTGGTGCCGTTGGTGCTGCCCTCCATGCTGAAGGTGCCCGCCGTGAACGTGCCCGTGGCGTACTCCGAGTCGTTCCAGGCGGCGAGGGTGATCGTCGCACCGAGGCCGAGGACGATCCCTCCGGCCAGGATGGCCTTCAGCTTGCGACGGCGGCCTCGACTGCTCGGGTTCTCCACTGCCGTCCCTGTCGGTTCAGTCAATTTGTCCTCCTCGGTGCAACGCGGTTGGTTGTCGTGGGCCGGTGCCAGCGGCGCAAGCAACACGATAAGCACCCAAAGAGGGGCAAAACACCCAAAGCGGTCAAGTAGCCACGAGAGGGTGCAGAACGGGAGTGAGCGCACCGACCGGCCCTATCGACGGACGTCACGGGGGCAGTTAATCTTTGGCCCCACACCATCGATGTGAGGAGATGCGATGGCGCGCCGTACCGGCCGACCCTCCTACCAGCTGGACAAGCCCGATGTGCGGCACCGCCGCACGGTGCGCTTCGTGGCCGTCGCGGGCGTGATCGCACTGGTCACCGCGTTGCTGGGTGGGTTGATCGGCTACCAGTTGGGTCGTCCGGACGCGACCGAGGCGACCATCGCGAGCATCAAGCAGGACGAGGCGAAGCGGGACGCTCAGCAGATCGTGGAGCTGATCGAGACGGCCCGGCGCGTCCGGGACCAGGTCGCCCCGGTGCTGGCCGCCATCAAGACGGAGACGACCGCCGGACGTGCGCCGGACCCGGCGCAGGCGCGCCAGTGGCAGGAGGTCATGCGTCAGGCGGCGGAGCCGTTCGCCGAGCCGCCGTCGGGGACCACCGCCACCAACGTGGCGCGCGGAGGCCTGCGCGGAGCGGTCCAGCAGGCGTCGCTGGCCGTCGACGCCTACGCACTGGCGGCCGGCGTTCCAGCGGCGCAACGGGCGGCCCTGCTGGACGTCACCGCGCGGCAGGCGGCCGAGGCCGCGACGATCTGGTCGGTCGCGGCGACCCAGCTCGACCAGATCAGCGTCGACTCCGGCCAGGGTCACCAGCATGTGTTCCTGGACACAGACCCCCACGAAGGAGCCCTCACCCCGGACGGAGCGGCCGAGGGAACCGGTGGCTGAGGCACCTTGCGAGGCAAGTGTCGGGTTTGTCGACTGAGGGCACCCCGCCGGGTCCGCCGAGCGGTCACGGCGTGATCTGGGGGCGACGCGCCGGATCGGGTACGGTCGCTTATCGCAAAGTCTATGAACCAGATTGGCTTTCTGTGAATTGGAAGCCGAATCGGAGGGGCACAGCCGTGAGGTTCCCAAGCGTCGTCCGTCAGGCCGGCCTCGTCGTGGCCGTCACCGCCCTCGCGCTGACCGCGGGTTGCGCGAAGAAGGACGACAGCGAGGTCCAGGCAAGCGGGGTCAAGCTGGTCACGGCCGGCAAACTGACCGTCTGCACCCACCTGCCCTACCCGCCGTTCCAGTCCAAGGACGCCAGCGGCAAGGTGACCGGCTTCGACGTCGAGATCATGGACCTGGTCGCCAAGGAACTCGGCGTCGAGCAGACGATCGTCGACACCCCGTTCGAGGGCATCAAGTCCGGTCAGGACCTCAACACCGGCAAGTGCGACGCGGCTGCCGCCGGCATGACCATCACCGAGGAGCGGAAGAAGGTCATCGACTTCTCCGACCCGTACTTCGACGCCACCCAGGCGATGCTGGTGAAGACCGGCAAGACGTACAAGTCCCTCGACGACCTCAAGGGCAAGAAGCTCGGCGTCCAGGCGGCCACCACGGGTCGTGACTACGCCAAGAAGCTCGAGGCGGAGAAGGGCCTGAAGCTCGTCGAGTTCGAGGACCTCGCCGCCCTCCAGCAGGCCGTCGCCAACGGCCAGGTCGAGGCCGCCATCAACGACCTGCCGGTCTGGACCGAGTACCTGAAGAAGAACCCGGGTGGGTTCGAGGTGGCCGCCGAGTTCGACACCGGCGAGCAGTACGGCTTCCCCGTGAAGAAGGACGCCAACCCGGAGTTGCTCAAGAAGATCAACGAGGTGCTGGCCAAGGCCAGGCAGGACGGCACGTACAACACGATCTACGAGAAGTGGATCGGCAAGCAGCCGAGCGCCTGAGCGCCACGCAGTACCGGAGGGCGCGCGTCCCGCGCGCCCTCCGACGTCGGTAACCTCCGGGAAGGCAACGAGCGAACGTGAAGCTGCGACGCCGCCAGCGGGAGCGGCTGTCCCTCGGGCTCCAGTACCTGGTCTTCATCGCCATCATCGCCACGGTGCTCGTCGCCGCGGACTGGGACAGGTTGGCCGACGCGTTCTTCCGCGTCGACATCATCAAGTCGATGTTCCCGACGATCATCACCGTCGCGCTGCGCAACACCATCCTCTACACGCTGGGCGCGTTCGCCTTCGGCCTCCTGTTCGGGACGATCCTGGCGCTGATGCGCCTGTCCCGGGTCGCGCCGTACCGCTGGGTGTCGACGGCGTACATCGAGCTGTTCCGGGGTCTGCCCGCGCTGCTGGTGCTCTTCCTCGTCGGGTACGGCATCCCGATCGCCTTCCCGGAGCGCGAGATTCCGGGCGGGGTGTTCGGTTCGATAGCGATCGGCCTCGGGTTGACCGCCGCGGCGTACATGGCGGAGACGATCCGGGCCGGCATCCAGGCCGTGCCGAAGGGGCAGATGGAGGCGGCGCGCACCCTCGGCATGTCGCACTTCACCGCCATGCGCACCATCGTCGTCCCGCAGGCGTTCCGGATCGTGATCCCGCCGCTGACGAACGAGCTCATCCTGCTCACCAAGGACTCGTCGCTGGCGTACGTGCTCGGGGTGACGGCGCAGACGATCGAGATCACCAAGTTCGGCCGGGACATGCTCAACGACCGGGTGAACGCGACCCCGCTGCTGGTGGCCGGCCTCGCCTACCTGGTGATCACCCTGCCGCTGTCGCAGGTGGTACGACGCCTCGAACTCCGCTACGCCAAGGCTCGGTGACCCCGATGACGACTACCCCATCCCGCCCCGCCGTGGAGATCCGCGACCTGCACAAGTCCTTCGGGCCGCTCAAGGTGCTCAAGGGCATCGACTTCGAGGTCGGCCAGGGCGAGGTGGTCTGCGTCATCGGTCCGTCCGGTTCCGGCAAGTCGACCCTGCTGCGCTGCGTCGATCTGCTGGAGGAGCCGACCGCCGGCAAGATCTGGGTGAACGGGGTCGAGATGACCGACCCGGACGTCGAGATCGACGCGGTCCGCCGCGGCATCGGCATGGTGTTCCAGTCGTTCAACCTGTTCCCGCACCTGACCGTCCTGAACAACCTCACCATCGCCCAGCGCCGGGTGCTCCGGCGAGGTCGGGCCGAGGCCGAGCGGATCGCACGGACCAACCTGGAGCGCGTCGGGCTGACCGACAAGGCCGACACCTTCCCGGCGCAGCTCTCCGGTGGGCAGCAGCAGCGGGCGGCGATCGCCCGCTCGCTGTCGATGGAGCCGAAGCTGATGCTCTTCGACGAGCCGACCTCCGCGCTCGACCCGGAACTCGTCGGCGACGTGCTCACCGTCATGCGCAAGCTGGCCGAGGACGGTATGACGATGATGGTGGTCACCCACGAGATGGCGTTCGCCCGCGACGTCGCCGACCGGGTCGTCTTCATGGACGGTGGCGTGGTGGTCGAGCAGGGGCCGCCGCAGGAGGTGCTGGGCGCGCCGAAGCACGAGCGGACCCGCGCGTTCCTCTCCCGGGTCCTTGACCCGACCCACGTGGCGCAGCTCGGTCAGCCGGACCAGTCGCCCGCGTCGCCGCAGCCCTCCAGCCTGCCGGCGGACGACCGCCACCACCTCTGACCACAGCTGCCGTACGTCCCCGCGCCGGGTTGCCTCAGTCGAGGGCAGCCCGGCGCCGTTCTGTGCGCCCTGCGTGTCAGCTTCATGTCAATCGACGGACGTCGTGATGTCAAGGTAATCTTTTTGCAATCAGACCTGTACTTTCGTCGATGGATTACATAAGTTGCTGTCATCCATCGAAAGTTCTGAGTCTTCCGAGCAAAGTCCGCGACGAGCCTCACCCTCAGTCGTGCCACCGCCCCGAGCTCGGCGGTCGATGCACCCTGCCCTCGTCGCGTCTTCGCCCGGTCGGGAACGGAGACCCATGGACGATCACGTTGGTGGCCCTCACCGCCACCTGTCCCGCAGATCGCTGATCGCCACCGGCGCGCTCGCCGCCGGGGCTTTGGGCGCGTCCGCCCCAACGATCGGCAGCGCGTTGGGCGGCAGCCCCGCCCGGGCCGCCGCCGGTGTCACCAAGAAGATCACCATCTACGCCGAGCAGTTGCCCGGCAACCTGTTCGGGTACGGCCTGGCGCCTGGTCAGGCCACCGTTCCGGGTCCGATCCTGGAGATGTACGAGGGTGACACGCTGGAGATCACCCTGGTCAACACCACCAACCAGCGGCTGTCCATCCATCCGCACGGGGTGGACTACAGCACCGAGTCCGACGGCAGCCCGTTCAACGCCTCGTTCAACAACCCGGGTGAGACGCGGACGTACGTCTGGCGCTCCCACGAGATGGTGGCCGCGGCGGGTCGGCGGTACATGCCGGGCAGCGCCGGCTACTGGCACTACCACGATCACGCGATGGGCACCGACCACGGCACCGGCGGTGTCGCGAAGGGACTGTACGGCGCGCTGATCGTCCGGCGGCGCGGCGACATCCTGCCGTCGAAGCAGTTCACGGCCGTGTTCCACGACATGATGATCAACAACAGGATGGCCCCGGCGACCCCGATGTTCGAGGCGAACCTGGGCGAGCGCGTCGAGTGGATCGCCATCGGCCACGGCAACCTGTTCCACACCTTCCACCTGCACGCGCACCGCTGGGCGGACAACCGCACCGGGATGTTGGAGGGGCCGAGCGACCCGAGCCTGGTGGTCGACAACAAGGACCTCAACCCCGGCAGCTCGTTCGGCTTCCAGGTGCTGGCCGGGGAGGGCGTCGGACCTGGCGCGTGGATGTACCACTGCCACGTGCAGACGCACTCCGACGGCGGCATGGCCGGGATCTTCCTGGTGCGCAACGCCGACGGCAGCATGCCGCCGGGCGCCGAGGAGGCGATCCACCGGTTCCAGGGCCACACCCACACGCACGGAAGCTGACCGAACCGAAAGTGGGGACGGGCATGACGAGACAACTACGACGAACCCTCGCCGCGGTAGCGGCCTTGGCGACACTGCTCCCGGCGACGGCTGCGGCCGCGGCCGCACCACGAACGGCGGCCGCCCCGCAGGCGGCCCAACCGCAGCAGACAGCGGTCCTGGTGTTCCACGGCCCGGTGGCCGAGCAACAGGACCCGGTGTCGCGCGCGGTGGACACCATCAGACAGCTTGGTGCCGGTCATGACATCGATGTCACGGCCACCACCGACCCGGGCGTCTTCACCGCGGCCGGGCTGTCCGCGTACCGCAGCGTGGTCTTCCTCTCCGCGACGGGCGCCGCGCTGAACCGCGACCAGGAGTCGGCGCTCCAGAGTTACGTCAAGGCCGGCGGCGGTTTCGTCGGCATCGCCGACGCCGCCCGCGCCCAGGTCGACTCCACCTGGTTCACCGGGTTGATCGGCACCCGCCCGGCCGGCGCCATCCCGGTCGCCGAGCCGGTGACCCGGGTGACCGCCAGCGGCGAGAACCCGCCCAACGAGACCAAGGAGAAGCTGACCGACGGCGACGCCAACACCAAGTGGCTGGTCCGCACCCCGACCGCCTGGGTGGCGTACGAGTTGAGCGCACCGAAAAAGATCACCGGGTACGCGCTCACGTCGGCGAACGACTCCGCCGGCCGGGACCCGAAGGACTGGACCCTGCAGGGCTCCACCGACGGTCAGAGCTGGACCGACCTGGACCGCCGCACCGGGCAGACCTTCCCGGACCGCTTCCAGACCCGCCGGTTCGACATCGCCACACCGCAGGAGTTCACGCGCTACCGGCTCAACGTCACCGCGAACAGCGGTGAACCGCTGGTCCAACTCGCCGACCTGCGCCTGTTCACCGGCAGCACCACCGCTCCGGAGCCGCCCGCGGTGAACCGCGCGGTGGTGAACATCCTGGACCGCAAGCACCCGGCCACCGCGTCGCTGCCGCTGACCATCACCCGGTCCGACCGCTGGGAGAACTGGGACCCGAACCCGATCGGTACGGTGCACACCCTCGCCCAGGTCGAGGAGCGGCACTACAACCCGGGGGCGGCCGCCAACGGCGCCTTCCATCCGGTGTCCTGGTGCCGGGACTACGACGGCGGCCGGTCGTTCTACACCGGCATGGGCCACACCGAGGGCAGCTACGGCGAGGAGGCGTTCCGCACGCACCTCACCGGGGCCCTCAACTGGACCACCGGTCGGGTGCGCGGTGACTGCCAGGCCACCATCGCCGCGAACTACAAGGTGGAGCGACTCACCGCCGCCAACCAGACCGGGCAGCTGGACCAGATCGGCGAGCCGCACGGGCTCACCATCGCGCCGGACGGCACTGTCTTCTACGTCGGCAAGGCGGCCTGCCCGAGCGGCCCCATCGCGGACTGGAACAACCCGAACGTCGGCCTGGGCTGCGGCACCATCCACTCCTGGGACCCGCGAACCAAACAGGTCAAGCTGCTCACCACCCTGGAGGTGATGGGCAACCGGGGCAGCGGCTCCGAGTTGGTCAAGGACGAGGAGGGTCTGCTCGGCATCGTGCCCGACCCCGCGTTCGCCGAGAACGGCTGGCTCTACGTCTACTGGATGCCGCACGACTCCGTCGACCGGGTGAAGCGGGTCGGTCAGCGGACCGTCTCCCGGTTCACCTACGACCGGCAGGCGCAGACCATCGACCAGGCCACGCGCAAGGACCTGTTGCAGTTCCCGGTGCAGATCCACAGCTGCTGCCACGCCGGCGGCGGCATGGCGTTCGACGCCAAGGGCAACCTCTACGTCGGCTCCGGCGACAACAACTCCTCGGAGGGCTCGCAGGGTTACGCCGGCAACAACTGGACCCAGGAGTACCAGGGCATCTCGTTCCAGGACGCCCGTCGCACGTCGGGTAACACCAACGACCTCGCCGGCAAGATCATCCGGATTCACCCGGAGCCGGACGGCACGTACACCATCCCGGAGGGCAACCTGTTCCCACCGGGCACCGAGAAGACCCGGCCGGAGATCTACGTGATGGGCGTACGCAACATCGCCCGCCTCCAGATCGACCCGGTGCACCAGTGGCTGACCGCCGGCTGGGTCGGCCCGGACGCCTCGTCGCCCAGCCCGACCCTGGGCCCGGCGAAGTACGAGACGGCCACCATCATCACCTCCGCCGGTAACCAGGGCTGGCCGTACTGCATGGGTAACCGGCAGCCGTACCGCGACCGCAGCAACACCGATGCGACAGTGCTGACCGGCTGGTACGACTGCGACAACCTGAAGAACACCTCGCCGCGCAACACCGGACTGGAGGACATCCCGGCGGCCCGGGACAACATGATCTGGTACTCGCCCGACGGTGGCGGCCCGGTGTTCCCGAAGCGGACCGACGGCAGCGGCCTGCCGACCTACGTGGCGGCCGACGCCACCTACACGCAGCCGTACCTGCGCGGCGGCGGGCAGGCCATCATGTCCGGTCCGACGTACCACCGGAGCCTCGTCGACACCGCCAGCGGAGTGGCGTGGCCGGAGCACTGGGACGGCAAGTGGTTCATCGGCGACCAGTCGAACGCCGCCAACCGGGTCGCGGTCACCGTCGACCCGGCCGGCGTGCCGCAGGCCGCCCCACCGGTGTACGCCGAGTCGCTGCGGGCCATCATCCCCGGTGGCAACGGCGACACCCGGTTGCAGAGCTGGATGGACGCGAAGTTCGGCCCGGACGGCGCGCTCTACCTGCTCGACTACGGCGGCGGCTTCTTCAGCCTGCACGCGAACCAGAAGCTGATCCGGGTCACCTACACCGGCGGGGCGCCCACCCCGGCACCGGCGGCGACCTCGGTCGCTGTGCAGAACAAGCCGCTGACCATCGCCTTCACCGGTTCCCGCTCCGGCGGCGTGAGCCACCGCTGGGAGTTCGGCGACGGCGCCACGTCGACCGAGGCGGACCCCCGGCACACGTACGCCACGGTCGGCACCTACACCGCGAAGCTGACTGTCACGTACGCCGACGGTCAGACGGCGACGGTGCAGACCACCGTGACGGTGGGCTGCGCGGTGCCCGACGACCGGTCGACGATATGGCTCGGCGACACCGACACCGGGGTGCCCAGTCGCACGGTCGGGCAGGGCTGCACGGCCAACGACCTGATCGACGACGAGAGCACCTGGACCGACCACAACGGTTTCGTCCGGCACGTCACCGCGGTCGCCCGCGCGTTGCAGGACGACGATCTGCTCGGCACCCGTGAAGCGGGCACCCTCACGCGCCTGGCCGCCGCGTCGGAGATCGGCCGGGACGGACACACCGGGTACGAGCCGCTCTTCGACGGCACCGCCGAGTCGCTGCGCGGTTGGCAGCAGGCGCCGTCGGGCCAGTTCGGCATCCAGCCGGACGGGTCGCTGCGCTCCAGCGGTGGCCTGGGCATGCTCTGGCACACCAGGGAGCTGGGCGACTTCTCGCTGAAGTTGCAGTTCCGGGACATCGCCCCAGGAACCGGCCGGGCCAACACGGGAGTCTTCATCCGGTTCCCGGACCTGCGAACGCCCCTGGACCAGCGGCCACCGGACAGTTGCGGCACGGTCGGATCGGCGCGGACCTCGCCGGCCTGGATGGCGATCTACTGCGGACACGAGATCCAGATCTACGACGGTGACACCGGTGAGCCGCAGAAGACCGGCTCGGTCTACAACTTCGACCCGGTGCCGCTGGCCCAGGCCGGCGTGACGCCGAAGAACGAGTGGAACGACTACGAGATCCGCGCCGTCGGGCAGCACTACACGATGATCCGCAACGGCGTGGTGATCAACGAATTCGACAACACGCCGGGCAAGCAGTCGTCGCGGGCCGGCGACCCGCCGACCGACCTGCGGCAGTTCCTGCGCGGCTTCATCGGCCTGCAGAACCACGGTGACAACGACCTGACCGAGTTCCGCAACATCCGTGCGCGAGAACTCTAGGAGTGACGATGACCCGACGACTGACGGCCGCGCTGGCGGCGTTCCTGCTCACGGTGATCCCGTTGGCAGTGACGCCCGCCTCCGCCGCCCCGCGCGTCGCCGCCGACCAGGTGTTGACCTGGACCGCCGACGACAGCATCACCCGATACAGGTCCGCGCCCACCACGGCGGTGGCCGGAGCGACCACGATCATCTGGGAGAACAGCGCGGCCACCGGCAACACCACCGGGATGCCGCACACCCTGACCTTCGACACCAGCACCGAGGGCTACAACCACGACGTCACAGTCAACATCCTGGCCAGCCCGTTCGACGCCAACGACGGCCGCCACCAGGCGACAGTGACGCTGACCCCCGGCCGGTACCGGTACTTCTGCTCGATCCCCGGCCACAGCTCGATGGTCGGTGAACTGGTGGTCACCGAGGGCGGCGGCGGTGGCGACACCACCGCGCCGACAGTGACCGCCGCGGTCTCCGGCGACCAGGACCCGGACGGCAACTACCTCGGCGCTGCCACTGTGACAGTGACGGCCACCGACGCCGACTCGGGGATCCAGACCGTCGAGTACCAGGTCGACGACACCAGCTTCCTACCGTACACCGAGCCGGTGCGGGTGACCGCGATCGGCGACCACGCGGTGCAGTTCCGCGCCACCGACCAGGCCGGCAACACCAGCGCTGTCGGCTCGGTGGCGTTCCGGATCGTCGAGCCGGGGGAGGAGGACACCACAGCGCCGGTGGTCACGGCCACGCTGGCCGGCGACCGCGACGGCGACGGCAACTACATCGGTACGGCCACCGCCACACTGACCGCCACCGACAGCGGATCCGGTGTCGCCACCATCGAGTACGCACTGGACGGGGCGGCCTTCACCGCGTACACGAACCCGATCGTGGTGAACACGGCCGGGATGCACATGCTGCACTACCGGGCCACCGACGTCGCCGGGAACACCTCGACGGAGCAGATGTCCCACTTCACGGTCGTCGAGCCGCAGGCCGAGGACACCACCCCGCCCACCGTCGCCGCCACGGTGGCCGGTGACCGGAACGACGACGGCGGGTACGTCGGCGGCGCGACCGTCACCGTCACGGCCAGCGACACCGAGTCGGGTGTGGCGACGATCGAGTACGCGCTCGACACCGGAGGCTGGACGGCGTACGCCGCTCCGGTCGCCGTCCGCGCACCCGGCGCGCACACAGTCCGGTACCGGGCGACCGACGTGGCGGGGACCTCCTCCACCGAGCAGTCGACGTCGTTCACCGTGGTGGCCGACAGCACCGACCGCTGCCCCGACTCGGACACCCGGGCCACCGTGGTCATCGACGATGGCGACACCGGTGTGCCCAACGTGGACACCGGCGACGGCTGCACCATCAACGATCTGGTCGACGAACACGCCGACTACCCCGGCCACGCCGAATTCGTCCGACACGTCGAAGCGGTCACCGCCGCACTCGTGACCGGCGGCACGCTCGACCGGCGGCAGCAGGGCGCCATCGTCCGGGCCGCGGCCCGATCGGACGTCGGCGCATGAGTCCTCGAACCTCACCGACAGGGAGTACCACGATGCCCGGACGTACCGTCGCCAAGCTCGCCACCGTGAGCGCCGTCATCGCGGCCTCGGTGCTGGCCGTGGCGCCCACCGCACACGCCGACCTGGTCACCCACTGCATCGGCACCGGCGGCGCGGTGACCGTGCCCAACGACCTGCTCGTGCCCGCCGGCGAGTCCTGCGCGCTCACCGGCACCACGATCACCGGCAACGTCACCGTCGCGGCCGGCGGCAACCTGGTAGTGACCGGTGGCCGGGTCAGCGGTGAGGTACGCGTCGCCGCCGACGGCTACGTCGACGCGACCGAGACGACAGTCGACGGCCAGGTGGTGCTCGCCGCCGGGGGGTACGGCATCTTCCTGAAGGACGCCCGCACCGGCACCGTCACCGTACGGCCGAAGGGCTCCACGACCATCGACAGCTTCCTGTTCGCCGAGGCGTCGACGGTCACCGGGCACGTCACCGTCGGCGCCGGCGAGGTCCGGCTCGACCGGGGCACCCAGGTGCAGCGCAACCTCAGCAGCACCGGCACCTACTACACCGACCTGCACGACTCGTTCGTCGACGGCACGCTGTCGGTGCTCAACAGCGCCACCGGCAGCGTGGTCTGTGGCAGCGCCGTCCAGGGCCGGGCCACCTTCGCCGGCAACCTGGGCGGGGTGCAACTCGGCCCGAACGGTGGGCTCGACAGCTGCGCCTCCGGCGGTTACTGGGGCGGGGACGTCAGCATCACCAGCACCACCGGTGGTGTCACGGTGGACGACAACATCATCAACGGCCAGTTGACCGTCACCGGCAACGACCCGGTCGCCCAGGTGGCCGCCAACAACCGGATCAGGGGTGGCGTGACCGGCGACCAGGCGGCGGCGACCACCAACCGGGCGGCCCGGGTGGCCGGCCCGGACCGGGAGGACGCCGGCGACCAACGGGCCGAGGTCCGCCGTACCTCGGCGGTGCAGGAGGCCACCGAGGCGGGTGCCGCGACGCTCTAACTGATCGACGCGACGGCGGCCGGTCACCCCCTGGTCCGGGGGTGACCGGCCGCCGTCGCCGTCGTACCGGATCGGCTAGAAGTTACCGGCCGAGTTGCACTTGACGCCCTGGTCGAGGCAGTTGCGCACCCGAGCGGCGAGCGCCTCGTCCTTCCACGCGTTGAAGAAGTCCGCGTGCATGGAGAACGACGTGCCGGACGCGAGGGTGATGCCGTCCGTGTTCGCGCTCAACGGGTACGAGATCACGAAGGACACCGACGGAACGGGCACCGGGTGGCTCTTCGGGCAGGCCCCGGTGTGGTCCCCGTTGGCCATGTGCGCCTTGTGGTCGGGGCTGTCCAGGTGCTTGCCGTCCCAGCAGTCCGGGAAGATGATCTGCCGGACGATGTTCGCCGTCTTGGCGCAGACCGGGAACGTCTTGTCGGCGCTGCGGCCGATCTCGCCGCCGATGCCGGCGCACCAGAAGTGGTTGCCCTGCTTGTCCGGGGTGTCGACCTGGGTCTTGGCGTTACCGGTGATCATTCGCAGGCCGAACGGGAAGGGCTGGGTCTTGCTCGGGTCCTTCAGCCGGGAACCGTAGTAGACGGTCACCTCCTTCGGGTCCACGACCTTGCCGTTCTGGTACATCGTCGGCACCCAGTAGGCGGACTGGTCGTCCGGCGAGTTGCAGGTGGTCGCCTTGGACGCCCGCAGCGATTCGGCTGTCGAGTTGGCGTCGGTCGACTTGTTGCCCCAGAAGGTGTGGTTGTGCGAGCCACCCACCAGCTTCGGCAGGACGATCGGGTCGTCGCTGTTGTGGTGGCTGGTCGTACAGCCGACGTTGAATTCGGGCACCTTGACCGGGTTACCGGTCACCGCCTTGGGCTTGCGCGCGAAGAACGCCTTCGTCGCGGCGGCCTGCGCGCCAGCGTCGATGGTGATCCAGCCGCCGGATGCGGTGGGCGGGGCGGCACTGGTCGCCGGCGTTCCGGGCTTGCCCGGCGCGGACGGGGTGGCCGAGGTGCCCGGGGCGCTCGGCGTGGCCGACGGGTCGCCCGGGGCGGTGGCCGTCGGCGCGTCCGGGCCGGACGAGCCGATGCCGGTGTCGCTGGACGGGCCGGACGCGCCGGGGGTTCCCGGCGCCTCCTTGCATCCGCCGGCCAGCGCCAGGCTCACCAGCAGCAGGGCGGTGACGGAACGACGGTGTCGAGGGGTGGAACGGAGATTCATCAACGGGGGCGCACCTTTCTTCCGAGAGGGAAGAATACGAGTGGACCCCCTGCTCGCTCCCAATTGGAACGATTAATTCTCCCTTAAATAGCGCTCAGCGATTGCCTGGTCAGCTTTGTGGAGTCGCCGTGATGTCGGCTCGATCTCAATTCCCTGATCTCTCTCCAAAAACCGTAATCGGCGACTGTGGCGCCACTCCACTTCTTGAGTGGTCGGCTGTGTCGGGTCAGCAGCGCTCGCGTGCCTTGCGCAGGAAGGCCTCCCGTGAGATGACCTTCGTCGAGTTGTGTCCGCTCGGCGCCAACACCTGGTCCGGGCCGATCCGTGGCAGGTCCGCGAGGGTGAAGTCCACCGAGAGGGCCTCGGGGCGGCTTGACCCGTCGAGGGTGTAGGTGACCCCGGCCCGAAATTCGGTGAGCAGCTCGACGTCCGCCTCGGTCGCAGGGCTGTCGACAGCGTCGGCGACCTCCCAGCCCTCCGGCGGCTGACCCAACAGCGCCACCTCGACGACCTCGCTCGCGGGCGGGCCGGCGATGCGCCATTTGATCAGGGACCGCTTGCCCGGTTCGCCCTTATGGTCGTTCTCGAACACACGGATATTGGCGTCACGGTCGTCGCAGGTGACCAGTACGCCGGTCGGCCGGCCGTCCTGGGCAGCGAGAGCGACAATCGGCTGCTCCGCAGGCGAGCAGGCGGTCAGGATAAGGAGGGGGAGCGGGAGCAGAATCCATGGACGTCGTCTTCCGCGCATGGTGGCAGCATTCCACGGCGGCATCACGCTTCGATGCCCCGAGGATCACGGAAGGGGAGCGCAACCGAGGGGCCGGACCGCGTGCCGTGCCGAACGTTCCCCCCTTCGCGGCGTGATTTCCGGAAACAGCGCGGGGTGCCGTCGACGCGGAGAGAATTGCCGCCACGGAGCACACGGAAGCCGGGGGACGTTCGATGGTTTTACGGAGGCGTATGGCGCTCGTCGCGGTGGCCGTCGCGGCGTCACCGCTGGTCCTCGGTGGGTGCACCACCGAGCGAAAGGCCGCCGTACGTCCCGCCGAGCAGGTGGTGCCCTCGCCCGAACTGACCGTCACGCCCGCCGATCTCTCCCGGAACGTGCCGCTCAGCGCCGAGGTGGTTCCGCTCGTCACGGATGGAAAGATCACCGCCGTGCGCATCGTCGACGAGGCGGGCGCGGCGGTCAGGGCGGAGCCCCGCGAGGACGGCTCGGCCTGGGTGCCGAGCGCCCCGTTGCGCCCGCAGCACACGTACACCGCATCGGTGACCGCCACCGGCGACTCCGGGCGGACCACCACCCGCACCAGCAGCTTCACCACCGCGGCGGCGTCGACGAAGCCGCAGGTGAGCAGCACGTTGTACTTCGCCGACAAACAGACGTACGGCACCGCGATGCCGGTGACCATCGGGTTCGATCCGCCTGTCGCCAGGTCCGCCCGCGCCGATGTGCAACGTCGGTTGTTCGTCACCACGAACCCGCCGCAGCCGGGTGTCTGGTCCTGGGTGGACGACGGCAGCCAGGTCTACTACCGGGCTCCCGACTTCTGGCGACCCGGCACGACCATCAGTGTCCGGGCGGGCCTGACGGGTCTGCCGATCGGGAAGAGCCACGTCGGTGACGCCGACCGCACCGCGACGTCCCGGATCGGACGGCAGGTGTCGCTCGAAGTCGACAACGCCACCAAGCAGATGCGCGTGCTACGGGACGGCAAGCTGATCCGCAGGATCCCGGTCAGCCTGGGCAAGCGCAGCACCCCCACGTCCAGCGGCAAGATGGTGATCATGGAGAAGCACCAGTACACCACGTTCGACACGCGCGGTGAGCCGAACGGCGGCTACGTGGTGAACGTCGAGGACGCGCAACGGCTCACCTGGGGCGGTGAGTTCATCCACGGGGCACCCTGGTCGGTGTCGGATCAGGGACACCGCAACGTCTCGCACGGCTGCACGAACATCTCGGCGGCCAACGCCGACTGGTTGATGGGCGTCACCCGGGTCGGTGACCTGGTCACCTTCACCGGCACCGAGGTCCGGCTCCAGTCGGGCAACGGCTGGACGGCCTGGAACACCAGTTGGGGCCAGTTCATCAAGGGCAGCGCGCTGCCCGTACCCGCGGATCTGCGACCGGCCCCGGCGTCGGCGCCACCCGCCCGTGCGGTCGCCGGTGGTGTGCCGACGCCGGGGCCGCCCGCCTCCGGAGGCTGAACCACCGGGCGCCCGGCGGGCTCTCGCCGCTGGCGCGGCAGCCCTACCCTCCGGGCCATGACGTACGAGCCGACAATGGTTCCCGGCCCGAGGCCCAAGCGGACGCTTCGTACGGTCCTGATCGTCGTCGGCGCCCTACTGGCACTGTGCTGCGTCATCGGCACCTGCGTCGGCCTCTGGCTCTACCGCTCGGTCAAGGACGCCGTCGAACCGGTCCGGGGGGCCGCGACGGCTTACCTCGACGACGTGCGGGCCGGCAACTACGCGGGCGCGTACGGGCGGCTGTGCGACCGGGTGCGCGACACCATGTCGCAGGAGGACTTCGCCCGGATCCAGAGCGCCCAGTTGACGATCAGCAGTTACGAGATCACCGGCGTGAACGTCAACAACTACAACGGGCGGGTCACCGGGACCGTCCAGGTCGAGGTGGTCCAGGCGGCCACCGGTGCGAGGTTCACGCAGGGGGTGGCGCTGGTCAAGGAGGACGGCGAGTGGCGCGTCTGCCAGTGAGAGACCGCACCGTCGCCGCGCAGAAGTCGGTGCGCGAGCTACGGTGAACCTGACGCTCGCGTGAGGAAGAAGGCTGTGTGGCTGACGTCACCGGCCTGGGGGAGGGGTCGATGCGGATCGGGGAACTCGCCACGAAGACCGGGGTGTCGGTACGAGCCCTGCGCTACTACGAGGAGCAGGGCCTCCTGACTGCCGCACGGAGCGGTGGCGGTCAGCGCCACTACCTCGACGACGCGATCGACCGGGTGTATCTGATCCAGATGCTGTACGCCGCCGGCCTGTCCAGCCGAACCATCCTGGACCTGCTGCCCTGCGTCGACGCGAAGGTCAACACACCGCAGTCGCGGGCCCTGCTGCGCGCCGAACGCGACCGCATCGATCGGCAGATCACCCAACTCCGGCAGGCGCGCCAGCGGCTCGACGAGGTCATCGCGGACAGCGAGAGCCCGGCCAGCGGATGCACTCATATGGGCACCGACGCCGTGGTGGCGTAGCGACGCGGCGAGGCCCCATCGTCACCACCCGCCGCGATCTGACCTCTGGGCGATCGGTGGCGGCTCAGCCGGGGCGTCGCTTGGCGTGTCGAGCTGCTCAGCTGCCAACGATCACGCAATGGGCCAGCTCCGGGATGCCGTAGTGCTGGTCGAGGACCTGCATGGCGGCGCCCGCGGCGATCACGTCCGCGCCGAGGCTGGACAGGGTCACCCTGGTGCTGAGCCAGTCCGCGCGCCGGGCGTCCGCCCCGACGGCCTCGGTGACCGCCGCGAGATACGTCTGCGGGTGCCGCAGGAGGTCCGCGCCGGTCAGCACCACGTGGGCGAGGTCGAGGGTCTGGAGCAGGTTGACGACGCCGACGGCCAGCACGCGGGCGGCGTGTGCGATGTCGCCGGCCTCGACGGCGCGGTGGTGCACGATCTCCAGGCACCCGTGCCGGCCACAGACGCAGGGGGGCCCGGTCAGGTCGACGACCGTGTGGCCGAACTCGCCCGCGTTGGTGTGTGCCCCCCGATGGGCCGCGCCGCCCAGCCAGAAGCCTCCGCCGATGCCCGACTCGACCATGATGAGGGCCGCGTCGCCGAACGTCGCGCCGTGTCGCCAGGCCTCCGCCGTGATCCCCGCGGTGACGTCCTTGTCCAGGTGGACGGGGAGACCGAGGTGTTTCTCGGCGATCTCGCGCAGCGGTACGTCGTGCCAGTGCCGCAGGCCGTGGGCGTCCCGGACCAGGCCGTTGGCGTGGTCGAGTGGGCCGATCATGCCGATGCCCAGCCCGGTGAGCCGGCCCCGCAGGTCGCCGGTGCCGGCCATCGTGTCGATGCCGGCGCTCAGGGCGTCGAGGAGTTGCTCCGGGGTGAAGTCGCGGGGCAGCGGGCTGACCGCCGAGTGGTGCACGGTGCCGGCCAGGTCGACCAGGACGAGCCGCAGCGTGCGTCGGGCCACGTGGGCGCCGATCGCGTACCGGCTGTCCGGGACGAGTTCGTAGACGACAGCGGGCTTGCCGATGCCCGGACGCCGGACGCCGGCGGGGCGGATCAGGCCGTCGGCGGTCAGCCGGGCGATGACCTTGGAGACCGCCTGTGGTGTCAGGCCGGTGGCCTCGACCACTGTCGCGCGCTCGAACGTGCGAGCCGTGCGCCCCACCGCCATCACGAGAGCCTGGTTGTAGCCGCGGAGGAACGTGACGTCGGCAGTGACGCGAGTCATCTCACCACCCTATTACGCAACGCTGTTGCTAAATTTTTTCGGTGATCGAGTTGAGTAGAGGTCGACGGCTGGCGGCGCTTGCCGCTCTGGCACTGGGCGGCGTCGCGGTCGGCCTGACCGAGTTCGTGGCGATGGGGCTGCTGCCCGACATCGCCCGCGGTCTGCTCCCGCACGAGTACGCGCGCTCGTCGTCGGACGCCGTCGCCCGCGCGGGCTGGATGATCACCGCGTACGCGCTCGGTGTGGTCGTCGGCGCGCCGCTGATCGCCGCGTTGAGCGCGCGTCTGCCCCGCAAGAAGCTCGTCCTCGGGCTGCTCGTGATGTTCGCCGTCGGCACTGTCGCGTCCGCGCTCGCCCCCACCTTCGAACTGGTGCTGGTGGCCCGGTTCGTGGCGGCGCTACCGCACGGCGCGTACTTCGGTGCGGCCGGTCTGCTCGCGGCGACCCTGATGGGCCCCGGTAACGAGGCCCGTGGTTTCGCCACAGTGCTCGGCGGTCTGACGGTGAGCAACCTGGTCGGCGTACCCCTCATCACGCGGCTCGGGCAGACGGTCGACTGGCGGGTCGCGTACCTGGTCATCGCCGGTTTCTTTCTGCTCACCCTGCTGGCGGTGCTGGCGGTCGTTCCGGAGGTCGCCGCGGCGGTCGACGGCTCGCCGGCCGCCGAGTTGCGGGCGCTGCGGACCTCGCAGGTCTGGCTGGTCGCCGCGACCGGCGCTGTCGGCTTCGCCGGCTTCTTCGCGGTGAACACCTACATCGCACCGGTCACCACCGACGTCGCCGGTCTCTCCGCCGCGACGGTGCCGTGGACGTTGGTCGCGGTGGGTCTGGGGATGACCGTCGGTAACGCCCTGGGCGGCTGGCTGGCGGACCGCGACCTCCAGCGGAGCATGGTCATCGGTTTCGTGGCGATGATCGTGAGCATCGCCGTGTTCAGCCTTGTCGCGTCGACGAGCGTGGGCCTGTTCGTGGGCGCGTTCCTGGTCGGTGCGACCAGCCTGTATCTCGGTCCGGTCCTGCAGGCACTTCTGATCACCGTCGCCCCGGGAGCGCAACTGATGGGCGCGGCGATCAACCAGTCGGCCATGAACATCGCGAACAGCCTGGGCGCCGCGCTGGGCAGTGTCGCCATCGCCGCCGGATTCGGCTACCTCGCGCCGGCCCGGGTGGGTGTCGCTCTGGCGGCCGTCGGGTTGATCCTGGGGCTGGTCGGCTTCGCCGTCGGGCGACGAGTGCGCGAGCGGGTCCCGGCGACCGTCTGACGAGTGCGGGTCCCGGCCACCGTCTCGACCCGAGGTGGCCGGGCCGTCCGCGAGCTGCGGTCAGAAGTCGTCCACGCTGACCGTCACCCGGTCGGTGCTCGATTTCCAGTTGGGCACGTTGATCACCTCGTGGCCGCCGCCGCGTTGGCCCACGGTGATGCGTACCAGGCCGAGGTGTGCCGGCGTCGCCGGGATGAAGACGTCCATGCCGGTGATGAAGGTCTGGCTGAAGAACTCCGGCAGCGGGGCCGACAGGTCGGTGACGCCATCGCTGCCGTCGTCGAAGGCGAAGATGCCGATCGTCCGCTTGGCGCGTGGTGTGTTCGCCGCGTTCAGGACGTCCCTGCCGTTGATCCAGAGGTGGTCGCCGGCGTCGCCCTGGTCGCCCCACCACTCCTTCTGCCGTTGGATCGTGAGCGCCGTGTGCCGGTCGCTGGTCTCGACCAGGCCGCTGAGGCCCTCGCCCGGCTCGCTGGTCGCCAGGCGCAGGAACGAGTCCGAGCGGAGGAACGGCTGGAAGTAGAAGTGGTGCGTCGCGGCGCCCGGGCGTACGACGGCGAACTCGTAGCGGGCCGTGGCGAGCACCGGGAGGGGGCCGAACGAGCCGTCGCCGCCGAGCGGCAGCCGATGCGCGGGCCGGTGTGACAGTCGGCCGCCGGTCAGTGGGCTGACCGGGTAGACCTCGAGGGTCGCGCCGGTGACACCGACGTTGCTCGGGAAGAGCACGGCGCGGCCGGAGACCCGGGCGGCGCCGAAGAGTTGCGGCACGATCCGCGTCGTGTGGGGCGCGCGGCCCCGGAGGAAGCCGAAGATCTCGGTGAACGACTCCGCCGACGACACGGTCTGGGTGTGCGACTGGCCCGCCAGGTGCACGTTCGTGGCGCCGACGACGGCGCGGGCCGGGTCACCCTCGCCCCAGAGGGCGAGCGTGGGCACACCACCCGGCGGGGAGGTCGCGGTGCGCCCGTCCAGGTTGACGTAGTGCGCGACCCGGACGGCGCGCTCCGGCGAGCTGTTGAGATAGCCCTGCGAGACGAAGGTGCCCAGCGAGTGCGCGACGAGGTCGACCCGGTCCGCGCCGGTGGCCGCCAGCAGGCGGGAGATCCGTGCGTCGAGTCCCGCGTACACCTGGGGCAGGATCGTCGCGATGTTCGGGGAGTCGTACTCGTGGGCTTCGATGATGTCGATCGGGTACCCGTTGCTGGCCAGCCGTTTGGCCTGGGTCTCGAACTGCGCCGCTGATCCCGCGCTGCCGTGTACGAAGATCACTGGACGGTGTGTCGGTGTGGCGGCGGCTTCGGCGGCGCGTGGCACGGCGACGGCGGTCAGGCTGGCCGCGAGGGCGACCCCGGCCACCACGGAGAGCAGGCTCCGGCGAGACGTGTGCATCGATCCTCCACCAGGACGGACGAAGTATTTGCACTGCTAGCGCAAGTATCGTGTCAGGGTGGGGCGCGATGGTCCACACCTTTCGGTCAGTTGACCTTCGTGGCGAGCAGGTCGCCGACAGCGGCGCGGACCGGGTCGGGGTTCGACCAGCTCCAGTTGGGGTGCGCGCGGTTGGTGAGCAGCGCCAGGACGAGTTTGCGGTCGGGCGCGACCAGGAGCGAGGGGCCGGCGAATCCGGTGTGGCCGAAGGTTCGGGCCGAGGCGAGCCCGCCCATGAACCAGCTCTGGTTGAGCACGACGCCGAGGCCGTGCGCCGAGGTCCGGTTGGGGCGCTCGGGGTCGATGGCGGGTTTGCCGGCGTTGTGGTTGGTGAGCATCCGGCGCACCGTCGCCGCGGCGAGGATCCGCTTGCCCCGGTGGGCGCCCTCGTTCAGGAGCAACTGACCGATCGCCGCGAGATCGGTCGCGGAGGCGAAGATGCCGGCGTGACCGGCGATGCCACCCAGGTGGTTGGCGACGTCGTCGTGGACGACGCCACGGAGCAGCCCCCGGGACGAGCGGGCGTCGGTCGCGACCAGTCGGCTGGCCTTCGCGGCGGCCGACAGCCAGCTGTTCGGGTTGAAGCCGGTGTCGCGCAGACCGAGCGGGCCGGTCAGGTTGGTCTTGAGCGCCTGGTCGAGCCGCTGGCCGGTGACCTTCTCGACGATCTTGCCGGCGACCATGAGCCCGACGCTGGAATAGCGGAACGTCTTCCCCGGCACCGCGCCGGAGACCAGCGGTGTGCCGAGCACGGCGTTCCAGCGGGCCGCGTTGTCGGGCAGGCCGGTGACCGTGGCGCCGACGGGAAGACCGCTGGTGTGGGTGAGCAGCATCTCGACAGTGATCTGATCCTTGCCCGTGCCGGTGAAGGCGGGCAGGTAGTCACGCACCGGAGCGCCGAGGTCGACGCGACCCTTGTCGACCTGCTGCAACAGCAGGATGGCCGTGTACACCTTGGTGACCGAGGCGAGGTCGAAGATGGAGTCCCGGCGCATCGCGACGCGCTGGTTCGCCGCGAGCAGCTTCGGGCCCGCCGTGTACCGCAGCGCCTCACCGACCGCGGTGTGCACAGTCACCTTCCCGCCCACCACGACGAGAGCGACGGCACCGGGGAAACCCTTGTGTTGCACGGTCTGTGGGGTCGCGGGCAGGTGTCGCCGGAGCAGTGCGGTCACGTCCTGGGCGTAGGGGGCCTGACGCACCGGCGGGTTGCCCCCGACCGGTGCGTCCGGTGCCCTGAGCGGCGGCCCGGCGTCGCCCGCCGCTCCGAATCCGACCCGGCTGCCGGTGGCGCCCTTCGCGGTCGCCGCCTCGCCAGGCCCGGCCGAGCCGGAGTCCGGCGCGCCGGTGGCACCGCAACCGGTGAGGGCGGAGGTCGCGGCGGCAAGGCCGGCCCCGAGCAGAGTTCGACGTGCGACGGACATGCCGGAGATCGTGACAGCCGGCCGGAGGACGCGCCACCTGACCCGCCCGAACGTCGGACCCGTCCGGCCGATCGGCCAACAGGCGGTCATCTGGCGGACACAGCCGGTTGCCTTTCAGGTGGTTGTGCGACGATCGGCGGGCAATACGTCGAACGACCGTCCACCGGTCTGTCCGCGCACAGTCGCTGACAGTGGCCGGGGAGGGCACACACCCCCGCTACCCCCTTGGAGAGCACGATGTCCCTCTCCCCGTCCCGGGTCTTCGCGGAACTGAACGCGCCGCGACCCCCTGACCAGCTGACCCCGACGATGGGCACGGCCGTTGTGGTCGGCGGCAGTGTCGCCGGTCTGCTGGCCGCCCGGGTGCTGTCCGACCACGCCGACACCGTCGTCATCATCGACCGGGACGACCCGCAGGTGACCGGCGCGCGGCCCGGCGTACCCCAGGGGACACAGCTGCACGCGCTGCTGCCCGGCGGCCTCTTCCAACTGGAGCGGCTGTTCCCCGGATTCCGCGACGACGCAGTGGCGCGCGGAGCGGTCGAGGCGCCGCCCGAGGCCCGGCGCAACTACCTCGACGGGCGCCTGAAGGTCGTCGTCCCCGACGACGCCGACAGTCTGGCGGGCAGTCGGCCGCTGCTGGAAGGCCTGATCCGCCAGCAGGTGCTCCGGCTGCCCAACGTCAAGACGATCACCGCCCGCGCCACCGGCCTCGTGTTCGACGGCACCGCGGTCACCGGGGTCCGCTGCGAGGTCGGTGGGGTGCCCGGGGTCGAACGCGCCGACCTCGTGGTGGACGCCATGGGGCGGTCCAGCCGACTCTCGGACTGGCTGGAGCAGGCCGACTGGGACCGGCCGGTCACCCGGCGGATGACAGTGCACCTCAACTACGCGACCGCCCTGTTCCGCCGCCCGGAGGTCACCCCGGCCTCGACTGTCGTCCTGGCTTTGAACACGCCGAAATCGGGGATGGACGTGGCCGGGGCCGCGTTCTTCGCCATCGAGGACGGCCGGTGGATGGCCATGATGGCCGGTTACGGCAACGACCGCCCGGGGCGTACCGCGGATGACTTCGTCCGCCGCCTGCGCGAGCAGTTCCCACCGGAGTTCGGCGAGGTCGCCGACCAGGAGATGATCGGCGACGTCCAGACCTACCACCATGCCGACAGTCGACGACGGGACTTCCACGCGCTCAAGCGGTTCCCGGCCGGCCTGATCAGCGTCGGTGACGCCGTCGCGTCGTTCAACCCGGTGTACGGGCAGGGCATGACGGCGGCGGCCCTGCACGCGGCCTGCCTGTCGACGTACCTTCGGTCCGGCCCGGATCTGCGGGCGCCCGCGCGCCACTATCTCGCGCTCCAGAAGGTCGTGGTGGACGCGGCCTGGTCGCTCTCCACCTCAGCGGACCTGGCGTTGCCCCACGTCGACGGGCCCTACCCGCGCGGCTACCGGTTCTCCCGCTGGGCCAGCGGCCAGGTCATCGCCGCGACCGTCACGGACGTGGTGACCGCGCGGCGGTTCAACGACGTCGTCTCCATGCGCGAACACCCGCACTCCCTGGCCCGCCCCGGCGTGCTCCTGGGGGCCCTGCGCGCCAACCGGCGCGCACGCTAGGTGTTCTGTCCATGGACGTTGGTGACGGGGCGTAGATCTTGAAATGGGTGAGGACCTCCGGGTGAGGTGGAGCTTGTCGAAGGTTCCGCA
>NZ_JBITGE010000043.1:0-49248 GCF_044456785.1 Micromonospora sp. NPDC050795 | reverse complement strand
TGCGCCCGCTCCCCCACCACCTCCCGCCCCCCCCCCCCCCCCCCCCCCCCCCCCGCCCCCCCGCCCCCCCCCCCCCCCCCCCCCCCCCCCGGGGGGGGCGCCCCCCCCCGCCCCACCCACCGCAACCCGGCCCCAGAGCCGGGCACGGCAGACCCCCCACCGCGCCCGACTCCAAGCGCCCCACCCCCCAGAGCGAAGAACAGCTTCAGCCGACGACGGCGAACAACCGCCGCCGCGCCCCCAGCAACGCGACGGAAGCCAGCACCAGCCCGACCCCCATCGTGACCAGCAGCGGGCTGGGGTCGCCCGGCAGCAGCGCGGCCACCGACCGTGACGCGGTGCCCAGGGCGAGGTAGAGACCGGCCCAGGCGGCCGCGCCGATCGTCGCGCAGCCGAGAAATCGGCGGTACGACATCCGCAGCCCGCCGGCGGCCAGTGGCAGGAGCGCGTTGAAGACCGGCAGGAACGGCGCGACCACCATCATCCGGCCGCCGCCGCGACGCAGGATTCCTTCGGCCGCTGTCCAGCGGGCCTCGCCGATCCAGCCACCGATGCGGCTGTCGCGCAGTCGGTCGGAGTAGCGACGGCCGACCAGGAAGCTCAGTGACCAGCCGGCCAGGCAACCGATCAGCACCGCGGTGAAGGTGGCCAGCCCGGTGCTCGGGCGGCCGACGCCGACGGCGGCGAGGATCGCGACGTCGCCGGGGACCAGGACACCCAGCAGGGGTACGGCGTCGAAGAGCATGACGAGCCCGAGCGCGCCCATCAGCAGCAGAACCGGTAGTTCTCCGATCTGGGCCAGCCATTGCGTCATGCGTCGACGCTATGGCCGTGGCGCCACTTCGGACATCCGGTCGTAGCCCCCAGTGACCCCTGGTATCCGCCTCGGGGTCGCCCCTGAGTCGGGGGTGCGCCTCAGGCGGGGCGCAGCACCTGCACGTGGCGTAGCGACGAGTCGACCGACGGTTCGGTGGTGGGTACCGGGTAGTCGGCCAGCACGGTGAGGCGGTCCGTCGGCAGGTGTCCGCGGCCGGGGTCGCCGACCAGCACGTCGGCACCTGCGGCGGCGGCCCGCTGCAGGAAGGGCAGCATCCGGTCGGCCATCGCGCGGTCGTAGAAGACGTCTCCGGCGAGGACCAGGTCGACCTTCGCCTCGGTGCTGTCGAGCAGGTCGTCCCCGGTGGCGTCGACGGCGACGTGGTTGGCCCGCGCGTTGAGGGTGACGGCGGCGACGGCGTACGGGTCGATGTCGTTGGCGATCACCTCCGCGGCGCCGGCGAGCGCGGCGGCGATGGCCACCAGACCGGACCCGGCGGCGAGGTCGAGCACCCGGCGACCGGCGGCCAGTTCCGGGTGGTCCAGGAGGTGGCGGGCCAGGGCCTGTCCCCCGGCCCAGGCGGACGCCCAGTACGGCGCGGGCAGCGCCCGTCCGGCGGCGGCCTCCATCCGGGCCCACCAGACGATCGCGTCCTCGGCCAGGTGCAGCCGCACCTCGGGGACGAACGGGGTGGGCATCAACCGGAGCCGGTCCAGACCAGCACCGGGCGCGTGGATCTCGCGTTCCAGCTCGGTCATCGCGTCGGCTGCGGCATCACTCATCGGCGCAAGCATGCCGCAGCGGCGGTTGGTCGGGGCGGGTTTCACATGCCGCCGCGCAGAGTTCACCCGAGTTCAGTCAAATACCTACGGCACTTCGGCCAGCGGATCGGGGTTTTGCCCGTTACTGTCGGACAGGTACGGGCGATCATCGGCCAGAGGCCGAGGGTCAGCCGCTTTGAACAGGGAGAGATGCATGGCAACCGGCACGGTTAAGTGGTTCAACTCGGAAAAGGGCTTCGGCTTCATCGAGCAGGACGGTGGAGGGCCGGACGTGTTCGTCCACTACTCCGCCATCGCTTCGAGCGGCTACCGGGAGCTCAACGAGGGCCAGAAGGTCGAGTTCGAGGTGACCCAGGGGCAGAAGGGTCCGCAGGCGGACAACGTCCGCCCGATGTAGCTCCGTGCCGGTGACGGCGGCCGGTCTCCGGCCGCCGTCGCAGCGCACTCAAGACGCCGCCGGGGCGGCGGGCAGGTCCCGCCGCCTCCGGATTGGTCCGACCAACAGAATCAACGGGGTGAACGCCAGCCAGGCGGTCATCACGACAATTGCCGTCTCGACGCCGTAACGTGCGCCGATGGCACCGGCCAGCACGGCCGCCAGCGGGATCGTGCCGTAGTTGAGCAGATGCATGCTCACCGTCACCCGGCCCAGCAGGTGGTGTGGCGTGTAGGTCTGCCGGAAGGCGCCCTTGACCACGTTGCCAATGGCCACCCCGAGACCGATCAGCAGGCCGCCGAGGGCTGGCCAGGCCAGCCCGACGCCGGGCGCGGCGAGCGGGATGAGCAGCGCGGGCGGGCCGGTGAGCGCCGCCGCGATCAGCAGCGCCCGTGCGGTGCCGCAGCGCCGGGCCACCGTGGTGGCGAGCAGCGCGCCGATGATCCCGCCGGCGCTCATCACACCGACGAGCCCACCCACCAGGCCCGGTTCGAGACGTAGTTCACGGACCAGGAAGACCACCAGGACGGCCTGGTAGCCGGTCAGCCCGATATTGCTGGCCGCGCCGAAGAGCGTGAGCACCCGCAGGTACGGGTCCCTGATGACGAAGCGCAGCCCCTCGGTGATGTCCCGGCGCAGCGATCGGGACCGCTGCGAGGGTCGTACGCGTGGTTCGCGGGTGCGGATGCGCAACAGGAACATCGCGGAGAGCAGGAATGTGAACGCGTCCAGCAGCAGCGCGGCGACGGCGCCGACGAGCTGGGCGATCAGGCCGGCGAGGCCGCGTCCGACGACGTAGCTCACGGTCTGGGTCGCCTGGAGCTTGGCGTTGCCCTCCGGCAGTTGCCCGGGTCGCAGCAGCACCGGCAGGTAGACCTGGTCGGCGGTTTCGAAGAAGACCCGCGCGGCGCCCGCGCTGAGGGCCACCACCAGTAGTTGCGCGACGGTGAGTCGGTCCAGCACGGCGGCCAGCGGCACGCTGAGGAAGGCCACCGCGCAGAGCAGGTCGCAGATCACCATCACCGGTCGGCGGGGCAGCCGGTCGACCCACGCGCCGGCCGGCAGGCCGATCAGCAACCAGGGCAGCCAGGCCGCCGCGGTGAGCACCGCCACCTGGAAGGTGCCGGCGTCGAGGACGGCGACCGCGACCAGCGGAAGCGCGACAGTGGTGACGTTGCTGCCGACGCTGCTGACCGCCTGGCCGGCCCAGAGCAGCCGGAAGTCGCGGTGCCGCAGCAGCCCTCCGGTCGGCCGGACGTCGGCGTCGTCAGAGCGGGTGGCGATGGTCACGGTCGGGCCGGTACGCCGTGGACGAAGACGAAGACCGGCCTGCGGTCGGCGTCGTCGTCGGGTAGCTCCCGGTCGGCCCAGCGGCCGAGGACCTCGATCATCTCGTGGCTCAGCTCGGCCAACTCCTGCGGCGTGAGGTTCAGCCAGTGGTCCGTGGAGAAGGGCGCGTCGTTCCAGGTGGCCTGGGTGCTCTCGTCGGCGGCGTGCCAGGCCCGGGCCAGGGCGACGTGCCGGTCCAGGTTGAGCGAGGTGGCGGCGTCGGCGACCGCGCGGGAGGCCGGGTCGGCGTCGAAGTCGGCGTTGGACCAGCGCAACCCCCTGGTCACCAGGCGCCACCACCGCTCGCGCCGGTCCCGGGCCAACTCGGGCGCCTCGGCGACCAGGTCGGCGGCGGCGAGGACCTTGAGGTGGTGGCTGACGTTCGCGGGGGCCTGGTCGGTGCGCTCGGCGAGCAGCCCGACGGTGGAGGGCCCGTGGACCTTGAACACGTCCATCATCCGGCGGCGCAGCGGGTGGGACATGGCGGCCAGCACCCGGGAGTCGGTGACCTGGCGTACGTCGGGGCTGTTCATGTCGACAGCCTGACATCCGCAACGACTATTGCGCAACACTTATTGCCCAACAGTCGTTGCGGATTGCGTCAAGAGGGGCGGCCCGGCGGCTACGAACCGCCCCTCGCTCAGGCGACGAGCCGGCGGGCCAACTCGTCGGCCACCTGCTTGGCGATCGTGGGCGGGATCGCGGCAGCGATCTCCTCCGGGGTCAGCCCGGCCAGCACGCCCTGGATGATCGCCTCCTCGTCGGTGAAGTCCCGGTTGGACAACTCGGTCAGCGCGGCCTGCAGGGCGGTGACCTGCAGACCGAGCGATTTCAGGGTCGGGTGGGCCGGCCTGAAGTTCGCAACGGTGGCGTCCTCACCCATCGCCATCCGGGTGTAGATCTGCCCGATCGGGTTGCGGCCGTCCAGGACGGTGAGGTTCTTGTGGACGGTGGCCAGCCAGTTGTGCTCTTCGGGGGTCATGTCGTCGTCCTCCAGGAGTCCGATGGAACTGAGGTAGCGGCGGAACAGGGGCTGCTGGTCGCGGCCCGCCTTGATGGCGTCGCGAAAGAAGCTGAAGTGGGTGTGCCAACGGTGTGAGCTGTCGCCGGTGGTGCGCTTGCCGAGGCGATCCCACCGCTTCACAGTGCTGCCGTCGGGGCTGTAGATGATCTCCCGGATGTCCCGGGTGTCTGCCGCGTTCGCGACGCACTGCGCGACGCACCAGACCGAGAAGCTGGGCAGGGTGTTCGATCGGCCACCGGAACGGACATCGAACTGTCCGACGTCCAGCGCCGCCGCGTCGAGGGTCAGCCCGGCCCGGTCCCGAGGCGACTCGACCACCGAGTAGTCGTTGGGGACCACCCGGTCCGATCCGCAGTGGTAGCCGCCCCGGTGGGCCGAGTCACCGACGATGCCGACCTCGCCCGGATCCAGGTCGTCGGGCCCGGGAGCGTTGTCGAGGTGAGTGAGGAGCAGACTTCGGACGGCCAGAAGGTTAGCCGGGGCCCGGGTCATGGGGTCCCCCTTTCCGAGAGGTGGGGACCGGGCACGACGTCACACCGCGTACGCGGTGCTGGGCTTCGGGCGAGCCCGGCCTACTGGTGCACGGCGCCGGGCGTTGACTCCACCATAGCCCGCATTTCCGGTAAACGCCCAGCTCAGGAGGGGTCTGTTCAGATTGGAGGTTGGTGCGGGGCAGAGTGGACGATCGGCAGCAGCAGCGCCGAGGGTGCGCCGGGTCGTGCAGAACCTGCCGCCAACCGGCACGTAGCGTCACCGCCGTGCCGAGCGGTTCGCCGGTGCCGGGGTTGCGCGCCCACCGTGGATGGGCGCCGCCGGAGACCTGCACCCGCAGTCGGTGCCCGGCGGCGAAGCGGTACGCGGTCGGCCAGAGCGGCACCGGAATCCGCAGCGCCCCGGAAGGGTCGGCCGGGAAGCGCTCGGGCGTTACCCGCACCAGACCGTCGCACACGTTCCACGAGCGACCCCGGCGGTCCACGTCGCACAGACGAACGAAAACGTCCAGGTAGGGCAGATCGCTGCGCAGGTGGATCTCGGCGCGGACCGGGCCGATCACCTCGACCGGCGCGGTCAGCGGGGCGCTGGTGTAGGTCAGCACGTCGGGGCGGGCCTCGACCCGCCGGTTGTCGACCGGGCCGGCCCGTTGGGCGACGAGCAGTGGACCGCCGAGCGACGGGGTGGGGTCGGCGGGGTCGTAGCGGAACGCGTCCGGTGTCGACACGACAGGTGGGCGTGCCGCCAGCGCCCCACCGGGTTGCAGGTGCCAGGCGGTCTGGACCGCCGGGGGTGGCCAGTCCGGCAGGTCCCGCCAGCCGCCACCGGCGCCGCCGACGTGAAGGCGCACGGGCGGCCGGGCTGGTCCCGCCGGGCTGTGCGATCGAGTCGTGGCCGGCAGATGCTCGTCGAGCCAGGCCAACCCCTCGCACAGCGCGCCCACGAACAGTCCGGGGCTGCCGTGCGTCCATGGGCCGATGACCAGGCGCGGCGGTGTGCCGGCGGCGCGCAGCACGGCGTGGTCGTCGAGCTGGGCGGGCAGGAAGATGTCGTGCCAACCGATGACCATCACCACCGGCGCCCGCACCTTCGCGACCTGGTCGGCGAAGACCCGGGACCGCCAGTACGCGGCCTGCGGTGTGTGGTGCCGTAGCCACTCCTGGAAGAACGGGATGGTCACGCCGGTGGCCACCCGGTCGGCCTCGGCCAGCGGGAGGTGCTCCAGCGCGGCGGCCAGCCGGGGTTGCCCGCGCTTGAGTTCCCACTGCCGGGCCAGCCACGGCACGGTCTGCGCGTGCAGCAGCTCCGCCCAGGTCAGCACGGTGTCCAGGGCGAAGGACTCTCCCGCGTACGTCGAGTCGCGGGTGGCCGAGGCGGTCACCACCGCGACCATGGCGCGCAGCTCCTCGTCGGCGTCGGCGGCCAGGGCCCACTGGGCGAAGCCCTGGTAGCTGACCCCGAACATGCCGAGTTGCCCGGACCACCAGGGCTGGCGACGCAGCCAGTCGAGCGTGTCCGCGCCGTCGTCGCGCTCGTGCACCAGCGGGGCGAATGTTCCACCGGAGCCGCCGGTGCCCCGGCACGACTGGATCACCGCGTGTCGACCCCGGGCGGCGAGCAGCCGACCGAGCAGCCGCAGCGGCCCACCCCGCCCGTAGGGGGTGCGGATCAGCACGGTCGGCGCACCACGGACGGCCGGGGCGTAGTGGTCGGTGCGCAGCACCACGCCGTCGCGGGCCCGCACCGCGAGGTCACGGCTGACCCGCACCGGGCCGGGGCGGGTCGGGGTTAGGCGCAGCGCGGCGCTGGCGAGGCGGGTGACGAGGTGCGGCACCGGTCAGCCCGTCGGGCGGCGGGGTGACTCCGGCCGGGTGGCGCGCACCGCGTCGCGGTGCCCGCGCAGCGACTCGCTCATCTCCTCCATGAACCGGTGCACCACCTCCAGCTCGTCCTCGCTGAAGCGGGCCATCACCGTGTCGGTACGGGCGCCCAGCGGCCGGAAGAACTCCATGGCCAGCGCGGCGCCCTGGTCGGCGTAGTGCAGCAGCACCTTGCGCCGGTCGACGGTGTCCCGGTCGCGGCGGATGTGCCCGGCCCGTTCCAGACGGTCGATCAGGGCCGTGACCGAGCCGGAGGAGAGGTTCAGCTGCTCGCCGAGACGGCCGGGGGTGATCGGGTCACCGAGCAGCTCGGCGTCCATCACCGCGATCAACGCCTGCAGGTCGGTCGGGTTGAGGCCGTGCAGGTTGGCGAAGGCGTGGCCGACCTGTTGGGCGTCCACCGCGTACCGCCGGAGGTTGTTGGTGATCTCCGCGGCCAGCTGCTCGCGGCGCGTGTCGCGCCGTCGGTACATGCCGTGAGTCGCCACCTCGCGCCGCTCTTCCCGTCGTTGATCCCCCGGGTTGCAGCATAGAGCAGCCCCGGATAATCTCGGCCATCAAGATACTCGGCTTCCGAAATACCTTGAGGTCACCTGATGTCTGTGTTCACCAGAGTCGCTCGTGGCCGGCTGGCCGCCTGGCTCACAGTGGCCGCCGCGATCGTCGTGGGCGCGGCCGTCTTCGGGACACCCCAGCCGGACAACCCGGCACCGGTCTCCGCCACCGGCCTGTCCGTGCAGTGGCAGTCGACCCAGGTGCAACGTCTGCAGGATCAGCTGCCCTCCAGCGACGTGCAGCCGGCCATCGTGGTGATCAGTCGCGGTGACGGCGGCGCGCTGAGCGAAACCGACCGGGCGACCGTCGGCGCTCGCGCCGACGGCCTGCGCCGCTTCGCAGTGGGTGGGCAGGTCAGCCCCGCCCAGGTCTCCCCGGACGGCGCGGTGGCCCTGGTCGCCGTGCCGTTGGACACCGCCGGCGGGCAGGAGGTCGTCACCGACGCGGTGACCCAGCTGCGCGCCACCCTCGCGGACCTGCCCGACGGGCTGACCGCCGAGGTGACCGGCGCCCCGGCGTTCACCGCCGACCTCTCCTCGGTGTTCGACGGCGCCGACGTCACCCTGCTCGTGGTGACCGCCGCCGTGGTCGCGCTGCTGCTGTTGATCACCTACCGCAGCCCGTTCCTGTGGATCGTGCCGCTGGTCGTGGTCGCCGCCACCGAGCAGCTCACCCTGCGCGCGGTGGACGTCATCGTGCCGGGCGTCGGCATCAACCTCCAGCAGGGTCAGGTCACCGGCATCGCCAGCGTCCTGGTCTTCGGCGCCGCCACCGACTACGCGCTGCTGCTCATCGCCCGCTACCGGGAGGAGCTGCGCCGCGAGGAGGACCGGTTCGCGGCGATGCGCGCCGCGTTACGCCGCACCGCCGAGCCGATCCTCGCCAGCGGCGGCACCGTCGTGCTCGGCGTGCTCACCCTGCTGCTCAGTGAGCAGGAAACCAACCGGGCGCTGGCCGTGGCCTGCGCCACCGGTGTGGTCTTCGCCATGCTCTCGGCCCTGTTCGTGCTCCCCGCCGTGCTGGTGCTCTTCGGTCGCGGCCTGTTCTGGCCGTTCGTGCCCCGGGTCGGCGGCCCGGTACGCGAGGGTCGGCTCTGGGGTCGGCTCGGCGCCGCCGTCCAACGCCGCCCGGTGGTGGTCGCGACGCTGGCCACGGTGCTGCTCGGCGGCCTGGCGCTGGGTGGGCTCGGCATCCGTACCGGCCTGTCCGAGACCGAGCAGTTCCGGGCCGAGCCGGAGGCGGTGACCGGCGCACAGACCCTGGCCAGGGCCTTCCCCGCCGGCAGCACCCAGCCCGTCGCCGTGATCACCACCCCGGCGGCGGTGCGGGCGGTCACCGACGCCGCCACCGCGGTACCCGGTGTCGCCTCGGCGCGACCCGGCGACGCCGGCACGGCCGTCGCCCAGGTCGACGTGGTCCTCGACGCCGAACCCGGCACCACCGCCTCGGACCGCGCGATCGAGGCGCTGCGCGCGGCAGTCGCCGCCGTCCCCGACTCCGCGCCGCCGGCCGCCGACGGCGCCGACGCCCCGTCCGGGGCGATCGTCGGTGGCTCCGTGGCCGCCACGTACGACTCCGACGAGGCCAACGACCGGGACCTGCGGCTCATCCTGCCGATCATCCTGCTGCTGGTCGGCGCCGTGCTCGTGCTGCTGCTCCGCGGTCTGCTCGCGCCCCTGCTGCTGGTGCTCACCGTGATCGCCTCGTACTTCGCCAGCCTCGGCGCGGCCTGGCTGCTCTTCGACCACGTGCTGGGCTTCCCGGCGCTGGACAGCGGTGTGCTGCTGCTCGCCTTCGTGTTCCTGGTGGCGCTCGGGGTGGACTACAACATCTTCCTGGTCACCCGGGCCCGGGAGGACGCCCGCAGCGCCGGCACCCGCGCCGGGATGCTCTCCGCCCTGCGGGTCACCGGCGGTGTGATCACCAGCGCCGGAGTGCTGCTGGCCGCGGTCTTCGCCGTGCTCGGTGTGCTGCCGCTGATCACCCTGACCCAGATCGGGATCATCGTCTGCATCGGTGTGCTGCTCGACACCCTGCTGGTCCGTACGGTCCTGGTGCCGTCGTTGGCGTTCCTGCTCGGCGACCGCTTCTGGTGGCCCGGCCGCATCACGCCCGACCCGGCCACCCCGCGCTCGCCCGAGCCGGTCGCCGCACACGACTGACCGGCCCGTCGGGGCCGCGGCGAACCCGCCACGGCCCCGACGAGAGTCAGTACGACAGGCAGACGCACTCGTTCATCAGTGCCCGCACGTTACGCACGTACGACGGGTTGGGGATCGTCAGCGGCTTCCCCTCCTGAGCCACCGCACCGTGCCCGAAGTTGTACGCGGCGATGACGGCGTTGAGCAGGCAGGAATTCAGCTCGCTGGTGCACAGTGCCGGGTCGAGCCGGAAGTCGGACTCGAAGTACATGTCGCCGATGTACTTCGTCGCCCAGGCCAGGTAGGTCGCGCCGAGGTAGGCGTTGTCCTGGTACGCGTCGATCTTGTAGCTCTTCTCGAACCGCTGGTTCATCCACGTCGCGGTGTCCGGCATCACCTGCAACAGCCCGACCCCACCGTCGCAGGCGTAGATGTTGGACTGCCAGCCGCTCTCCTGCCACGCGGTGGCCTTGAGCAGGTTGAGCGGGATCTTGATGTCCGGTGCCGACGACGGCCAGTAGGTGCGGCTGGCCGCATCGGTCAGCGCCGCCTTCACCTCGGACCGGGACGCCTGGCTGCCCTTGTAGGTCGGCTTGCAGGAACTCGGCGCGGGCTTCGGCGGCGCCGGTGGAACCTCGGTCTCGGTGGGCGGCTTCGGCACCGCGCGCGGCTTCGGCGCCGCCCGGGTCGGCTTCTTCCTCGTCTTCGGCTTCGGGGTGGCGCTCCGACTCGGCGCGGAACCCATCGACTCCACGGCGCTCACCGACGGGCTCGGCTCCCCGTCGACCTCGTCGGACGGGGCATCGGTCGGCCCGTCGGTGATGGCGACCGGCGCGGCCACGCCCGATGGGCTCTCCCCCTTGGCGGCGCAGCCGACGAGCACGCTCGCCAGCAGAAGCCCGGCGAGCACTGCGGCGCCCAGCCGTTCGGTGCGTCGAACCATGCCGTTGCCTCCCCCGTGTGATTGTCGCCGCACCCTAACAAGGTTCGACCGGGCGGCGTTGCCCCTGCGACGGCCGCCGGGGGGCCTGGTCCACCGGGGGCTGACCATTGCCCACCGCCCGGTCCCGGGTCGCCCAGGCGACCATGAACACCACGGTCCAGAGCACCCCGAGCAGCACCGCCGCGGCCGTCCCGCTCGCCGTTTCCAGTCCGAGATAGAGCCGCGCGCCGCCGATCCCGAGCACCCCCGCCGTCGCGGCGGTCCAGGCAGCCACCGCCACCGGCCACCGGGCGCTGCGCGACACCAGCCACGCCAGGGTGCAGAAACTCGCCGCGACCACGGCGCTCTGGGTGGAGAGCGCCGCCACCTCACCGCCACCAGGGGCGGTCCCGTGCGGGCCGGTCAGTTCGGCCACGACGGCCAGCACCACCAGCGGCACGAACGCGCCCGCCGTGCCGACCACGCTGAGCAGATCCGCCCGCCAGGGCCGGTTGCGCCACGCCAGCACCGCCGCCACCAGCGCCACCAACAGGATCAGCACCGACCCGCGTACCACCGACACCACGACCAGTGTGGCGTCGGCGGCGTCCGGGGTACGCCGAACCGCGAACCACCCCGCGATGGCACCGTCCAGCGCCGCCAGACCACTGTTGCGGACCGCCACCGCGAGCAGACCGGCGATGGCGAGCCCGGCGGCGAACAGCAGCAGCAACCCGGCGGCCAGATTGAGCAGCAGCGTCCAGGCCGGGCCGATCCGCATGGCCACCAGGAAGAACAACACCCCGTAGCGGGCGGTGAGCCACCGCACCGGGGGCAGAGCGCCAGCCCGGGACAGCAGCGCGCGCGCCGGGTCGGGGTTGCGGCCCAGCCACCGAGCCACGAGCACCACACCCACCAGGCCGGCCAGCAGCAGGAACGCCACCCCGGTGGCCCGGCCCAGAAGCCGGGAGACCGTGTCGTACGACTCACCGGCGAGGTGACCGAGCAGCACCGAGCCGCCCACCCAGGTCACCACCCCGGCCAGGTTCCACAGGGCGAACCGCCGGTACGGCATACCGGCCGCACCGGCCAGCCGGGGCACCAGGGTCCGGGCGAAAGCCACCCATCGGGCGGCAAACACCCCCCGCCCACCCAGGCGGGCCAGCATGGCGTCGGCGCGGGCCCACCGCTGCGGCCCGACCCGGTGACCCAGCCCGGCGCGCAGCCGGGAGCCGTACCGCCGTCCGGCCCGAAAGGCCAGCCCATCGCCGAGGACCGCCGCGACGATCATCGCGAGCAACGCCGGCCCGAGCCGCAAGGTACCGTTGTAGGTGAGGAAGCCGACGAGCAGCAGGGTAGCCTCACCCGGCACGAGCAGGCCGAAGATCACCGCGGTCTCGCCCGCCACGATCAGCGCGGCGACCAGGTAGATCCACAGGGTGGGCAGACCCTGCACCCAGGTCAGCAGGTCGTGCACTCAGGCCCCCAGGACACGGGAGCCAGCATGCCAGCCGGGGGAACCACCGGCACAGCGGTTTCACCATAGATCAGGGGCACCTGGGGGTGACCCCGACGCAGCCTGCGCGAGCGCAGGCGGAAGGATAGAGGGTATGCAGCTTCGCACCGACCTCCGCAACGTCGCCATCATCGCTCACGTCGACCACGGCAAGACCACCCTGGTCGACGCCATGTTGCGGCAGGCCGGCGCGTACGGCGCACGCGGCGAGAACACCGAGCGGGTGATGGACTCCGGTGACCTCGAGCGGGAAAAGGGCATCACGATCCTGGCCAAGAACACCGGCGTGCGGTACCTGCCGGCGGACGGCTCCGACCCGGTCACCATCAACATCATCGACACCCCCGGCCACGCCGACTTCGGTGGCGAGGTGGAGCGCGGCCTGACCATGGTCGACGGTGTGGTGCTGCTCGTCGACGCCAGTGAGGGCCCCCTGCCGCAGACCCGTTTCGTGCTGCGCAAGGCGCTGCGGGCCCGGATGCCGATCATCCTGGTGATCAACAAGGTGGACCGTCCGGACGCCCGGATCAAGGAGGTCGTGGACGACACCTACGAGCTCTTCCTCGACCTGGACGCCGACGAGGAGCAGATCGACTTCCCGATCGTCTACGCCTGCGCCCGCGACGGCATCGCCTCGCTGACCCAGCCCGCCGACGGCTCGGTGCCCGACGACAGCACCTCCCTGGAGCCGCTGTTCCGCACCCTGCTGGACACCATCCCGGCACCCGCCTTCGAGGACGGCGCGCCGTTGCAGGCGCACGTCACCAACCTGGACGCCTCGCCGTTCCTCGGCCGGCTGGCGCTGTGCCGGGTCCGCCAGGGCACCATCAGCAAGGGTCAGACGGTCGCCTGGTGCCGCACCGACGGCAGCACCCAGCGGGTCCGCATCTCCGAGATGCTGATGACCGAGGGCCTGGAGCGTAAGCCGGCCGAGACCGCCGGCCCCGGCGACATCATCGCCGTCGCCGGCATCCCCGAGATCATGATCGGTGAGACCCTCGCCGACGTCGACGACCCGGTGGCGCTGCCGCTGATCACCGTCGACGAGCCGGCCATCTCGATGACCATCGGCACCAACACCTCGCCGCTGGTCGGCCGGGTCAAGGGCTCCAAGGTCACCGCCCGCATGGTCAAGGACCGGCTCGACAAGGAGCTGATCGGCAACGTGTCCCTGCGGGTCCTGCCCACCGAGCGGCCGGACGCCTGGGAGGTGCAGGGCCGCGGCGAGCTGGCGCTGGCCATCCTGGTCGAGCAGATGCGCCGGGAGAGCTACGAGCTGACCGTCGGCAAGCCGCAGGTGGTCACCCGGGAGATCGACGGCAAGACCTGCGAGCCGGTCGAGCGGCTGACCATCGACGCCCCGGAGGAATACCTGGGCGCGATCACCCAGCTCCTCGCCACCCGCAAGGGCCGGATGGAGCAGCTCGTCAACCACGGCACCGGCTGGATCCGGATGGAGTGGCTGGTGCCCGCGCGCGGCCTGATCGGCTTCCGCACCGAGTTCCTCACCGACACCCGGGGCACCGGCATCCTGCACCACGTCTTCGAGTCCTACGAGCCGTGGTTCGGCGAGCTGCGGACCCGCAACAACGGTTCGCTCGTCGCCGACCGGTCCGGCGCGGTCACCGCCTTCGCGATGATCAACCTTCAGGAGCGCGGCCAGCTCTTCGTCGAGCCGACCACCGAGGTGTACGAGGGCATGATCGTCGGGGAGAACTCCCGCTCCGACGACATGGACGTCAACATCACCAAGGAGAAGAAGCTCACCAACATGCGGGCGTCGACTTCCGACGAGACGGAGAAGCTGATCCCGCCGCGCAAGCTCTCCCTGGAGCAGGCCCTGGAGTTCTGCCGCGAGGACGAGTGCGTCGAGGTCACCCCGACCGCCGTGCGCATCCGCAAGGTGGTGCTCGACCAGCAGCAGCGGGGCCGCGCCGCCGCCCGCCGCAAGCACGCCGGCTGACCCACCCAGCACCCGGCACCGGGCGCGTCGACCGCTTGCGGCCGGCGCGCCCGGTCGTTTTTGACCCCGACGGGTACGCGAGCCCACCCACACCTGATCCGCTACGGTCACCGGCATGACCTGGGATGATCTCGATGCCCACCTGGACCAGGTGCCCGGCACCGTCTCCGCGTACGTGGGGCGCCTCGACGCGCCGCCGACCTGGACCCGCCACGCCGACGCCGGCCACTACGCCGCGAGCACCATGAAGGTGGCGGTGCTCGCCGCGCTGCACCGCGCCGCCGAGGCCGGCACCCTGGACCTGGACGCCCCGGTCCCGGTCGTCAACGACTTCGACTCCGCCCAGCCCGGCGCACCCCGCTTCGCCAACGCGCAGCCCTACGACAACGACGACGCGGTCTGGGAGCGCATCGGCGGCACCGCGACGCTGCGCTGGCTGGCCGACCGCATGATCGTGCGCTCCAGCAACCTCGCCACCAACCTCGTCCTCGGCCACGTCGGGCTGCCCGCGGTCGCCGAGGTCTGGGCGCTCGCCGGAGCCCGCAACAGCGTCACCGGCCGCGGCATCGAGGACTTCGCCGCCCGTGAGGCCGGCATCACCAACACGGTCACCGCCGCCGACCTGGCCGCCCTGCTCGGCGCACTGGCCACCGGGGCCGACACCCCCGGCCCACTCGCCTCACCGGCGGCCTGCACCACAATGCTGGACGTCCTGCTCGCCCAGGAACACCGCGAGGACCTCGCCGCCGGCCTGCCCACGGGCACCCGCATCGCGCACAAGAACGGTTGGGTACGCGGCGTCCGCCACGCCGCCGGCGTGGTGCTGCCCGACGACGCCCCGCCCTACCTGATCGCCGTCTGCACCACCGCCGAGCTGGCCGACGGCGACGACCAGGTGGAGGACGACGCCTGCCTGCTGCTCGCGCACATCTCGGCGCAGGTCTGGGCCGCCCGCCACCACCTCTGACCCGAGCGCCTCAGCGGCGAGGCCAGCACCGCCGACTACGGCTACGCTGCTCGCACCCCCACCCCGGAGCCGCCGATGCCCCGCAGTCGCACCGTGCTGATCGCCTTCCTCGTCGTGACGGCCGCGAACCTGCTGGCCAACGCCACCGGCGGCGGCCTGGCCTTCCTGCTCACCAAGCCGCTGCTGATGCCGCTGCTGGCCGCGTACCTCTGGCGGGTCAGCACCGAACGCGCGGCCCGACCGGACCGGCTGCTGCTCGCCGCGCTGGCCTTCGCCACCGGCGGCGACATCGCCCTGATGATCGACGGAACCGGCTGGTTCCTCGCCGGCATGGCCTGCTTCCTCGGCACGCACCTCTGCTACCTCGCGGCCTTCACCCGACGCGGCGCCGCGACCGCGCTGCGCCGTACGCCGCTGGCCGTCGTCGGACTGGGGTACGCGGCGCTGACCGTCATCGCGCTGACCTGGATGTGGGCGGGACTCTCCGATGCCGGGCTGGCCGTACCGGTGGCCGGTTACGCTATCGCGCTGGCCGCCATGGCCAGCACCGCCGCCACCCAGGGCTGGCGGGTCGGTGTCGGCGCGGCGCTGTTCCTCGGCTCCGACCTGCTGATCGCCGCCGGGGTGGCCGAGGTGGCCCAACCACCTGGCGCGCCGGTGCTGGTCATGGCGACCTACGCCGCCGGCCAGGCACTGATCGTCACCGGCTGCGCCGCCCGCACCGGCACACCCACCGACGCGCCGGTCACTCCAGCAACTGCGCCCGCAACGCCCTGAGGTCGGAGTCGGTGAGCCCCAGCCCGTCGCGCAGGTACGCGTCGAACGAGCCGTGCACCCGACGCACCTCGGCGTAACCGGCGTCGAGATACTCGGCGCGGACCTCCAGCACCGGCACCACCGCGTCGACGTCCAACTCGGGATTCCGCCGACGCATCGCCTCGACGATCACCGCCCGCAGGCTGTCGGTCAGCTCGTTGTTGCGCAGGTAGTCGGCGCGGACGGCCGCCTCGTCCACCCCGAGCGCCGTCAACAGGATGACGGTCAGCCAACCGGTGCGGTCCTTGCCGGCGGAGCAGTGGTAGAGCAGCGGCAGATTCTCCGGGCGGGACGCCAGCCGCACCGCCTCGGCGAAACCGACCCGCGCCGACTCACCGGTGACGAACCAGCGGTAGATCGCCTCCATCGCCCCCGCCGTGCCCTGCCGGGCCAGCTCGGCGTACGCGTTCAGGTCGTGTCCGAGCAGCACCGCCGAGACGTACGTGAAGACCGGGTGCTCCGCGTCGTGCACCGGCAGGCGCACCACCCGTGGCTCACCGGCGAACCGGTCCTCCGGCGCGACCGCGATCTCCGAGGCGTCGCGCAGATCCACCACGCACGCCGGCCCCAGCTTCGCCAGCACCGGCAGGTCCTCGTCGGTCAGCCGACCCAGCGCCGGAGTGCGGATCAACTGGCCGACCCGGACCCTCCGCCCGTCCGCGCCGACGAGCCCGCCCAGGTCCCGCGCGTTCGGCGCACCCACCAGCTCCCAGCCCTGCCCGGTCATGCGGTCTCCCCTCCGAAGGTGAACCTCCGTATAGGGTGCCTGACATGACGATCTCGGCGGTACGCACCCACCGGGTTTCCGCCCCCTTACACACCCCGTTCGTCACCGCGCTACGTCGCACCACCACAGTGGACACGTTGATCGTCGAACTCGTCGACAGCGACGGCCGGTCCGGCTTCGGTGAGGCGCCGCAGGTCTGGCAGGTCACCGGCGCGTCCGTCGCCGGCGCGCAGGCGTGTGTCCGTGAACTGCTCGGCCCACGGCTGATCGGCCGTGACCCGGACGACCTGGTGACCCGGTGCGCCGAGGTGCAGCGCGCCGTGGTCGGCAACGAGGCCGCGAAGGCGGCGGTGGACGTCGCCCTGCACGACCTCGCCGCGCGGCGACCGGGCGTACCCCTGGTGCGGTTGCTCGGGGGCACCACGCTGCGGGTCCCGACGGACGTCACCCTCGCCGCAGGCGACGCGGTGGACCTGGCTACCGCGGCACGGCAGCGCCAGGCCGACGGCTTCGGCGTGCTCAAGTTGAAGGTCGGCACCGACGCGGCCGGCGACCTGGACCGGGTACGCGCGGTACGGGCGGCCGTCGGCCCCGGCACCCGGATCCGGCTGGACGCCAACCAGGGCTGGACGCCCCGGGAGGCGGTCCGGGTGATCCGCGGCATCGAGGACGCCGGGCTCGACGTGGAGTTGGTCGAGCAGCCGGTGGCCCGCTGGGACCTGGACGGCCTGGCCTGGGTCAGCGACCGGGTGTCAGTGCCGATCCTGGCCGACGAGGCGGTCTTCGGGGTCCGTGACCTGGTGGAGGTGATCCGCCGCCGGGCCGCCGACCTGGTCAACGTCAAACTGGCCAAGTGCGGTGGACTGCACCCGGCCCGCACCCTCCTCGACCTGGCCTCCGCGCACGGCCTCGGCACTGTGGTCGGCTCGATGATGGAGAGCCAGGTCGGCATCGGGGCGGCCGCGAGCCTGGTCGCCGCGTACGGCACCACAGCGGTCCCCGACCTGGACGCCGCCTGGTGGCTGGCCTGGTCACCGGTGCAGGGCGGCATTCGCTACGACGGGGCTACGGTGGTGCTGCCGGATGCCCCTGGCCTGGGCATCTCCGGCATCGCTGAAGCAAAAGTGCAGGCCCATGGTTGATGACTGTCGGTTTCTTTCATAGGGTTTCCCTGGACAGCCGACACGATCTGGGGGTTGACGTGGAGCTGCAACCGGGCCGAGAGGCCGTCGTCCGGATCGCCGTGGCGACGCTGTGGACCTCCCCCGAGGCCGTCCGCCCCGTCGACCGTCCGGCGCTGACCGCCGGCGCCGACATTCCGACCTGGGTCTCCGGGATGGACACCGACCAGCAGGTCGGCGACTGCGTGCTGAGCCAACTCCTGCTCGGCGAACGGGTCCTCGTCAGTGAGCTACGCCCGGACGGCTGGGCCCGGGTCGTCGCCGTCGAACAACCAGCCGCCAAGCTGGACCCCCGCGGCTACCCGGGTTGGCTTCCCGCCGAGCAGTTGGCCGTTCTCGACCCGACCCACACCGGCATCGACCACCCGCTGGTGGTGGACGCCACGGTCACCGGGCTGCACGCCGCCCCGAACGGGCCGGTGGTGCTGCCCGGCGTCGTCGTCGGCACCCGGCTCGTCCCGGCCGGCCCCGCGATCGACGACTGGCGGCCGGTGCACGTGCCCGGTCGGGCCACCCCGCTCTGGCTGCCCGACCGTCACCTGGTGTCGTCGGCGGTCGCGTCGCCGGCCGCCGCGCAGGCGCTCGCGGTCGCACAGCGGCTGCTGGACGTGGTCTACATCTGGGGCGGTCTCTCCGCGCACGGCATCGACTGCTCGGGGCTGGTGCATCTGGCCTGGCGGCGGTTCGGGGTGCTGCTGCCCCGCGACGCCGACGATCAGGCCGTGGCCACCACCCCACTGTCGTTGGGCGCGGAACGCCCCGGCGATCTCTACTTCTTCGCCCGACCGGGCCGCAAGATCCACCACATCGGCATCGTCACCGCCGCTCCCGGCGACGGCGGTCAGCGCCGGATGCTGCACGCCTGCTACCGGCGGCGGCGGGTCCTCGAAGAGGAACTGCCGGCAGAACGGACCGCCACACTGGTGGGCGCGCACCGGGTCTAGGGCGGGTCTCGGTCGACCCGAGTCGGAGTCCAGGCGTCGGGCGGCGCTGGGCCCGGCACAGGCCGGTCAGCACTTCCGACACCGGCCGGGTGCCTGTCCGCACCCGGCCGGCGACCGGTCAGTGTCGGGCGTCGGTCAACTCGCGACGCCGGTCCCGGGAGGACTTCACCAGGCTCGCGGCGGTGGCGACGCCCAGGGTGCCGATGATGACCAGCAGCGACAACCAGATCGGGATGTGCGGCGCCCAGCCGACGTGCTCGCCGCCGTTGATGAACGGCAGGTTGTTGTCGGCCAGTGCCTCCAGCACCAGCTTGATCCCGATGAACCCGAGCACGACGGCCAGGCCGTAGCTCAGGTAGATCAGCCGGTCCAGCAGGCCACCGAGCAGGAAGTAGAGCTGCCGGAGGCCCATCAGCGCGAAGACGTTCGCGGTGAAGACCAGGTACGGCTCCTGGGTGATGCCGAAGATCGCTGGGATCGAGTCCAACGCGAAGATCAGGTCGGTGGTGCCGATCGCGATCATCACGATCAGCATCGGGGTGAAGAGCCGCTTGCCGGCCACCTGGGTGGTCAGCCTCGCACCGTCGTAGTCCTTCGAGATCGGCAACGCCTTGCGGCTCCACCGGATCAGCACGTTCTCGGAGAACTCGTCCTCGTCCGGCTCACCCTGCCGGGCCAGGTTCACCGCGGTGTAGATCAGGAACGCACCGAAGATGTAGAAGACCCACGAGAACTGCGTGATCAGCGCCGCACCCGCGGCGATGAACCCGCCGCGCATCACCAGCGCCAGCACGATGCCGACGAGCAGCACCTTCTGCTGGTACTGCCGAGGCACCCCGAAGCGCGCCATGATGATCACGAAGACGAAGAGGTTGTCCACCGAGAGGCTGTACTCGGTGAGCCAGCCGGTGTAGAACTGGCCGGCCGCGCTGGCCCCCGAGGTCAGCCAGACACCGGCACCGAAGAGCAGGGCGAGGCCGACGTAGAAGCCAACCCAGAGGCTCGACTCCCGCACACTCGGCTCGTGCGGGCGCCGACCGATGATCAACAGGTCGACGAGCAGAACCGCAGTCAGTGCGACAAGCGTCCCCGCCCACACCAATCCGGACACGTCCAACGTTCATTCCTCCGGCAGACACGCGGCGTCGGGCACACCGTACGCCCCTGCGGGAGCCGGCGTGCCGCTGTCGCTCACTCTGGTGACTGTCGGAGGTCTCTTCCGCCGCCGCCCCTGGGGGCGGCGACCTACGGGGCCGGGTCGGGCGCCGTGGTTCCGGCGATCGACCGTGCTGACGACTCCGTTGCGGGGGAATACTCCCCTCCTCGATGACCATTGTTGCCCACCACGCCCCGTGATCACACCCCGGGCACCCGGTGGCGCCGGACACCCCTCGACGCGTCCCACCGCACACCCGCTAATGCTTCCTAGGAGGCTAGTGCACGTCGGGTGCGGCGATCGGGTCGGCGAGCGACCAGCCGGCAGCGAGCAGGTCGTCGCAGGCCCGCACCGCCGAGGCCAACCGATCGGCGTGCGGCCCGGTCAACTCCACCACCGGCACCCCGCACCCGGCCAGTTCGGCCCGGAAACGCTCGGTCATCCAGGCCCGCAGGTGCTCACCGTCGCGCAGCCCGTCATCGGTGAACGGCACCCCCCGGTGATCCGTCAGCAGATACAGCGCCGGCCGGCGGGCCGCCGCCCGTACCTCCTCGGACGCGCTGCCCAGGTAGCGCTCCTCCCACACCGCCGTCGCCCGCGCGTCGGTGTCGCAGACCAGCAGCGGCCCGCCCGTCCGGGCCGCCGCGTCCTCGGCCGCCTGCTGCTCGCGCATCACCGCGCGGAAGTCGTCCCGGTCCCAGGTGACGTCGAAGACGGTCGCCTCCGGCGCTCGTTCCCGCAGCCGGGCCAGCTTGCGAGCGGTCAACTCCCGGCCGTACTCCGGCACCCAGGACGTGCCGTAGTGCCCGGCCAGCGCCGCCGCCATCGTCGTGGTCCCGGTCGACTCGGCCCCGACCACCGCCACCCGCCGGGCGAACCACGCCCGCACCGGCGGGCTCAGCCACCGCCAGTGACCCGCCGGGTCCGCGCGCACGGCCGTCCCGGACACCGGCACGGTCCGCCGGTCCGGATCAACCGACACGGGTACGGCGTGGAAGCGGCGCGCCAACTCGACGCCGTACGCCTCGGAGGAGAAGACCGCGTCCACCGATTCCGACCCGACCGCCTCGCGGAACACCGCGCAGTGCGCGTCCCAGACCGCCGGATCGGCGTAGTCCACCGGGTGGTCGTCGTACCGGCCGACCACACGGACCCACGGCGTGTCCGCGTGCACCTCGCGCAGCCAGTCGAGGCGCAGCGCAAGGGGAATGGACTCCCGACGCGAAGGCGCCACGACGACGGTCACCTCGGCGCAGCGGGCGGCCGCGGCCCGGATCAGCGCGTGGTGCCCGGCGTGCGGCGGATAGAACTTGCCCACCACCATCCCGTGTCCGAACTCGGCGGCGGACCGACGTGCCGGCCCGCGTGGTGACGGCGGCCCGCCGGATGTCGCGGGGTTCACGCCGTGACCGGGGCCGGGCCGGGCGGGACCGCGCTCGGCCGGTCGGCCCGACGCAGATCGGCGCGCCAGGCCCGCAACCCGAGCACGCACAGGGCGAGGAAGACCAGGTAGAGCACGGCCGTCAGGTGCAGCCCCTTGTACGCGTACAGCGGGATGTAGATCAGGTCGGCGGCGATCCAGAGCCACCAACTCTCCACCCGCTTCCGGGTCTGCCCGTACGTCGCCAGCACTGACAGCGCCGTGGTCAACGCGTCCGGCAGCGGCACTGTCGAGTCGGTGGCCCGGTCCAGCAGGACCCAGAGCGCGCCGGTGAGCAGCAGCCCGGCGGCCGCCAGCCCCAGCCACTCCCGCCGCCCCGTCCGGCTGACAGTGAGCCGGGTGCGCCGCTCGCCCCCGAACAGCCAGTGCCACCAGCCGTAGCAGCCGAGCGCGACGTAGACGACCTGGAGCCCCGCGTCGGCATACAGCCCGGCGGTCCAGAACAGCACCATGAGCAGCAGCACGTTGGCGATGCCGATCGGCCAGTTGGCGATCTTCTGCCGGGCCACCAACCACACGTTGAGCACACCGGTCCCGAACCCCAGCAGCTCCGCCCAGGTGGTGCCCGTCCCGGCCACCCGAAACGCGGTGCCGGTGAGCCAATCGATGATCACGAGGCCACCCTAGGGTCCGTGTCAACGCCCTCGGTCGAGCCGAGGCGGAGTCCAGGCAGTGGTCCGGCACGGACCCGCGACACCGACCGCCCCGACCGCCGTGGGAGGCTGTCCGACATGGTGCTTGAGGTCGCGTTGATCGACGTACTGCCCGGACACGAGGACGCGTTCGCCGCCGCGTACGCCGAGGGTCACCCGGTGCTCGCCGGAGCGACCGGCTGCCGATCCGTGCGGATGACCCGAGGAATCGAGTCACCGACCCGGTTCGTGCTGCTCGTCGAATGGGACTCGGTCGAGGCGCACGAGGACAACTTCCGGGCCACCGAACGGTTCGACGCGTGGCGGGCGCTGATCGGGCCGCACTTCGCGGGACCGCCCATCGTCGAACACTTCCTCGACGTGCCGGCCTGAGCCGAGCTGTCGTACCCCGCGGTTATCGTGCCGGGCGCACGCGCCGGCCGCCGGCCCCGACGGGCTCGGGGGCGCCGGGTCCGGTGGCCGCGCGGCGCGTCACCGTCGGCACCGGTCAACACTCACTCGCCGACGCGGCGGGCCAGCACGGTGACCGTCTCCTCCGGTGACAGCGCGGCGGCCAGCAGCGCCGCGGTCATCCGCTCGTAGCGGTCGACGTCGAGCACGGTGGCCAACCGAACGTCGGTGGTCAACGCCTCGAGCATGACCGTGCGCGGGTCCGCCGGGTCGGGAAAGGCGTAGCAGGAATACGGTGTGAGCGGATGCAGCCCGCCACCGGCCGCTCCGCGGGGCAACAGCCGCACCGTCACGTGGGACAGGCCGGTCACGGCGACCAGGTGACGCAGTTGTTCACGCCAGACCGCCACCGGCAGGTCACCCGGGTCGCAGACGGCCTCGGCGAGCACCGCCGTGTAGCGCGGCGGGTAGGCCCGTCGAAGCACCTCCTGCCGCAGTGCCCGTGCGCGCACCTCGGCCTCCACATCGACGTCCGGCGTGAGCTGGGCACCGGCGCTGACCAGCACCCGGGCGTACGCGGGCGTCTGGAGCAGCCCCGGCACCACCGACGGCTGGTACTCGACGATGTCGGCGGCGCCCGCCTCCAACTCGGCGTAGGTGCGCTGCCGTTCGCTCATCTCGCCCAGGGTCTTCCACCAGCCTCGACTGGTCGCCGCGTCCCGGGCGATGACGATCAGCGCTTCCCGGGCGGGCGTGGGCACCTTGTAGACGTCCAGCAGGTCGAGCACGTCGGCGAGGTCCGGTCGACTTTGACCCAGCTCGATGCGGGACAGCTTCGACGTCGAGGCCCAGCCCAGCCGGTCGCAGACCTGCTCCAGGGTCAGCGACTCGCGCCGACGAAGTTGGCGCAGCTCTGCGCCGAGACGTGCTCGTCGAATGACAGGACTTGTTGGCAGCGGCATCCCGGCCTCCCCACCGAGGGAGACTACGCAGGACGATCACCCAGTGCAATAGCTCGCTCGCGCACCGCAACCAGGGTGTTCGAGACCGCTGGCCGGACCGGCTCGCCGAAGCGCATTGTTTCCGCAGGTCAGTGCGGTTTCGGGTCGCGAATGCTGGTCCCGGCGTGCCGTCCATCCCCGATCGGCGTGGCCGGACTCAGGGTCGGTAGGTGCCGAAGGACCAGACGTTGCCGGCCAGATCGCGGGCCGCGTAGTCACGGGAGCCGTAGTCGGTGTCGAACGGCTCGCGGATGATCTCGGCGCCGGCCGCGCGGGCCTGGGCGCAGTGGGCGTCGACGTCCGGCACGGCCACGTAGACCGACCAGTCGTCGTCGGCCGGCCGGGGCGGGGCGTCCGTCCGACCACCCAGCATGATCATGCCGGTGTCGAGAACCAGCTCGGCGTGCGCAACCGCACCGTCCGGCGCCTCGTGCACGGCATGCGTCCGGAAACCGAAGGCGGCACCGAGCCAGTCGATCGCGGCCCGGGGATCGGGATAACGGAAGATCGGATAGATGGTTCGCATGACCCGATTCTGCGGCCGGTGGCGCGGCTCCGGATTGGACGAATGTGACCTCGGCGGGTCGCCGAACCGGCTCCGGTCGGCCGGCGGCCGTCAGCGGCCGGAGAGCAGCGCGGCCGGCGTGGCCCCCGCGAACTCGTGGAAGTCCCGAATGAGGTGGGACTGGTCGTAGTAGCCGCAGCCCGCCGCCACGGCGGCCCAGTCGACTCCCCGCCCGGCCCCGCCGACCTGGGCGGACGCGGCATGAGCCTGCTGGAAACGCAGCAGTCGGGCGGCCATCTTGGGCGGCAGCCCGACCTCCTGCCGGAACCGGGACGCGAGGTGACGGCGGCTCCAGCCCAACTCGTCGGCGAGCACACCGACGCTCCCCCGCCCACCGCTGGCGGCGAGCCACCGCCACGCCCAGTCGAGCCGCGGGTCCACCGGCGGGGACGCCGCCAGCCGGGCGGCGAGCACCCGGTCGAGGAGGTCGAACCGCTCCGACCAGCCGGTGGCCTCGGCGAGCCGGTCGCGCAGTCGATCCAGCCAACGGCCCGGGAGCTGCCCGACGCCGACGGCCCGATTGGTCAGCTCACCCAGGGGCAGACCGAGAAGCCGGCGGGCGGCCAGGGGGGCGAGCAGCAACTCGACGCCCTCCCCCACGCCCACGGTGCGCGTGGTGCACCAACTGTCGAAGGTGCCGGCCACGAACGAGTCGACAGCGGCGACACCACGCTCGGCGCTACGTGGGTCGGTCACGTCCAGCGGAGCGCCCCAGCCCAGTATCAGCACCACGAAGGCGCCCGCCGACTCCCGACGGACGAGCGGCACGTCAGCCCGCTCGCGGTAGCCCACGTACCTGTCGACGAACGGACGCAGGCTGGCGTCGGGCAGCCCGAAGACCACCTCACCGATCGGCGCCACCGCCGTCAACAGTGCCCGCCCTTCGCGTGCCCCGGTCGGCCGGGCCCGAGCGGTGCGCTGGGCGGGGCCGACCGGGTGGCCGTCACTTCACGCCGGCGGCGTCCATGCCGCGCAGCTCCTTCTTCAGGTCGGAGACCTCGTCGCGGATCCGGGCCGCCAACTCGAACTGGAGCTCGCGGGCGGCGGCCAGCATCTGGTCGTTGAGCTCCTGGATGAGCTGGGCGAGGTCGGCGCGGGCCATCCCCTCCCGTGAGGTGGCGCTCGCGGCGGACCGGCTCCGGCTGCGGGTCTCCTTGACCGGCGCCTTGCCTCGGGAAAGCTGACGCACCGCGCCGCCGACCCGGGAGTTCTCGGTGTCCTCCGCCTCGCGGTAGATGTCGTCCAGGATGTCGTGGATCTTCTTACGCAGCGGCTCCGGGCTGATGCCGTGCGCCTCGTTGTGCGCGATCTGCTTGGCCCGACGCCGATCGGTCTCGTCGATCGCCGCCGCCATCGACGGGGTGATCTTGTCGGCGTACATGTGCACCTGGCCGGAGACGTTACGGGCGGCCCGCCCGATGGTCTGGATCAGCGACCGGCCGCTGCGCAGGAAGCCTTCCTTGTCGGCGTCGAGGATCGCCACCAGCGACACCTCGGGCAGGTCCAGACCTTCGCGGAGCAGGTTGATGCCGACGAGCACGTCGTAGTCACCCTTGCGAAGCTCGCGCAGCAGCTCCACCCGGCGCAAGGTGTCGACCTCCGAGTGCAGGTAGCGCACCCGGATGCCGTTCTCCAGGAGGTAGTCGGACAGGTCCTCGGCCATCTTCTTGGTCAGCGTGGTGACCAGCACCCGCTCGTCCCGGTCGGTCCGCAGCTTGATCTCGTGCATCAGGTCGTCGATCTGACCCTTGGTCGGCTTGATCACGACCTCCGGGTCGACCAGACCGGTGGGTCGGATCACCTGCTCGACGAACTCGCCCTGAGCCTGCTCCATCTCCCAGGTGCCCGGGGTCGCGGAGAGGTAGACCATCTGGCCGACCCGCTCCAGGAACTCGTCGAAGCGCAGCGGCCGGTTGTCGGCAGCGCTGGGCAGCCGGAAGCCGTGGTCGATGAGCATCCGCTTGCGCGACGCGTCGCCCTCGTACATGCCGCCGATCTGCGGGATGGTCACGTGCGACTCGTCGACCACGGTGAGGAAGTCGTCGGGGAAGTAGTCGAGCAGGGCGTGCGGCGGGCTGCCGGGCAGCCGCCCGTCCATGTGCATCGAGTAGTTCTCGATGCCGGAGCAGAAGCCCACCTGCCGCATCATCTCGATGTCGTAGGTGGTGCGCATCCGCAGCCGCTGCGCCTCCAGCAGCTTGCCCTGCCGCTCCAGCTCGGCGAGGCGCTCGGCCAGCTCGACCTCGATGTCACGGATCGCCCGTTCCATCCGCTCCGGGCCGGCCGCGTAGTGCGTGGCCGGGAAGATCACCAGCTGATCGACCTCGCGGACCACGTCACCGGTCAACGGGTTGAGGTAGTAGAGCTTCTCCACCTCGTCACCGAACAGCTCGATCCGGATCGCCAGCTCCTCGTACGCCGGGATGATCTCCAGCGTGTCGCCGCGAACCCGGAAGGTGCCGCGCTGGAAGGCCATGTCGTTGCGGGTGTACTGGATGTCGACCAGCCGGCGCAACAACTGGTCGCGGTCGAGCTCCTGCCCGATCTGCACCTTCACCGCCCGGTTGAGGTATTCCTCGGGGGTGCCCAGGCCGTAGATCGCCGAGACGGTCGCCACCACGATCACGTCGCGGCGGGTGAGCAGCGACATCGTCGCCGAGTGCCGCAGCCGCTCCACCTCCTCGTTGATCGAGGAGTCCTTCTCGATGTAGGTGTCGGTCTGCGGGATGTACGCCTCGGGCTGGTAGTAGTCGTAGTACGAGACGAAGTATTCGACAGCGTTGTGCGGCAGCAGCTCGCTGAACTCCTTGGCCAGCTGCGCGCAGAGCGTCTTGTTCGGGGCGAGCACCAGGGTGGGGCGTTGCAGCCGCTCGATCAGCCACGCCGTGGTGGCGCTCTTGCCGGTGCCGGTCGCGCCGAGCAGCACCGTGTTGCGGTCGCCACGCCGAACCCGGCGCTCAAGGTCATCGATGGCTGCCGGTTGGTCGCCGGCCGGCTGGAAGTCACTGACGACCTGGAAGCGGCTGTCCAGCCGGGGAATGTCGAGCGCCATGCCGTCAACGGTACGCCGGAGGTCCGACAGGAACGGCCGTCACGCCAGGTACGTGATCGGCTTCAATATTCCCATTGTGTGGCCCATGTCACCGGGACTACCCTCTCTATGTAGGCCGCTCGCGGCGGCCGACCGGGCCGGTGGCCAGGCCAACATCACGGCCGGTCACCCCCGGCACTGCGGTCGCAGCACCCGGCTCGTCCGGCGTGCGCACCCGTGTGGTCGCGCTCGAGGCGCAGACCGGCCGCCGCGAGCGCCCCTGCTCGTCACCCCGGTGCCTCCCCGCCCGTTTCATCTCCGTGGACACCTCTCCGACCCCGACGCCCGACACCGCCCGCACCGCCACACCCCCGCCGGACGACCCGAGCACCGGCAGCGACCCGGTCAGCGGCAAGGGGCCGACCGGCGGCAAGGGCACGAGCACCGGCAAGGGCCCGACCGGCGGCAAGGGCCCGACCGGCCGGTCCACCGGCGGCGCGCGCCGAGCCACCGCCGGCCGCAAGACCAACGACACGCGGCGGGCCGCCGCCGAGCGAAGCCTCGCGGAGAACCGCGAGACCACCCGCAGCGGCGACACCCCGGACACCACTGACACCACCGAGGCCGCCGACACCGCCGGGCCGCCCTCGGCCGGCCGTCGTCGGCGTGCGGTGCTGCTGTTGCTCGGTCTGACGGCGGTGACGTCCGCGACGGCGCTGGTGCTCGGGCTGTTGAGCTGGGCGCCCGACCCGCCCGAGCCGGCCCGGCCGCTGACCCTGCCGGAGGGTGAGCGGCTGGCCGCCGTGCGGGTCACCAACCTGCGGGACCTGCGCGCCGGCGTACGGGTCACGGCCGGAACCGGCACCGCCCGCATCGAACTGGTGGGCTGGGTGGACTGGTCCCGGTCACTGCTCTACCTCGACGTGGGCGGGCCGGGAGCGGGTGCCGAACGCGGGCTGTTGCAGAAGAGCGGTCCGGTGCTGGTGATCCGGCCCGATCCGGCGGCGGTGCCCACCCCCGCCGCACCACCACTGATGCCCCCGACGGACCGGTGGCGGCTGCACCGACCGGCACCCGGGGCACACCTGGCACCGGTGCTCGACCTGCTCCTCGATCTCGCCGCCGACCGCCCCGACACCACGACCCGGACCGCACCGTCCGACGGGGCGCGCTGGATCGCCCGCGAGGCCGTCCCGGCCGGCCCACTGGACGTCATTCAGGCACCACTGCCCAGCGCGCCAGCCGCCAGCACGGCCATCTGCACCCCCAGCGCCGCGACGCCCGCCCCGGACGGACAGACCCGGTACTGGCTCGATCAGGACGCCCGGCTGCACAAGCTGGTAACCGTGCTGCCCGGCACCGGGCCGGTCACGATGATCTTCAACCGCGAGGACCGGCCGACACTACGACCGGTGGACGCACTCGGCGGTCGCCCCGGTCTGCCCCGCGCGCTGACCGACGCCGAACAACGTCGGCTCGACCGGCTGCCGGCCCGGCTCCGCGCCCACGGCGGTGCCACCGTGACGCTGACCGCACCAGTGGGCACCGAGACGAACCTGCGGGGCGCAGGCTGGTTGAGCTGGACCGCGCGCAGCGCGTACCTCGCGGTCGCCGACCTGGGCGTACCGGATCGCCGGACCCTGCTGCGCCGCGACGCCGCCGGCCTGGCCCGGGCGGACCTGCCCGCGGCCGATGGTGGCGGCGGCACCGCGGAGGCGCCGGCCCGACCGCCGCTACCGCCCCCGACCGGGGGATGGCGCGTCTCCCGGCCCGCCCGAGACGACCTGAGTGTGCTGGTCGACGCCGCGATAGCCGCCGGATCGGTCGGGCAGCGCGGCGCGGCCGTGCGGGTACGCGAGGACGTCACCGACGGACGGACGGTGGACGTCATCGAGTCGGGTCCGGCCGACGGGCGGCTGCGTTACTGGCTCGACCGGGACGGGTCGCTCCGCCGGCTCGAGTTGCAGACCGACGCGGGCGCGTGGGCACACCTGGATCTCCAGCCCGCCGTCGTGCCCCGACTGACTGCCAACCCTCGGCCCCCGGCCCCTCGCTCTCCGGCCCCTCGGCCCGGTGCCCGCTGACCGATGCCTCAGGGACGCCAGCCGGTCTGCGCGGCCCACTGCTCGGCCCGCAGGTACTCCTCGTCGAACCACGGGTTGCGGCCTGTCCCGGAATCGCCGGCCACCGGGGCCGCGTCGATGAGGTCCCGCTTGAGCAGCAGATACGTGGCTCGCTGATCCGGGTCGGCACGCAGGTGGTCGCGCATCAACAGCGCGTACCGCCAACCCGGCGAATCCGCCACCCGCACGTGCAGACGGACGGGGCGGGCCGGGTCCGCACTACCGTGCAACCGCTTCTCCCAGCGGCCCCTGCCGGCCGGACGCGGGTCGTCCCACCACTGCCCCGGTACCCGTGGGAACCCGGCGTTCGCCAGCCGATCGGCCAACGGCCCGTCGGCGTCGGCGAGGCTGGCGACCGCCACCTGCACGTCGATGACGTTCTGCGCGGCCAGGCCGGGCACCGCCGTCGAACCGATGTGATCGATCCGGAGGGCATTCGAGCCGAGCGCGTACTGGATCCGGGCGGCCAGCCGCGCGTACTGCTCCGGCCAACTCGCGTCGGCCCAGGCCAACTCGGCCTCGTCGGGCGGGACCACCCGGCGCTGGCGCAGATTGTCCTCGTAGGGCACCAACCGCTGCTTCCAGAGCAGGTCGACGGCGTCGTGCAGCGCCGTCAGGCTGCCGTCGTTGGTCAGCACCACGTCCGCCGCCGCCCGGCGGCGGGCGTCGTCGGCCTGCGCGGCGATCCTCCGCTCGGCCTCCGCGCGACTCATCCCCCGGTCACGCGCCAGCCGTTGCAGTCGGGTCGCCACGGCCGTCTGCACCACGACCACCAGGTGGTACGTCGGCGCGAGACCCACCTCGACCAACAGCGGTACGTCGTTGACGACTATCGCGTCCGGTGCCGCCGCGGCGGCCAGTTCCGCGGTGCGGGCCCGGACCCGGGGGTGGGTGATCGCCTCCAGCCGACGACGGGCGGTCTCGTCAGCGAACACCACCGCTCCCAATGCGGCACGGTCCAGTGCGCCGTCGGCGTCCACCACCGCGTCGGAGAAGGCGGCGACGATCTCCGCCAGCCCGTCCGTACCCGGCGCCACCACCTCCCGGGCCACCCGGTCCGCGTCAATCAGCACCGCGCCCCGCTCGACGAGCCGCGCGGCCACCGCGCTCTTTCCTGACCCGATCCCGCCGGTCAACCCCACCCTCAGCACCCGAACAGTCAACCGGATCGACAAGCCCGCCGCCAACCCGCCCCCACCCCGGCGACCTCGCCACCACCCACCCCGCAACTCCGCCCGCGCCCCGGCTTCGACCGGCCCCCGCCGCACCCGCACGAACCACCTACGCACCGCACCCCGCACCCCGCACGCCCCCGTCCGCCTCCCACCCCACGCCCTCACCCCCTGCCCGCGCCCCACGCCCGCACCCTCACCCCCTGCCCGCGCCCGCGCCCACGCCCGCACCCTCACCCCCTGCCCGCGCCCACGCCCGCGCCCGGCCCCGGCCCCGCGCCCGCGCCCGCGCCCGCGCCAAGATCACCGCAACATCGGGGATGTTGCTGCCTCCGACGCGCGCGAGACAGCAACATCCCTGATGTTGCACGGATCATGACGAAGAACCCCGCCCCCGGAGACACCGGGAGCGGGGTTCGGGACGCGCACGACCCCAAGATCGTGCTCGAACCAGGATGTAGTGGTCTACGGCGGCGGGGAGGCCCCTACATCCTGGATCGAGCACGATCTTGGCGGGCCGGCGGCCGGCAGGGCGGCGAGCCGGCGGGGCGGCGGCCGGCAGGCCGGCAAGGCGGCAGGGCGGCGGGACGGCGGGGCGGCAGGCCGGCAGGCCGGCAAGGCCGGCAAGGCGGCAAGGCGGCAAGGCGGCAGGGCGGCAGGGCGGGCGGCGGATACGGCGAGGGCCCCGCCCCCAGCGATCCGGAGATCGCGGGGACGGGGCCCGTCGTCGTTCAGCGGGTCACTTACCGCCGGCGAGCTTCTCCCGCAGTGCGGCGAGCGCCTCGTCGGTGGCCAGCGTGCCGGCCGGCTCCTCGGCCTGCCGGCTCGGGGCCGGGCTGGACGAGGAGGTGGTGCCACCGCCACCGCCACCGCTAGCGGCCGGAACGGCCGGAGTCGGGTTGGCGGCAGCCTCGGCGTCGGCGGCGCGAGAGGTCTGCACCTGCTTGGTGTGGGCCTCCCAGCGCAGACGAGCCTCGGCGTACTGGTTCTCCCAGGTCTCGCGCTGCTTGTCGTACCCCTCGAGCCACTCGCCCGTCTCCGGGTCGAAGCCCTCGGGGTAGATGTAGTTGCCCTCGGTGTCGTACGTCGCGGCCATGCCGTAGAGGGTCGGGTCGAAGTGCTCCTCGCCCTCGACGAAGCCCTCGTTGGCCTGCTTGAGCGACAGCGAGATCCGGCGACGCTCCAGGTCGATGTCGATGACCTTGACCATGACCTCGGAGCCAACCTGGACGACCTGCTCCGGGATCTCCACGTGGCGCTCGGCCAGCTCGGAGATGTGGACCAGACCCTCGATGCCGTCGTCCACGCGGACGAACGCACCGAACGGAACCAGCTTGGTGACCTTACCCGGCACGATCTGCTGGATCGCGTGGGTGCGGGCGAACTGCCGCCACGGGTCTTCCTGGGTCGCCTTTAGCGACAGCGAGACCCGCTCGCGGTCCAGGTCGACGTCCAGGACCTCGACCTCGACCTCCTGGCCGACCTCGACGACCTCGGACGGGTGGTCGATGTGCTTCCAGGACAGCTCGGAGACGTGCACCAGACCGTCGACGCCGCCGAGGTCCACGAAGGCGCCGAAGTTGACGATCGAGGACACGACGCCCTTGCGGACCTGGCCCTTCTGCAGCTTGTTGAGGAACTCGGTGCGCACCTCGGACTGCGTCTGCTCCAGCCAGGCCCGGCGGGACAGGACCACGTTGTTGCGGTTCTTGTCCAGCTCGATGATCTTGGCCTCGAGCTCCCGCCCGACGTACGGCTGCAGGTCGCGCACACGACGCATCTCGACCAGGGACGCGGGCAGGAAGCCGCGCAGCCCGATGTCGAGGATGAGGCCGCCCTTGACCACCTCGATGACCGAACCGCGGACGACGCCGTCCTCGTCCTTGATCTTCTCGATCGTGCCCCAGGCCCGCTCGTACTGTGCCCGCTTCTTGGAGAGGATCAGACGACCCTCCTTGTCCTCCTTCTGGAGGACCAGGGCCTCGATGTGGTCGCCAACCGTCACAACCTCGGCGGGGTCCACGTCGTGCTTGATCGACAACTCCCGAGAGGGGATGACACCCTCGGTCTTGTAGCCGATGTCGAGCAGGACCTCGTCCCGATCGACCTTGACGACGGTGCCTTCGACAATGTCGCCGTCGTTGAAGTACTTGATGGTCTCGTCGATCGCGGCGAGGAATGCCTCCTCGGAACCGAGATCGTCGTGGGTGACCCGGGTGGCGCTCGAGGGGGCCTCGATGCTGCTCGTCATGTGGGCGGTTGCTCCGGTCGGTGGGTTGTCACAGCAGGCTGGTGTGTCGCAGTGACCTGTTCGCGCCAGCGGATCCGTCGCCGGGCACACCGAACGATCGCCTAGTGAGATCATGATGTGGCTCCGTCGACCGCGCACCTGCTCCCTGCCGAGGCAACGCGATCCGCGAGCGCATCGTCTAGCCTACCGTGCGCATTACCACAGCGTGCAAGCCCTCCCGGGTTCTCTTCGTGCGATGACCTGCGAAAGCCGAACAATCGCCCGGAAAACACCGCTGCTGTCTCCTGCGTCACAGCAGCCCCTCCCGCCCCGGCGGTGCGCACCACGGGCCGCGCCCGGTCGCCCCGACTTCCTGGGTGTCGCTGCGGTGTCGCAGCCGGGCCCGCCGGCGCGGTTCGAAGCGGCTCGGACACCGCGACGTCGCCAAAGCCGAGTCGATCAAGCCCACCGCGCGAGGAGTCGCGCAGATCCTGGACGCGCCGCCGTGCCCAATGGGCTGGGTGGGGCCTAGCGTGAGCGCGTGGATGACGACAGCCGGGTTACCCGGCGCCGGGTGGGTGACGCCGAGGCCCGGCGCGCCAACCGCGGCTGGTGGGACACCGACGCCGACGACTACCAGGCCGAACACGGCGCGTTCCTCGGCGACGTGGACTTCGTGTGGTGCCCCGAGGGCCTGCGCGAGGCCGACGCCCGGCTGCTCGGCGACGTGTCGGGGCGGCGGGTGCTGGAGGTCGGTGCCGGCGCCGCGGCCGCCGCCCGCTGGCTCGCCACCCAGGGCGCCCGGCCGGTCGCCTTCGACCTGTCCGCCGGCATGTTGCGGCACGCCGCCGAGGCCGCCGACCGCACCGGGGTACGCGTACCGCTGGTGCAGGCCGACGCGCTCGCCCTGCCGTTCGCCGACCGGTCGTTCGACGTCGCCTGTACCGCGTTCGGCGCGATCCCGTTCGTGGACGACTCGGCGGCGCTGCTCGCCGAGGTGCACCGGGTGCTGCGCCCGGGTGGCCGGTGGGTCTTCTCGGTGACCCACCCGATGCGGTGGATCTTCCTCGACGACCCCGGCGAGGGCGGCCTGACGGCCGTGCACTCGTACTTCGACCGCTCCCCGTACGTCGAGCAGGACGAGACCGGCGTGGCCACCTACGTCGAGCAGCACCGCACCCTCGGTGACCGGATCCGTGAGCTGGTCGGTGCCGGGTTCCGGCTGTTGGACCTGGTGGAGCCGGAGTGGCCGGAGGGACACGAGGGGATCTGGGGGCAGTGGAGCCCGCTGCGCGGACGACTCTTCCCCGGCACCGCCATCTTCGTCACCGAGAAGCCCTCCGGGTGAGCGCCACACCCGTTGTCCGACGTGCGAGCCATCGACCGCCGGTAGTCTCGTGCCCATGAGCGCCGAGCCGGTCCCGACATCACCTGGCCCCTGGTGTCCGGATCCGATGCGGCAGCAGCGTGCCGACTACACGCTGGAGGACCTGCTCACCCTGCCGGACGACGCCCCCCGCGTCGAACTCGTCGACGGAGTCATCCAGGTGACGCCCTCCCCCACCCTGGGCCATCAGGACATCTCGCTGTTGCTAGCGCACTGGCTGCTGCAACACGCGCCGGCCGACCTACGAGTCGTCCAGGCGGTCGGAGTCGGGCTGAGTCCCAATACCAGCCGACAGCCGGACGTGCTCCTACGGCGGGCCGGCGTGGCTCCTTCCCGGTCCACTCTGCGGCCGGAGGATGTCGTGCTCGCCGTGGAGATCGTCTCGCCGGGAACGCGACGGATCGACCGGTTCGCGAAACCGGGTGAGTACGCCGCGGCGGGCATCCCGTTCTACTGGCGGATCGAGCAGGACCCGGTGCACGTGTACGCGTACCGGATCGGCGATCGGGTGGGGCCGGGCGGTGAGCGGCAGTATGAGCTGGTCGCCGACGGTGCCGACGTGATCGAGTTGGCTGAGCCGTTCGATATCAAGCTGCCGGTCGCCGAGATCACGCCGTAGTCGTTTCGCCCCAGCCGGCTCGGGTAGCCGAGGACCATGGCCGAACCGAGATTTCACAAGGGCGACCATGTCTCCTGGTCGGCCCACGGCAGCCGCGCGTACGGCGTGGTGCAGGAGACGATCACCGAACGGACCAGGGTCAGCGGGCGGGCGGTGAACGCGGCCCCCGACGACCCGCAGTACCGGGTCCGCAGTGACGGCACGGGCCGCGACGTGGCCCACCGCCCCGGGGCGCTGCGCCATGAGTAAGAGTGACGAGGGCCGGGACACCTACCGGGAGTTCACCGAGGCGGTGAACATGAAGCCCGGCGAGCTGTCCACGTGGCTGGAGACCGACGAGTCGAAACAGGTCGGCTGGCACAAGGGCGGTCGTGCGGGTGGTGGCGAGTCCGTCGGGCACGAGTCCGGCCGGAAGATCATCAACTTGCTCCGTCGCAAACGCGGCGATCTGTCCGAGGCCGACTACAAGCACATGCGCAAGGTCGTCGGCTACGTACGCCGGCACATGGCGCAGCGCCCCTCCGGCAACGTCCGCGACACCAAGTGGCGCTGGTCGCTCATGAACTGGGGCCACGACCCCATGAAGTAGCTGGTCAGGCCGCACGATCTGCGCAACGCCGGTGACGTTGGTCGCTCAGAAAACCACGATCCGCGCCCGTCGGCGAGTGCCCAACCACGCCAGCGGCCGCGACCAGGGCGACCAGGTCAGGGGTTCCGGGGCACCCCCACACCGCAACCAACACAGGGTCAGTGATCAGCGCTGTTCCAGTCCCGTCCCAGACCGACCGACACCTCCAGCGGCACCGACAACGGGTGAGCCTCGCCCATCTCCCGCCGGACCAGGGCCTCCAACGCCTCCCGCTCACCCGGCGCGACCTCGAAGACCAACTCGTCGTGCACCTGCAACAGCATCCGTGAGCCCAGCCCAGCCTCGCGGAGCGCGGTGTCGACGTGCAGCATCGCCACCTTGATGATGTCGGCGGCGGAGCCCTGGATGGGGGCGTTGAGCGCCATCCGCTCCGCGATGTCACGGCGCTGCCGGTTGTCGCTGACCAGGTCGGGCAGGTAACGGCGTCGGCCGAGGATGGTGGAGGTGTAGCCGTCCTGGCGGGCCCGGGCGACCACCTGCTGGAGGTAGTCGCGCACCCCACCGAAGCCGGCGAAGTAGTTCTCCATCAGCCCGCGCGCCTCTTCGGTGCTGATGCTGAGCTGTTGGGACAGGCCGAAGGCGCTCAGGCCGTACGCCAGGCCGTAGTTCATGGCCTTGATTTTCCGGCGCTGGTCGGGGGTGACCTCGCCGAGCGGCACCCCGAAGACCGACGAGGCGGTGGCGGCGTGGAAGTCGGCGCCGGAGTTGAACGCGTCGATCAGCGCGTCGTCCGAGCTGAGGTGCGCCATGATGCGCATCTCGATCTGGCTGTAGTCGGCGGTGAGCAGAGACTCGTAGCCGTCTCCGACCACGAAGGCCCGACGGATCCGACGGCCCTCCTCGGTGCGGATCGGGATGTTCTGCAGGTTGGGCTCGGTGGAGGAGAGCCGACCGGTGGCCGCCACGGTCTGGTTGAAGGTGGTGTGGATCCGGCCGTCGTCGGAGACCGACTTCAGCAGCCCGTCGACTGTCGACTTGAGCTTGGCAACGTCGCGGTGACGCAGCAGGTGGGCCAGCACCGGGTGCGGCTGCTGCGCGTAGAGCCACTGCAGGGCGTCGGCGTCGGTGGTGTAGCCCGTCTTGATCTTCTTGGTCTTCGGCAGACCCAGTTCGGTGAAGAGGATCTCCTGCAACTGCTTGGGCGAGCCGAGGTTGAACTCCCGACCCACCGCCTCGTACGCGCCCTGCGCGGCGGCCTTCACCTCGGCGGCGAAGTGGGCCTCCAGCTCGGAGAGGTAGTCGGTGTCGGCGGCGATGCCGGTGCTCTCCATGGTGGCCAGCACCCGCATCAGCGGCAGCTCCACGCCGGCCATCAGCCGGGCCGACTGCTCGCCGTCGCGGGACAGTTCGGCGTCGATCGCGTCGGCCAGGTCGAGGGTGGCACGGGCCTGGAGCATCAGGTTCTGCTCGACCACCCCTTCGTCCCCGAGGCCGTCGAGGGTGAGCTGGCCGGACTCCGGGACGTCCACCCGCAGCTCCCGGTGCAGGTAGCGCAGCGCCAGGTCGGTCAGGTCGTAGGACCGCTGATCGGGGCGGGCCAGGTACGCGGCGATCTGGGTGTCCCGGACGATGCCGGCGAGCTGCCAGCCGTGTGCGGCGCAGGCCAGCACGGCCGGCTTGCTGTCGTGCAGCACCTTGGGGCGCTGCTCGTCGGCCAACCAGCTGGCCAGGGCGTCCTCGTCGGTCGGGTCGAGCCTTGCCGGGTCGACCCAGGCCGCCGCGCCGCCGGCGGTGGCCAGCGCGAGACCGGTGATCGAGGCGGTGTGCCGGCGGTTTGGGCCGGTGTCGAATTTGACCGCCAACCCGACCGGGGTGCCGGTCGGGACGTGCGTGGTCAGCCACCCGGCCAGCGCGCCGGGCTCGGTGAGCACCTCGCCGGTGAGGTCGAAGCCGGACTCGGCCTCCGGCTCGACCGCTTCCAGGTATTGGTAGAGGCGGTCGCGCAGGATGCGGAACTCCAGGGTGTCGAAGACCTGGTGCACCGCCTCCCGGTCCCAACCCGTCCAGCGGCTGTCCTCCGCGCGTAGCGGCAGCTCCAGGTCGGAGACGAGGCGGTTGATCTCGTAGTTGCGGATCACGTCGGCGAGCCGCTCCCGCAGGCTGTCGCCGGCCTTGCCCTTGATCTCGTCGGCCCGGGCGATGACGCCCTCCACCCCGCCGTACGTGGTGATCCACTTGGCGGCGGTCTTCGGGCCGACGCCCGGGATGCCGGGCAGGTTGTCACTGGTCTCGCCGACCAGCGCGGCGAGGTCCCGGTACTGCTGTGGCGCAACGCCGTACTTCGCCTCGATCGCCGCCGGGTCCATCCGGGCCAGGTCGGAGACGCCCTTGCGCGGGTAGAGGACGGTGATCTGATCGTCGACCAGCTGGAACGCGTCGCGGTCACCGCTGCTGATCAACACCGACATGCCCTGGTCGCGGGCCTGGCAGGCGAGCGTGGCGATGACGTCGTCGGCCTCGAAGCCCTCTTTTTCCACCACGGGGATCTGCAGCGCGGCCAGGACCTCCTTGACCAGGCTGACCTGCCCCTTGAAGTCGGTCGGGGTCTCGCTGCGGCCGGCCTTGTACTCCGCGTACCTGTCGGTGCGGAAGGAGTGGCGGGAGACGTCGAAGGCCACCACGATGTGGGTGGGTTGCTCGTCGCGCAGCACGTTGATCAGCATCGAGGTGAAGCCGTACACCGCGTTGGTCGGCTGCCCCGTCGTGGTGGAGAAGTTTTCCACGGGCAGGGCGAAGAACGCCCGATATGCCATGGAATGTCCGTCAACGAGAAGCAGGCGCGGCGTCGTAGCTGTCACGGCAGCGACTCTAGTCCGCCGCTACGACAGGACGGGACACCGGCACGACGCCCGGCGCGGCCGAACGGAACGGCCGCGCCGGGCGTCGGCTCAGAGCACCTTGGCCAGGAACGCCTTCGTCCGGTCGTGCCGGGGGTTGGCGATCACCTCGCGCGGCGCGCCGGACTCCACCACCACACCGTCGTCCATGAAGACCAGCGAATCGCCGATCTCCCGGGCGAAGCCGATCTCATGGGTCACCACGATCATCGTCATGCCGTCGCGGGCGAGGTCCTTCATCACGTCGAGCACCTCGCCGACCAGCTCCGGGTCCAGCGCGCTGGTGGGCTCGTCGAAGAGCATCAACTTCGGCTGCATCGCCAACGCCCGGGCGATGGCGACGCGCTGCTGCTGCCCGCCGGAGAGCTGCCCAGGGTAGTTGCCCAGCTTGTCGCCGAGCCCGACCCGCTCGAGCAGCGCGGCGGCCCGCTCCCGGGCGGCGGCCTTGCGCTCCCGGCCCAACAGCACCGGCGCCTCGGCGACGTTCTGCAGGGCGGTCATGTGCGGAAAGAGGTTGAACCGCTGGAACACCATGCCGATCGCGCGGCGCTGGGCGGCGATCTCCTTCTCCCGCATCTCGTGCAGCTTGCCACCGCGTTCCCGGTAGCCGATCAGGTCGCCATCCACCCGGATCCGGCCGGCGTTGATCTTCTCCAGATGGTTGATGCAGCGCAGGAACGTCGACTTGCCCGAGCCGGAGGGCCCGAGCAGACAACAGACCTCGCCGCTGCGGACCTCCAGGTCGATGCCCTTGAGCACCTCCACCGGCCCGAACGACTTGTGCACCTGCTCGGCACGGACCATCACGCCGTCGCCGGCCGTATCCGCGGCCTCCGCCGATGTCGTCACCTGCGTCATCACCGACCCGCCTCGCTCGCGCTGCCGCCGGCCTCAGCGGTGATCCCGCGCAGTCTGATCTTCGCTTGGGCGCTCCTGCCGAATCCCCTGGAGAAGTGTCGCTCCAGGTAGTACTGCCCGACGAGCAGCACGCTGGTCAGCAGCAGGTACCACAGGCAGGCCGCCACGTACATCGGGAAGACCTGGAAGGTCCGGTTACCCACGGCCTTGAGCTGGAAGAACAGCTCGGTGGAGACCGGCACGAAGGCCACCAGCGAGGTGTCCTTGAGCATCGCGATGGTCTCGTTGCCGGTCGGCGGGATGATCACCCGCATCGCCTGCGGCAGCACGATCCGACGCAAAATCTGGGTACGGCTCAGACCCAGCGCCTGCGCCGCCTCGGTCTGCCCCTCGTCCACCGACTGGATCCCGGCCCGGACGATCTCGGCCATGTACGCCGCCTCGGAGAGCCCGAGCGCCAGCATGCCGGCGACGAATCCCGTGAGGATCTCCAGCGCGGAGAAGCCGAACAGACGTGCCTCGAAGTCGTCGACGCCGAAGAGCGCGCCGATCTGCCGATCGAACGGGAGACCGAACTCGATCCGGGCCCAGAGGATGCCGAGGTTGCCGAAGAGGATCGCCAGCACGAGCCGGGGCACGGCCCGGAAGAACCAGGTGTACGCCCAGGAGACGCCCCGCAGGATCGGGTTCTCCGACAACCGCATGATGGCGACGACAACGCCGAGACTGACGCCGATCAGCATCGCGAGCACGGTCAACGCGAGCGTGCCGCGCAGACCCTCCATGATCGGCGGCCGGAACATCTCGTCGACCATGAACGCCCAGTTGAACGCCTTGTTCGTCACCAGCAGGTGGACGAACATGGCCACCAGCACCCCGATCACGGCGACCGCTACCCAACGCCCGGGATGCCGGACGGGCACGGCCTGGATGGGTTCCGGCCGTGCCCGTTCGGTTGTGTCCGTTTCCGACGACATGCGTCAGCTGGCGGGGTTCAGCGCCGAGGAGGTGATGGCGCCGCCCTCGACGCCCCACTTCTTCAACGCGGTCTGGTACGAGCCGTCAGCGATGACCGCCTGGACGGCTTCCTTGAGCACCTCGGCGAAGGCGGTCTGGTCCTTCTTGACGGCGTAGCCGTACGGGGCGGACTCGTAGATGTCGCCGATCAGCTCCAGCGAGCCGTTGCTCTGCTTCACCGCGTACGCCCCGACCGGCGAGTCGGCCAGCATGGCGTCGTTCTTGCCGCTGAACACGGCGGCCGTGGCGTCGCTCTGCGCCTGGTACTGGTCGATGGCGATCGCCGGCTTGCCACCGGTGGTGCACTTCTTCGACCGGGCGGTGATGTCGTCGACCTGCACGGTGCCGGTCTGCACGGCGATCTTCTTGCCGCAGGCGTTGTCAATGTCGACCTTGGCCGCGTTACCGGCCTTGGTCACCCACTGGGTGCCGGCGGAGAAGTAGCTCACCATGTTGACGCTCGTGAGGCGCTCGGCGTTGATCGTGAACGACGACACGCCGATCTCGTACTTGCCGGAGTCGACACCGGGCAGGATCGCGTCGAACGGTGCCGACTCGTACTCGGCCTTGAGACCGAGCTTCTGCGCCACCGCGTTGAACAGCTCGACGTCGAAGCCGACCACCGTCTTGCCATCGAGGTCGAGGAACTCCGCCGGGGCGTACGTCGAGTCGGTGCCGACCTTGATCACACCGTCGGCCTTGATGGCGTCGGGCACCTTGCCGGCCAACGCCGAGTCGGCCGCCGCCGTGACGGTCGGGCCGGCACCGGGCGAGCCGCTGTTCTCCTTCTCCCCACACGCCGTCAGCGAGAGGGCGATCAGCGCCGCACTGGCGGCACCGAGCGCCGCCCGCCGGGCACCGTTGGTATTGAACATTTCTGCACTCCTTGCGTGAGGGGTGTGACGGCCGCTCAGGCCACGCCGAGGTATGCCTCTTTGACCGCCGGGTCGTGCAGCAGCTCGGCGCCGGTTCCGGTCTTGACGATCCGGCCGGTCTCGAGCACGTACGCCCGGTGCGCTCGGGCCAACGCCTGCTGCGCGTTCTGCTCCACCAGCAGGACTGTGGTGCCCTGCTCGTTGATCTCCTTGATGATGTCGAAGATCTGTTGGATCAGCATCGGTGCCAACCCCATCGAGGGCTCGTCGAGCAACAGCAGCTTGGGCCGGCTCATCAACGCCCTACCGACGGCCAGCATCTGCTGCTCGCCGCCGGACAGGGTGCCGCCGGCCTGCTTACGTCGCTCCGCCAACCGGGGGAAGAGGTCGAGCACCCGGGCCAGGTCCTCGGCGATCCCGGCGCGGTCGCGCCGGGTGTACGCCCCCATGTCCAGATTCTCGAGCACCGACATGCCGGGGAAGATCCCCCGGCCCTCGGGCGCCTGGCAGAGCCCCCGCCGGACCCGCAGGTCGGCTCGGAGCTTGGAGATGTCCTCACCCTCGAAGCGGATGCTGCCGGTGGCGATCGGCCGGATCCCGGAGATCGCCCGCATGGTGGTCGACTTCCCGGCGCCGTTGGCGCCGATCAGCGCGACGATCTCACCCTCGGCCACGGTCAGGCTGATGCCGTGCAACGCCTGGATCCGCCCGTAGAGCAGGCTCACATCGTCGATCTCAAGCAACATCGTCCGGCACCCCCAGGTACGCCGCGACCACCTTCGGGTTGTCCCGCACCTCGGCGGGCAGCCCTTCGGCGATCTTCTTTCCGAACTCCAGCACGACGATCCGGTCAGTGACGCCCATGACCAGGCGCATGTCGTGCTCGATCAGCAGCACGGTCACGCCGGTGTCCCGGACCTGCCGGATGAGCTGGAGCAGCTCCTCCTTCTCCGCCGGGTTGAAGCCGGCGGCCGGCTCGTCCAGGCAGAGCAGCACCGGATCGGTGGCCAGCGCCCGGGCGATCTCCAGCCGCCGCTGCTCCCCGTAGGAGAGGTTGCGGGCGAACTCGTGCAGCCGGTGCCGGATGCCGACGAACTCCAGCAGCCGCTCGGCCTTCTCCCGTCCCTCACGCTCCTCGCGCCGGTGCCGAGGCAACCGGAACAGGGCGGAGAGCACGCTGGTCTTGTGGTGCGCGTCCGCGCCGACCTGGACGTTCTCCAGGGCGGTCATCTCCGGGAACAGGCGGATGTTCTGGAACGTCCGGGCCATACCCATCTGGGTGATCTGGTGGCGCTTCTTCCCGCTGATCTTGCCGCCACGGAACCGGATCTCACCATTGGTGGGCTGGTAGATGCCGGTCATCGCGTTGAAGCAGGTGGTCTTGCCAGCGCCGTTCGGGCCGATCAGCCCGAGGATCTCCCCCTTGTAGAGGGTGAAGTTGACGTTGTCGAGCGCGACCACGCCGCCGAAGCGCAGCGTGACATTGTCGACCTCCAGCAGCGGCTCCCGGTTGGGGACTGCCTCCACCGCCGGCGCGCCGGCCTGCGCCGGAACAGCCGGCGTCTGATCGGTGTCACTCACCGACGATCACCTCCTTGCGACGGTCTTTGAACTCCGCCGCCCGTCGTCGGTTCGGAATCAGGCCTTCCGGCCGGAAGATCATCATCACCACGAGGACCAGACCGAAGATCAGGAACCGGTACTCGTACAGCTCCACGCCGAACAGCTCGATGCCGCGGAACCGCTCGATCATGTACGCCACCAGACCACCACCGACGATCGCGCCGACGATGTTGCCCGAACCACCGAAGATCACCGCCGCCAGGATGATGATCGAGTTGAGCAGCTCGAAGTTCTGCGAGTTGACGAAGTTCTGCTTACCCGCGAAGAGCGCGCCGGCCAGGCCGGCGATCGCGGCACCCGAGGCGAACGCCCAGAGCTTGAACTTGAACGTCGGCACACCCATCAGCTGCGCGGCGTCCTCGTCCTCCCGGATCGAGATCCAGGCCCGACCGACCCGACTGTGCGTCAGGTTCCGCACACCGATCACCACCAGGATGATCAGCGTGAGCACCAGCCAGTAGTACGGACGGGCGTCCAGCACGCCGAAGAACGGCTTGCCGTCGGCGTACTTGCCGGGCGGGTGCGGGATCTGGTTGAAGCCCCGCTGGCCCTTGAGGAACTCAGAGCTCACCGCGGCGATCCGGATCATCTCGGCGAAGCCGAGCGTCACGATCGCCAGGTAGTCACCGCGCAGACGCAGCGTCGGCGTACCGAGCATCACGCCCGAGAGCATGGTCAGCCCGATCGCCAGCGGCACCACGAGCAGCCACGGCCAGAGCGTCTTGAGGTTGCTGCTCGGCGACGTCAGCACCGCGACGGTGTACGCGCCGACGGCGAAGAAGCCGAAGTAGCCCAGGTCGAGCAGGCCGGCGAAACCGACCACGATGTTCAACCCGACGGCCAGCAGCACGTAGATCGAGACGGTGAACAGCACCTGCGTGAAGTTCGCACCGGGGGTCGGGATCGGCCCGAGATACTGGTAGAACTCCCTGTTCGGCAGCGCGTAGAAGAACGCGATCACCGCGACCAGCAACGCCCAACGCACCCAGCGCGGAGCACCGCGCCACCGTTCTCCGGCCGCCTCGCGGCCAGAGCGCACCCTCTCCAGGACGGTCGTCATGCCCGTGCCCTCCCCAGCGATTCGCCCAGCAGACCGGTCGGCCGGAACATCAGCAGCACCACCAACACCGCGAAGGCAGCGAAGTCCTTCCACTGACTGCCGAACAGACCGGCGGCGTAGTTCTCCACCACGCCCAGCAGCAGGCCACCGATCAGCGCGCCGCGCAGGTTACCGATACCACCCAGCACCGCGGCGGTGAAGGCCTTGAGGCCCAGGAGGAAGCCGACGCTGTAGGTCAGGGTCTGGATCCGCACGTCGTACAGCAGACCGGCCACGCCGGCCATGGCACCACCGGTGATGAAGACCATCAGGATGATCCGGTCCTTGTTCACACCCATCAGCGCGGCGGTGTTGGCGTCCTGGGCCACGGCCCGGATGCCCCGACCGGTACGGCTGCGGTTGATGAAGAGGTCCAGCAGGACCATCATCAGCAGCGCCGCGCCGATCGTCAGCAGTTGCACCGAGTCGATCGGCACGCCGAAAAGGTGGAACAGCGGCTTGCTGCTCACCAGACTGGGCGCGCCCTCCGGCAGTCGGCGGGTCCAGATGCCGAAGGCCTCGGAGATCGCGATCGAGGCGCCGATCGCGGTGATCAGGAAGGCCAGCGGCGGGGCGTTGCGCTTACGCAACGGCCGGTACGCCACCCGCTCGATCACCGTCGCCGTGCCCGCCGAGGCGATGGCGGCGACGATCATCGCCACCAGCAGGTAGAACAGGATCGATCCAATCCCACTGACCTGTGAGTTCTGGTCGAGTCCAAAGCCGTTCCAGGTCCAGATCGCCGCGAACGCGCCGGCGATGAAGACCTCGGAGTGAGCGAAGTTGATGAGTCTCAGCACGCCGTAGACCAGCGTGTATCCGAGCGCGACCAGGGCGTAGATCGCGCCCTGGGTCAGGCCGGTCGTGGTGAGTTCCCCGAAGTTGGAGAACAGTCCATTGAAGTCCAAGGGAGGGACGCTCCATCACGTCTGGAGAGAAAATTGGGGTGCGGCCGGGAGCGAGCAGCTCCCGGCCGCACCCGCGATCACAACTCAATCGCCGAAGCAGCGACCAACATCAGGACTTCGGGATCTCCTGGTCCGGGACAACCTTGCCGCCGGTGACCTTGAAGGCCCACACCTTGACCTGAGCCGGGTCCAGCTCGCCGGTCTCGGTGAACTTGTAGCTCGCCGCGACACCCTCGCCGCTGTAGCCCTTCACGAACTCCAGCAGGCCCTCACGGGTGGTCTTGCCAGCCTTGATACCGGCCAGCAGGATGTTCGCCGCGTCGTAGGCGGTGTCGCTGTAGGTGCCCGGCTCGGTGCCGGTCAGCGCCTTGAACTCCTGCACGAAGGTGCCTCGGGCCTCAGCGGCCGGCTGGCACGGGCAGGTGAGGATGGTGCCCTCGGCCGCCGCCTGGCCAGCGGAGGTGACGTACGCACCGTCGTTGACGCCGTCGCCGGCGACCAGCGGCGCGGTGACCCCGGCAGCGGTGAGCTGCTTACGGATCAGGCCGGCCTCCTGGTAGTAACCGCCGTAGAAGATCGCCTTCACGTTGGCGGCCTTGACCTTGGTGACCACACCGGAGAACTCGGTCTGCTTGCCCTCGCCCTGGACCTTGTCCGAGCCGACAACCGCCGAGCCGAGCACCTTCTTGACCTCGTCGGCCAGGCCGGCACCGTACGCGGACTGGTCGTCGATGACGTAGACCTTGTCGGCCTTCATCACGTTCTTCATGTAGTTGCCGGCCGCCGGGCCCTGGCTGAAGTCGTTGCCGACCGCGCGGAAGAAGGTCTTCCACTTCTGGTCGGCCAGGCTCGGCCGGGTCGCGGACGGGGTGATGGTCACCAGGCCGGCCTCGTTGAACAGCGGGCCAGCAGCCTCGGACTCACCCGAGTAGGCCGGGCCGACGATGCCAAGGATCTTGGTGTCGTCGATCGCCTTCTGCGCCAGACCAGGCGCCTGGTCGGGGCTACCCTGCGAGTCCAGGGCGGCCAGCTCGACCTTGCAGTCGGCGTTTTCCTTGTTGTACTTGTCGACGGCGAGCTTGACACCGTTGTTCTCGTTGATGCCGAGCGCGGCCGAGCTGCCGGTCAGCGCGCCGAAGAACGCGATCTTGCTGCCGCAGGCGTCACCGCCGCCGCCTGCCGAATCATCGCCACTGGAGCATGCGGTTCCGCCGGCGACGAGCGCCACCATGGCGACCCCACCGATAACGCGCGCGAGCTTTTGCCTCAAGGCCCGAACCCTCCTCGTCCCATGGTCCGAACCACCCGCTGGCTATTGGCCCTTGCGGGGGCGGACGAACCAGACCGTCGTCGCCGGTCTGGGGCCGGACGTTATCCCACCGTGGAGCTGTGACGTAAGCCCCAAGCGAGCGGGTTGACCGAACCGTTACACGCCGTGGCGGATTGGAAACGATCCCTGTAAGAACCTTCGGTCGTGAAGCTTTCTCACCTTCGTTTCGTCGGCACCGGCCAGAGGGCTTCCGTCAGCTACCGATCAAGGTCCGACACCCCGGCCCACCAGGCACGCGACGTTTCTCCATCGTCGGCCACCACCAGCAGTCGATCTCCAGTCGAGGTCACCGAGACCGCAGTATCTCCGCTGTCCGGCACGGGCCGCGGCATGCTCACCGCCCGCCATGACTCGCCCACATCGACCGAGAGCCACAGTGCGTGACGGTCCCCGTCCCTCGTCACCGCCACCAACCTCTGCCCGACAGCCACCAGCCCGGCCACCGACGCCACACCCGGCCCGACCGCCCCGAACCCGCCCGCCGGCCGCCAACCCTGCGCCGTGAGCCGCCAACTGCCGAATCCAGCCCGCACCGGCCCGACCGCCACCGGCACGCCGCCAGCCACTGCCACCCGTTGCGCCTGCCCCCGCCCATCCACCACCGGCAGGGCGGCCCGCCGCCAACTCCGGCCGTCCGGCGAGGACCAGGCCAGCGGCACCAGCGCCGTACCCCCGGGCGGCAGCAACGAACCCACCACCAGCCAGCCCGACGGCACGGCTACCGCGTCGTACGCCGCCGTCCGACCCCGCTCGTCACCGGCCAGCTCCGGCGCGCCCTCCACCAGCGCGAACGCGGCCGCATCCGGGGAGATCCAGACCGCCGCACCGTCGACCCGACTACCGGCGATCAACCAGCCCCGCGGCCCCGCCGCCAGCCGGGCCACGCTGACCGCTTTCGGCCCGGCGTACCGCTCGAAGGGCGCGTCCACCTCGCGCAGCGAGCCGTCCGACGCCTGCCTCCAGGTGCCCGTGCGGGGATTGCCGTGCGCACCCCCGTTCTTCGCCCCGACCGCCGCCAACCGTCCGTCTCGGCAGGCCGCCGCGGAGAGCACGTGCTGTCGGCCGTAGAACGTCACCGGCGCCGTCGGCAGCGGCACCCAGGAACTGGCGTCCGGGCCGGTCCAGGCGGCCGGGTGGGTCTCCCCGGCCGGATCGACCACACCCCCGACCACGTACCACCGGCCGGCACAGGCCGTGGCGTCGCGCAGCACCGGTCGACCCGGCACACCCGGTGTGTCCGGCAGGACCACCGACTGCCAGGCCGGCCGGACCGGTAGCGGCTCCGGACAGGCGGGACAGGCCGAGGACTCACAGGCCGCCACCAGCACGGCGAGAACGCCGAGCACCGCCCCCATCCGCCTCGACACGGGTCGACGCCGGTCAGGGTGCCGGCAGGGTCACCTCGCCGCCGGCGGTCTCCGCGAGGATCCGCTCGGCAACCTCTTTCATGGTCATCCGGTGGTCCATCGCCGTGCGCTGGATCCACTTGAACGCCTGCGGCTCGGTCATCCCGTACGTGGTCATCAGCGCGCCCTTGGCGCGCTCCACCGACTTACGGATCTCCAGGCGGTCGGTCAGGCTCGCGACCTCCGCCTCCAGGGCCGCGACCTCCGAGTAACGCGACAGCGCGATCTCCACCGCCGGGACCAGGTCGCTCTTCTGGAAGGGCTTCACCAGGTACGCCATCGCGCCCGCCGCCCGTGCCCGCTCCACCAGGTCGCGCTGGCTGAACGCGGTCAGGATGATCACCGGGGCGATCCGGGCGCCGGCGATACGCTCGGCGGCGGCCAACCCATCCATGATCGGCATCTTGATGTCGAGGATGACGAGGTCGGGCTTCAGCTCCTCGGCGAGGCGGACGGCTGTCTCGCCGTCACCGGCCTCCCCCACCACCTCGTAACCCTCTTCGACGAGCATCTCGGCGAGGTCCAGCCGGATCAGCGCCTCGTCCTCGGCGATCAGTACGCGCCTACGCTCGGCATCCGTCGGCGTCTCAGCCACCAGCCCTACCCCCACCAGTTCGAACGAGGCACCCGCCCAGCCGGGTGTCACCGCCTTCAGCGTAGTGGGTATCCTGTCAGGGCTGAATCAGGGAAGCGCCCTCGTAGCCCAACTGGCAGCAGGCAATGGTCTCAAACTCCATACAGTGTGGGTTCGAATCCCACCGAGGGCACAAATTAATGTCGTACGGGCGTTCGAGCATGGTCTCGTGCATCCACCTGAGATCCGTGCTCGTGCGCGGCAGCTCTTCCTCGCTGGCGGCTCTGTCGCCGACACCGCCCGGGCTGTCGGGCTGCCCTACCGGACAGTGTGGCACTGGTGCAACGACCGGCCGGAGGCGACGTTCGCGGGCACCCAGCTCCGGTGCTTCCGCTGTCGTGACGGTGTCGACAGTCCGACAGACCCCGAAGCCTATGCGTACCTGCTCGGTCTCTACCTGGGCGACGGTCACCTCGTGACGACGGCACGCGTTCCGGTGTTGCGCATCTACTGTTCCGATGCTTGGCCCGGGCTCATCGAAGCGTGCGATGTGGCCATGCGAGCCGTGTTGGCCTCGAAGGTGCAACGGGTCCAGAAGCAGGGTTGCGTGGGCGTGCAGAGTTACGGCCTCCACTGGCCCTGTCTGCTCCCGCAGCACGGTCCCGGCAAGAAGCACAAGCGACCGATCGTCCTCGCCGACTGGCAACGACCGATCATCGAACAACACCCCGGCGACTTCCTGCGAGGGCTGTTCCACTCCGACGGCTGCCGCGTCGCCAACCGGGTCACGACGAGAGGCCGGCTTTACATCTACCCGCGCTACATGTTCGTCAACGAGTCGGCCGACATCATGCGGCTCTGCCAGTGGAGCCTCGACCTGCTCGGCGTCACCTGGCGGATGAACCGACGCAACTCGCTGTCGGTGGCACGGCGCGACGCCGTCGCCACGCTGGACCGGCACGTCGGTCCCAAGTCCTGACCGGCACCGCGCACATCATGCCGACCGTGGCAGCCTGGCTGAGGCGCCGCCGGAAGGCCGGTGGCGGTGGCGGCGACAGGGGTGCGATCTGATGCGGGTGGTTGTCTTCGGTGCGACCGGGATGGTCGGTCAGGGTGTGTTGCGCGAGTGTCTGCTCGCCGATGACGTGCGCGAGGTGCTGACTGTCGGTCGGCGGCCGACCGGTGCGCGGGATCCGAAGCTGCGGGAGCTGACGGTCGCGGACGTGGGCGAGTTGGACGCGGTGCGGGCCGAGTTGACCGGTGTCGACGCGTGTTTCTACTGCCTCGGAGTGTCCTCATTGGGTTTGGATGAGGCCGCGTACACGCGGGTCAGCTACGACTACCCCCTCGCGGCGGCGCGGTTGTTCGCGCAGGTGAGCCCGCAGGTCACCTTCGTCTACGTCTCGGGGCAGGGGACGGACTCGTCGGGTCGGGGTCGGGTGATGTGGGCGCGGGTCAAGGGGCGTGCCGAGAACGCGATCATGGATTTGCTGCCCAACGGTTACGCGGCGCGGCCGGGGTTCATCCAGCCGACGTACGGGGCGGTGTCGAAGACGCGGTGGTACCGGTTCGGGTATGCGGTCACCCGCCCGCTGTTTCCGGTGCTGCGGCGGTTGCTGCCGAACCAGGTCACCACTACCGACGGGATCGGTCGGGCGATGGTGCGGGTGGCTCGGCAGGGTTCGCCGGTGCGGGTGTTGGGCAACCGCGAGCTGCGCTAGACGAGTAAGTCCTAACGATCCCGGGGTGTGGGCATAGACGAAGGGTGTTGAAGATCTGTTTGTGACGACAGACCTCAACACCCTTCTGACC
>NZ_JBITGE010000042.1:0-50527 GCF_044456785.1 Micromonospora sp. NPDC050795 | reverse complement strand
GGTCGCAGAACCATCTACCGGAGACCTCTTCAGTTGTCGATCACCGCCACGCCGGGACCTTCACCGGCCACCACGACTTATGAAACACGCCTTAGGCGACGCCTGCCTGGGAGCGCCAGAGCACCGTGCACGCCGCGGCCAGGGCCAGCCCGAGCAGCGGGGCGACACCCACCCCGGCGAGCGTGCAGGCCACCGCGAGCAGCGCCGGCGGCATCCAGCACCAGGCGGGCACGGTACGCGGAACACGACCGCCACGACGGGCCGCTGCTTCCACCGCCATCGGCACCACCAGCACCGGCAACGCGGCGGCCAGCAGCGTCAGCCAGGGCAGCACCAGACGGTCGAACCGCGCCACCGCCAGCATTCCCCCGAGCACCGCGACGAGCAGCATCGCCGCCCGCGCCGGCACGCGGGGAGCCAGGCCACGCAACGCCAGGGAACCGGAGTACGTGGTGGTCAGCGCCGCCGCGAAGACCGCCACCGCGACGAACAGATTCGCGTACGCGGCCAGCCCCGAGCCGGCGGCGAGCAGCGCGACCACGTCGGCCGAGCCGGTCCGCAGCCACAGGCCGGCCCCGGCCAGCACCCCGAGCAGCGCCGGCCCGACCAGCAGCCCCACGCACCAGGCCAGGTCCCGCCTTCGGGAAAGGCCCACGCTGAAGTCCGGTGCACGCAGCGCGAACACGGCCGCGTACCCGATCAACGCGGCGGCGTCGGCGAGCCCGCCGCCGGCGAGGCGGACCGGCGCACCGGGTGGTGGAAGCACCGTCAGGCACCAGCCGACCAGCACCACCGCGCTGAGCGTGGTGACCACCGCGACCCGGTTACCGAGCCGGGCCGGCGCCCAGGAGACGGCGAGGACCGCCACCTCCAGCAGCGCCGGCCCGGCCCAGCCGGGCAGGTGGGTCAGCGCGGCCAGCGAGGCCCCACCGAGCCCCACGTTGAACCCGTTCCACCCGACCATCGACACGGCCAGCACCGCCGCCAGCAGCAACCGCGAGGTGTCCCCCAGGTACGCGGGCAGCACCGCGGTCAACGTCCCGCCGTCGCCGAGCGGCCGGCGCAGCCCGATCCGGCCCTGCCCCCAGAGCAGGGCCGCCATCAGCGCCCCGCCGACCAGCAGCCCGGCAACCGGCACCGCGCCACCGTGTCGGGCGGCCATCGCCGCGCCGAGGACCAGCGTGGCGGGTGCGGTGCCGATGCCCAGCCACGCGCCGACCGCCGCCGGCCACCGCCGTTCGGGGCTGTCAGGCAACGTGGCGCAGGTAGCCGGCGATCGCGGCGTCGAGCACCTCCGCGCCCGGACGTGCCCACACCTCGGCGGAGAAGACCTCCACCTCGATCGGGCCGACGTAGCCGGCCGCGTCCACCGCCTCGCGGAGCCGACGCAGTTCGATGCAGCCGTCGCCGGGCAACGCCCGGCCGAGCAGCACCCCCTCCGGCAGCGGGGTCACCCAGTCGCACACCTGGAACGCGGCGATCCACTCGCCCGCGCGCGCGATCTGCGCGTACACCGTGTCGTCCCACCAGACGTGGTAGGCGTCGACCACCACGCCGACCACCGCCGGGTCGAACCGCTCGGCGATGTCCAACGCCTGGCCGAGGGTGGCGATCACGCACCGGTCGGCGACGAACATCGGGTGCAGCGGCTCGATGGCCAGCCGTACCCCGGCGGCCTCGGCGTGCGGCGCCAGCTCGCCGATCGCGTCGGCGACCCGACGCCGTGCGCCGTCGACGTCCCGGCTGCCGACCGGCAGCCCACCGGAGACCAGCACCAGCTCCGGGGCACCCAGGGCGGCGGCCTCCTCGATGGCCCGCAGGTTCTCCGCCCGCCAGCCGTCGGCGGAGAAGAACCCGCCCCGGCACAGCGACGTGACAGCGAGGCCGGCGTCGCGGACCAGCTTCGCCGATCGGGCCAACCCGTACTCGGCCACCGGCTCCCGCCACAGGCCGATGCCCGGCACGCCGGCCGCCACGCACCCGGCCACCACCTCGGGCAACGGCCAGCGCTGGGCGGTCGCCTGGTTGAACGAGAACCGCCGCAGCCCCTCGTCGCCAGCCCGCGGCGCTGCCGCACCCGCGAACCCGGCGCTCACTGCGCCACCCCCGCCACGGTGAACAGCGCTCGGGCGCGGGCGGCGGCCAGGTCGGCGTCGGGCAGTAGCCCGGCCGCGTCGGCCAGGGTGAGCAGGGTGGCCAGGTGTGCCGGGGACCGGCCGGACTGCGCGCCACCGACCATCGTGAAATGGTCCTGGTGCCCGGCCAGCCAGGCCAGGAACACGATCCCCGTCTTGTAGTGCCAGGTCGGTGCCGCGAACAGGTGCCGGGCCAGGGGCACTGTGGGCCCGAAGATCTCGTCGTACGCCGACAGGTCCCCCCGGTCCAGGGCGGCCAACGCGGCGGCGGCGGCCGGCGCGATGGCCGCGAACACCCCGAGCAGCGCGTCGGAGTGCCCCACCTCGTCGCCCCGGATCAGCTCCGGGTAGTGGAAGTCGTCACCGGTGTAAAGGCGTACCCCGGCCGGCAGGCGGCGGCGCAGCGCGATCTCCCGGTCGGCGTCCAGGAGCGACACCTTGATGCCGTCCACCGTGGACTGGTGCGCTTTGATCAGCTCGATCACCGTGTCGGCGGCCAGGTCCAGGTCGACCGCACCCCAGTAGCCGGTCAACGCCGGGTCGAACATCGGACCCAGCCAGTGCAGCACCACCGGTTCGTCGACGGCGCCGAGCAGCTCGTCGTACACCCGCAGGTAGTCCTGCGGGCCGCGTGCGGCGGCGGCCAGGTGCCGGCTGCACATCAGCACCGGTCGGGCCCCGGCGGCGCGGACGTCGTCGAGCTGCTCGGCGTACGCGGCGGTGACCGCCGCCAGGGTGGCCGGGCCGGCGGGCAGCTGGTCGGTGTTGACCCCGGCGACGATCCGCCCGCCGACCGCGCGGGCCTCGGCGGCGCTGCGTCGGATCAGCTCCCGGGTGGCCGGATAGTCCAGCCCCATCCCCCGCTGGGCCGTGTCCATCGCCTCGGCGACCCCGAGCCCGTACGACCAGAGATGCCGCCGGAAGGCGAGGGTGGTGTCCCAGTCCACCGTTGCCGGGGCCCCCGGCACGTTCTCCGCGCCCGGGTCGGCGACCACGTGCGCGGCGGCGTACGCGATCCGGCTGGTCGCCGGCGCGTCCGGTCGGGCGAAGCCGCCACCCCCGGCCAGCCGGTGCCGGCGTCCACCGGGCAGCACCACCTCGGCGGTCATGAGCGCAGCTCCGGCACCTCGACACGCGCGCCCTCGCGGGCCGAGCGCAGCCCCAGCTCGGCGAGCTGCACGCCGCGCGCGCCGGCCAGGAAGTCCCACCGGAACGGCTCGCCGGCCACCACGTGCCGCAGGTACGCCTCCCACTGCGCCTTGAAGCCGTTGTCGAACTCCTCGTTGTCGGGCACCTCGGCCCACTGGGCGCGGAAGTCCTCGGTGGCCGGCAGGTCCGGGTTCCACACCGGCTTCGGGGTGAGGGCCCGGTGCTGCACCCGGCAGTTGCGCAGGCCGGCGATCGCGCTGCCCTCGGTGCCGTCGACCTGGAACTCCACCAGCTCGTCGCGGTACACCCGCACCGCCCAGGAGGAGTTGATCTGCGCGATCACCCCGCCGTCGAGTTCGAAGATGCCGTACGCGGCGTCGTCGGCGGTGGCCGCGTACGGGTGACCGGCCTCGTCGACCCGTTCGGGCACGTGGGTGGCGGTCACGCAGGAGACGGCCGTGACCCGACCGAACAGCTCCTCCAGCACGTAGTGCCAGTGCGGGAACATGTCGACGACGATGCCGCCGCCGTCCTCGGTCCGGTAGTTCCACGACGGCCGCTGAGCGGGCTGCCAGTCGCCCTCGAAGACCCAGTACCCGAACTCGCCGCGCACCGAGAGGATCCGACCGAAGAAGCCGCCGTCGATGAGGCGCTTGAGCTTGCGCAGACCGGGCAGGAAGAGCTTGTCCTGCACCACACCGGTGCGGACGCCGGCCGCGTCCGCCGCCCGGGCCAGGTCGAGCGCGGCGGCGGTGTCCTCGGCGAGAGGCTTCTCCGTGTAGATGTGCTTGCCGGCCTCGATGGCCTGCCGGATCGCCTTCTCCCGCTGCTGGGTGACCTGCGCGTCGAAGTAGATCTCGACGTCGTCGCGGGCCAGCGCCGAGGTCAGGTCCGTGGTCCAGTCGGTCAGCCCGTGCCGCTCGGCGAGTTCCCGGAGCTTCGTCTCGTTACGCCCGACCAGGACCGGTTCCGGCCAGATGGTCGTGCCGTCGGCCAACGCCACACCACCGGATTCGCGGATGGCCAGCAGCGACCGGACGAGGTGCTGCCGGTAGCCCATCCGTCCGGTCACGCCGTTGACGATGATGCCGATCGACCTGCGGGTCATGGTGTTCCTTCCGTCGTGCTGGTCGTGCCGATCCGCGCTCAGTGGTTGGCGGCCGCGCTGCCGAGCAACCCACGCAGGTCGGTGGCGAGCCGGTCGAAGCGGGGATCCGACATCACCTGCGCGTAGTCGCGGTGCGCCGGCAGCTCGACCGGAAAGGTGCGGATGATCCGGCCGGGCCGGGGACTCATCACCACGACCCGGGTGCCGAGGAAGACCGCCTCGGCGATGGAGTGGGTGACCAGCACCACAGTGGTCCCGGTCTCGCGCCAGATCCGGTGCAGTTCGGCGTTCATCTGCTCCCGGGTCAGCGCGTCCAGGGCGCCGAACGGTTCGTCCATGAGCAGCACCGGCGGGGAGTGCAGCAGTGCGCGGCAGAGCGCCACGCGCTGCTGCATGCCGCCGGACAGCTCGTGTGGCAACGCCTTCTCGAAACCGGTGAGGCCGGTCATCTCGATCAGCTCGTCGGCGCGGCGGGCCGCCTGCGCCCGGTCCATGCCGCGCATCTCGGCCTGGAGCAGGATGTTGGCTCGGGCGCCGCGCCACTCCAGCAACGCGGCCTTCTGGAAGACGAAGCCGATCTCCTTCTGCGGGCCGCGCACCGGGCGCTCCAGCAGGGACACGTCACCGCTGGTCGGCTTGACCAACCCCGCGACGATCTTGAGGAGGGTGGACTTGCCACAGCCGGACGGGCCGACGATGGTAACGAACTCGCCCGGCTCGATGTCCAGCGACACGTCGTCCAACGCGGTGGTCTGCGTCCGCCGGGTGGTGAACCGGACGGTCAGCCCGGACATCCCGATGGCGGTGCCGGTGGCTGCCGGCGCGGCGGTCACCGGGTCACCCCTGCGCCGCGTACGAGGAGTCCCAGTACGCGTTGGGCGCTCCCGGGTCCTTCAACTCGGCATAGCGGGACATCAGGTCGATGGTCTCGCTCCACTGGGCCTCGGTGTTCACCCCGGGCGGGCCGTCCGCGCCGATCAGCGGCATGTTGAGCGTGAGCTGCTTGGTCAGCACCTCGGGCGCCGGCTCGTTCTCGGCCAGGGCCGCCATCGCGCTCACCGCGCCAGCCGGGTCCCGGGCGGCGTCGGCCCACGACTTCTGGGTGGCCTTGACGAACTTGCGGACCAGCTCCGGGTCCTTCTGCAGGGTCTGGGTGTTGGCGATCAGGCCGGTGCCGAGCAGGTTCATCCCGTAGTCGGCGAAGAGCAGCACGTCGACCTTCTTGCCGGTCTTGCTCTCGATCGTGGGCGTCTGGTCGTGGAAGAAGCCCATGATGGCGTCGACCTTGCCCTCGGCCAGAGCGGCGATCTTGCCGGCGGCGTCGACGTTGACCACCTTGACGTCGTCCTTCTTGAGGCCGTTCTTCTCCAGCCAGGCCGGGAAGGTCGCGTAGAGGGCGTCGCCGGGGGTGCCGCCGACGGTCTTGCCCTTGAGGTCGGCCGGGGTCTTGATGTTCTCCTCGGTGAAGAACTCCACCGAGGAGGGTCCCTTCTCCAGGTACGCGCCGAGGCTGCGCACCGGCATGCCGCTGGCCACCGATTTCAGCAGCACCGGGCTGTCGGCCCACCCGAAGTCGGTCTGCTTCTGGGCGACCTGCTTGACGGTGTTGCCGGAGCCGTTGCCGGGCAGGATCTTCAGGTCGATGCCCTCGGCGGAGTAGTAACCCTTCTGCAGGCCGTAGTAGAAGGGCGCGTGCTCGCCGTAGGGCACCCAGTTGAGGGTGAGGGTGACCTGCTTCTTGCCGTCCGCGCCGGTCTTGCCGGCGGGGTCGTCCCCACCGCAGCCGGTGGCGGCGAACAGCAGGGCGGCGGTGGCCAGGATGGTGGTGGCGGTGCGTTTCATCGGTGCCTCCGTGATGGGGTCGGTCAGGAGGTGGTGAGGGACACGCCGGCCCGGCGGCTGGCGTGCCACGGAATGAGCAGTGCCTCGGCGATCTCGACCAGGACGAACAGGACGATGCCGATGGCGGACATCAGGATCAGGTCGGCGAACAGCAGTGGGGCGTCGAGGTTGCCGTTGGCCAGCAACAGGACGTAGCCGAGCCCTTCGCTGGCGCCGACGAACTCACCGACCACGGCACCGACCACGGCGAGGGTGACGGCCACCTTCAGGCCGGCCATCAGGTGCGGCAACGCGTTCGGGAAGCGGATCTTGCGGAAGGTGCGCCACGGCCCGGCGCCCATCGTGGCGGCGAGGTCGAGCAGCTCCGGGTCGGTGGAGCGCAGCCCGGCCACGCCGGAGATGACCACCGGGAAGAACGCGATGAGCACCGCCAGGATGATCTTCGGGGTGAGGCCGAGGCCGAACCAGACCACCAGCAGCGGCGCGATGGCGATCTTCGGGATGACCTGTGCGAACAGGACGATCGGGTAGAGCGCCTTGTCCAGGGTGCGGGAGTAGGCGATGGCGACAGCGGTGACCAGACCCAGCGCGGCGGCGAGCACGAAGCCGAGCACTGTCTCGTAGAGGGTGACCAGGGTATGCCGGGCCAGCTCGGACCACTGGGTGGTCATCGTCTCCCAGACCTGGCCGGGGGTGGGCACCAGGTAGTTCGGGACGTACTCGCGGGCCGCCACGAACCACCAGGCGGCGAAGAAGACCGCGAGCACCAGCGCCGGGCGCCAGAGCGAGTCGGCGAAGGTCACCGCCCGACGAGCGAGCGTGGGACGCGGTGGTCGGCCGCCGCCGGGTGGTGGTGTCACCACAGAGGACAGAACCGCGCCGTCATGGGCCTGCGGCGCATCGGTGCCGCCGGGCCCGGCAGCGGCTGCTCGCGCACCGCCGGCCGGGTCGGCGGCGGCCTGCCGACCCACCGTGTCCAAAGAGTTCTCGGTCACGCGGAACCTCCTCGGGGCCCGGCACGACGCCCACGGAACGGGCCGGTCGACGGATCAGGCAAACGCTTTCCTGGAGCGTAGGCGGCCCCCTCACGCCGGGCAAGGCCTTTCCTCGATCTGTTTCCGCCGATGCCTGGAGCCTTCGACAGCCGTCCCGATGGGACGGTCAACCAGCCGCCGGGTAGGTGTCCAGGAGGCCGCACATGCCCAACCGGCCCCGCTCGACCGGCGCGTCCACCGCGTACACCCCGGCGTCGCCCAGGTGTCCCGGATCCCCTCGCTCCAGGGCGTCGAGCTGAGCGGCGGTGTCGGCGGCGGCGCGGCCCGCGCCGGCCTCCCACCGCTGCCGCCACCGCGCCAGCAACGGCTGGCGCAGGGCTGTCGCGGCGGCGTGGAACGCGGCCAACGCCGCCGGACCACCAGACCGCAGCGCCTGGAAGCCGGTCACCGCAAGATCCCGACGGCGGTACGCGACGCGCACGTCCGCCCCCGGCGCTCCCCCGTCGGGCAACGCCGCCGCCACGGCGTACGCGGCCGGATCGGCCAGCACCTCGGGTGGGAACGTCAACACCGCGTCGCCCGCCTCGGGCAGGCCGCTGTTCTGCATCAGGACCACGATGCTCAGCCCGCCGTCGTTCACCAGGCGGTGCACGGTGCCCGGCTCGAACCAGACCACCACCCCCGGCCGCAGCGGCGTCTCCCGATAGCCGGCCGTGGTCAGGGTCTGCACCACACCCTCGCCGTCGGTCACCACGTACCCCTCGGTGCAGCACAGGTGCACGTGCGGGGTGCCGCCGACCAGGCCGTCCGGGGCCGCCGTGTCGTAGACGCGCAGGCGGGACACCCCGACTCCGCCGGGCAGCGGCACCGGCCGATCACGCATCGAAGTACTCGTCCGTGTCGTCCGCTGCCGGCAGTGACACCAGCAGCACGGTGAGGTCGCCGATGGCCCGGTGCCGGCAGCCCGGCTTGATCAGGAACGCGGACATCGGCCGAGCGGGGTGACGGACGCCGTCCAGCTCGACCTCGCCCTCACCGGCGAGCACGACGTAGTACTCGGTGGCGACCCGGTGGTGGTGGGTCACCGCGTCCTGTACCTGGAGCAGATGCACGCTGGCCTGGCCCTCGCTCTCGGCGATGAAGCCCCGGCGGGTGGTCCCACACGAGCAGCGTCGGGCGGGAAGTTCGTCGAGTTGAAGTACCGCGAAGCGATCGGACACGGCCGGGCCTCCCTGCGGGAAAGGGCTTTCTCTGCGGTACGGTGACGCTAGCCGGCACGACGAAACGCCGTCAACAGATCGAGGGGGCGGGCCATGGCGACCCTGTCCGATGTGGCCCGCCGAGCGGGCGTCTCACCCGCCACCGCCTCCCGGGTCATCAACGGCAGCAGCAAGCCGGTCACCGACGAGCTGCGGGAGCGGGTGCTCGCCGCCGTCGCCGAGTTGCAGTACGTGCCGAACGCGCACGCCCAACTGCTGGCCCGCTCGCACCGCAGCGCGGTCGGTGTGATCGTGCACGACGTCTCCGACCCGTACTTCGCGGAGATCACCCGGGGGCTGCAACGGGTCGCCACCGACCAGGGCCGGCTGCTGATGATCTGCAACAGCTACCGGGACCCGGACCGCGAGTTGGAGTACGTGGAGCTGCTGCGCGGCCACCAGGTCGCGGCGCTGATCCTGGCCGGCTCGGGCTACCACGACGAGGCGTTCACCCGGCAGCTCAACGAGAAGCTCGCCGCGTACGAGGCCACCGGCGGGCGGGTGGCGGTGATCGGCCGGCACGAGCACTCCGGCGACGCGGTGATGCCGGACAACCGGACCGGCGGCTACCTCGCCGGGCGGGAGCTGTGCGGGTTGGGACACCGGGCGATCGGCGTGGTCGCCGGCCCGCGCATCCTGACCACCACCACCGACCGGCTCGCCGGCCTCCGGCAGGCCCTCACCGAGCAGGGTCGCGAGCTGCCCGAAGGGCGCATCCGGTACGCGGAGTTCGACCGCGACGGTGGTGCGGAGGCCACCGCCCGACTGCTCGACGCCGACCCGGAGCTGACCGCCGTCGTGGCGCTCAACGACTCGATGGCCATCGGCGCGCTCGCCACCCTGCGCGCGCGTGGGATGGCGGTGCCACAGCAGATCTCGGTGCTGGGTTTCGACGACATGCCGATCGCCCGGGACGTGACCCCGGCACTGACCACAGTGCGACTCCCTCTTGTCGACATGGGTGTGCGGGCGATGTCCCTGGTGCTCGGCGTCGAAGCCCCGACGCCCCGGGTCGAGGTGCTCCCCGCCGAGTTGGTCCGCCGCGACACCGCCGGTCCCGTCCCCCGGTCCACCCGCGCCACCGCGGGTTCCGCGCCACGCGCCCGCCGGGGTGACAGCACGTCGTGACCGGTGTCAGCCCGACCCAGCGGTCCCTCACGCGCGCCGACATGGCAGACCTGATCGCTGCGTCGTTCGGCCCACACACCCGGGTCCGCGACGCTGGTCCGCTGGCCGGCGGCGGGTACGCGACGGTCTGGGGGCGCTGCTTGACGACGAGCGTCGGGTGGTGGTGAAGCTGGCTCCGCCGGCCGGAACGCCGCTGCTGCGCTACGAGCGGGGGCTCTGCGCTGCCGAGGAGCGATACTTTCGACTCGTCGCGCAGCGGGCGCCTCAGGTGCCCGTCCCCCCGGTGCTCTGGTGCGGCGCCGACCCGGCGTACGGCGAGTGGTTGGTCACCGCGATGCTTCCCGGCCGGTCGCTGTCCGACCTGGCCGAGGCCGGTGTCGCCCTCGACGACGGCCCGGCGCGCCACGACCTCGGGGTGGCCCTCGCCGCGTTGCACGGGGTGACCGGTGAGCGGTTCGGATACGACGACGGCCGGGCCGGCGGACCGACCTGGCGGGCGGCGTTCACGGCGATGCTCGACGCGCTCCTGGCCGACGCGGCCGACTGGGACGTCCGACTGCCGGTGACCCCGGAGCAGCTGCACGCGCTGGTGGGCCGGCACGCCGACGTGCTCGACGAGGTACGCCGACCGGCGCTGCTGCACTTCGATTGCTGGGACGGCAACGTGCTGGCGGCACCCGACGCGGACGGCCGGTTGCGGCTGCGCGGCCTGGTGGACGGCGAGAGGTTCCTCTACGGCGACCCACTGCTGGACCTGGTCTCGCCGCTGCTCTTCCGACGCGTGGAGGACGAGCCGGAGCACCCCCTGATGCGCGGCTACCAGGCCGGTGCGTCCGAACCGTTGGTGCTGGACGCTTCGGCACGCCGCCGGCTCGGTCTCTACCGGTTGCACCTGTACCTGCTGATGACAGTGGAGATGCCCAGCCGCGGGATGACCGTGCACAGCCATCCCGGGCGGTCCGCCCGGCTGGCGACCCTGCTCGACGAGGAGCTGGCCGCGCTCGCCTCGGGCTGACCTCCCGGCGCGGGTGGCGTCCGGCGCATGGTCGGACGCCACCCGCCCTCGGTCAGGGCAGGTCGATCGGGCGCAGCACCCGGTCCACGGCGTGCGCGATCTGCCGGTTGCCCTTGTTGACGTCGTAGGAGACGACCCGGGCGTCACGGTCGTCGGTGTCGGCATCGACCAGCCGCACCTGGCGGAAGAAGTACAGGTAGGTGCGCACGTCGACCTCGACGGTCGAGCCGAGCGCGGTGGTCAGGTCCGTGCCGTCGGCCCGGACCGCCGTCTTGCGATCGATGGTGGCGCCCGGGACGACGTGGTAGAGCAGCACCGACTCGACGGTGTCGATGCCCAGTCCGGCCACGGCGGTGAAGGCGGCGCTCTCACTCGGCAACTTCTGGGCCTGCGTGATCTCGCGGACCAACTGCTGGAAGGCCGCGTCGGTGGGGATGAACGCGGTCAGCGCCACGGTGCCGTCGGTGAGCACCTTGACCGGAGAGTTCGGCTTGGCCTCCAGCACGGCCAGCACGGCGGCCGTCAGCACGTCGAAGTCCCGCGAGTTGCGGTCGAAACCGCTGGTGTCCTTCGTGAGCACCGCGGCGAGTGATTTCGTACCGAGCGGCTTGGCCTTGCCGGTCGCCTGAGCGGCCGGCACAGCGATGGCCGTGGTGGCCAGCGCGGTGGCCATGGCGCCCACCGCCATCCGGGCGGCGAGTCGTGCGATCTTCATCAGCGGGCCTTTCGTCGAAGCGACGGATCCGTGACGTCTCGTCACGACCCATGCCCCGCACCGGGTAGGCCGGGTGGATGCACCTGCGGATAAACGGATTGTTCGCGGCTCCTGCCGGGGCCTGACCTCCCCGGGTGCTGATTCGGGATTTCGTCGACCGGGACTGGTCGCAGGTGTGGCCGATCATCGAGGAGGTGATCCGGGCACAGGAGACGTTCCCCTACGACCCGGCGCTGACCGCCGAGCAGTCGTACGGCATGTGGGTCGAGGCGGCGCCGGCGCGGACCGTCGTGGCGGTCGACGGCGAGCGGGTTCTCGGCACCGCGAAGATGGGTGCCAACCGGCCCGGGCCGGGCGCTCGTGTGTCCACCGCCAGCTTCATGGTCGCCGCTGACGCGCGGGGCCGGGGCGTCGGCACCGCACTGTGCCGCGACGTGCCGGGACGTGCCCAGCGCCGCCAAGCCGAGCACCGTGCCGACGGTGCCCTCGGAGCCGCCGAGGTCGTGTGTGACGTGGTAGATCAACACGTCGACGAAGCCGTAGGTGAGGAAGATGAAGGCCGACAACAGGACGGTCAGCGCCAAGGGTAGTGAAAGCACCGCTCCGACGCTGGCCGCCGGGCATGGGCGCGACACTGAACGCCGGAAACGGCCGTGGGATCCCCCACGGCCGTTTCCGAAAGGTGCGACGTGCTCAGCCCTTGCGCAGCGGAGCGAGCGCCGTGCTCCAGGCGACCACCTGGTCGAGCGTGGCGGTCAGTGAGTCCTGGTGGAACTGGTTGGGCTTGAAGACGCTGAAGTTCTCGAAGTCGGTGAAGAGCGACAACGCGACCTGCGAGCGCACATCGGCCATCTGGAGCTCACCGGAGATCAGACGCAGGTGCTCCACGGCGCGCGTCCCGCCGACCGAGCCGTAGCTGACGAAGCCGACGGCCTTGTTGTTCCACTCGGCGTAGAGGAAGTCGATCGCGTTCTTCAGGGCACCCGAGGTCGAGTGGTTGTACTCGGGGGTGACGATGACGAACCCGTCGAACGACGCGATCGTCTCGGCCCACCGCTTGGTGTGCGGCTGGGTGTACTGGCCCATCGAGGGCGGGTACGCCTCGTCGAGGTGCGGCAGCTGGTAGTCCAGCAGGTCGATCAGCTCGTACTCCGCGTCGGAGCGCTGCTTGGCGATCTCGAGCACCCAGCGGGCGACGGCCTCGCCGTTACGCCCCGGACGGGTGCTTCCGAGGATGATCCCGATCCTGGTCATGTGTGGCGCCTTTCAGAGGTTCTTGCCTGACGACGGGGAACGCTATCGCTGCTTGATTGGTCAAGCAAATACTTCGCGTATGGGCGTGGTCACACAGAGGGTAAGCACTTGCTGAGTCAAGCAAGTATGATAAGAGGATGTCCAACCCCTCCGCAGCAACTCCGCAACCCCTCACCCCTGATGAGGAATCCCTGGTCCGCGCCCTGGGCCAGGTGATGCACGTCCTGCCCCGGGCTATCGACGCGGACATGGTCGGTGACCGTCAGCTGCCGCTCACCGAGTACACCGCGCTGATGAACCTCTCCGAGACACCCGACCGGCGGATGCGCATGAACGAACTCGCGGCGCTCTGCTACCTCTCCCTCAGCGGCATGACCCGCACGATCATCCGGCTGGAGACGCAGGGCCTGGTCCGACGGGAACGCTGCGAGGAGGACGCGCGCGGCTGGAACGCCGTCCTCACCGACGAGGGCTACGCCCGCCTGGAGGAATCCTGGCCCAGTCACCTGGCCGCCGTACGCCGCCGGTTCCTCCAGCACTTCGAGGGGTTCGACCTCGCCCAGTTGGCCCGCGCGTTCCAGCAGGCCGGCACGGCAGAGCCGACCGACTGAGGCAACCGCGACCCGGCCGGTCGCCCGCCCGGCCTCAGCCGAGCAGCCGGCCCTCGGCGACCAGGGCCCACGCCAGCAAGCCGAAAGCGCCGGTCGACGCGACGGCACGAACCACGTTGCCGCGTACCCAGGTGACCTCGAAGCGCGCCCGCAGCGCCGCGAGGTCGGTGGCGTCGTCGACGTCGCCGGCGCGGGCCAGCACGTTGTTGAGCGGCACGTTGACAGCGGCGGTGACGCCGAGCACCACCAGGTACAGCAGCAGCCCGGCGACGATCCACGGCAGCACCGCCCGACGCTCGGCCCCCAGGTGCAGCGCCGCCGCCACCAGCGTGAACAGCAGCGCGCCGCCGAAGCACACGGCGAACCACCCGTTGAGGATCGACTCGTTGATCCGCCGCATGGCGAGCACCAACGTCCGGTCGTCGGCACGGGCAAGACCCGGCATGACCGCGTACGCGAAGGCGGCGAACAGCCCGGCGGTCAGGCCGGTGGTGAGGGTGGCGGCGAACAGGCTCGCGGTACTCAGAACTCCCATCCGCCTATTGCACCCGTTGCCGTGCGCGCTGATCAAACGCGATTGCGGTCACCGGGCCGGAGCGTGGGCGGCGAGCGGGTTGGTCAGGGTGCCGACGAACTGGAGCGCCGCCGACGGGTCGGCCAGGTCGATCATCTGCTGGTTGTCGCGCAGTTGCAGCCGGTTGAGGCAGGACAGCGTGAACTCCGGGGCGAACAGGTCGTAGTGGCGGACCCGCTCGGCCAGGTGCGGCACCCGGTCGAAGTAGTCGGCGGCGCAGGCCGCGACAGTGCGCCAGAAGTCGTCCTCGGCGAGAACACCGGCCTCGACCAGGACCGCGTTGAGGTGCCGCAGGAAGCAGTCCACCACGTCGGTGAAGATGCTCAGCAGCTTGGTGTCGTCGGGCACCTCGACGCGGATCCGCTCCACCGCCGCCGGCAGCTCGACCCGTTCGCTCATCACCGCGATCTCCTCGGCGATGTCCTTGAAAATCACCCGCTGGACGGTGTCCTGCTCGTCGAGGACCAGGATGACGTTCTCGCCGTGCGGCATGAAGGCCAGGTCGTGGGCGTAGAAGCTGTGCAGCAGCGGGGTCAGGTAGGCGTCCAGGTAGCGGCGCAGCCACACCTCGGGCGCCAGGCCGGACCGGGCGATCAGCGCGGCCGCCAGTGAGCCGCCCTCGTCGTCGACGTGCAGCAGCGCGGCCATCGTGGACAGTCGCTGCCCCGGCGCCAGCTCGGGCACCGGGCTCTCCCGCCACAGGGCGGCCAGCATCTTGCGGTACGGGGAGGTGCGCTCGGTCGCCGCCTCGTACTGCCGGTGCCGGTAACCCACAGCGGCCCGCTCCCGGATGACGGTCAGGCCGGTGCCGGTCAGCACCTCGTCGGCGGCGATCAGGTCGGCCAGCCAGTCGTTGATCGCCGGGGTGGCCTCCATGTACGCCGCCGACAACCCGCGCATGAAGCCCATGTTCAGCACCGACAGCGCGGTCTTGACGTAGTGCCGACCCGGCTCGCTGACGTTGAAGAAGGTGCGGATGGACTGCTGGGCCAGGTACACGTCCGGCCCGGGGCCGAGGTGCACCAGCCGCCGCTCGGCCAGCTCACCGGCGAAGGTGACCGCCAGCTTGTTCCACCACTGCCACGGGTGCGCCGGGATCAGGTGGTAGTCGGCGAGGTCCAGCCCGAGATCGGCCATCGTGGCCGCGAACCGGGCCCGGGTCGCGGCGTCCAACTCGCTCTCGATGAGCGTGTCGTAGTCGAGGTCGGCGGCGCTGCTGAACGTCGAGTGGTCCCGGTGCGCGGCCAGCCACTCCAGCCGCACCGGCGCGGCGGCCTCCGGGGCGTACCGGTGGTACTCGTCGACGCCGAAGCCGAGCCGGCCGTTGTTCGCCACGAAGCAGGGGTGCCCCTCGGTCATCGAGGTCTCGATGGTCTGGAAGTCCGCCTCGGCCAGCTCGGCGGCGCTCGGCGCGGCCTGGGCCAGCTTGTACGCCGTACCCGCCAGCGTCGAGGTGATCTCCTCCAGGTAGACCGGGAGCACCCGCGCGGAAAGCCCGAGCGTGTCGCGCAGTTCGACGATGAAGTCCACCGCGTCCAGGGTCAGCGAGGTGCCGTCGCGGTGTCGGGTGATGCTGTCCGCGTCGATCTGCCAGTGCGCCAGGGCGAGCACCCGCGCCGCGAACCGGTAGGTGACGGTGCCGTCGTCGCTGGCGATCTCGTACCACTGACGGTCGTCGGGACCGGCCACGGCCTGCGGGGTGAGCAGCCGCTCGTGGGTGAACTCGGCGAGCGCCTTGCGGACCAGCAGTCGGTTGGCCCGGGCCCAGCGCTGCGGGGTGAGGTGCCCGACCGGGTCGCCGGAGGCGTGGTGCGCGGTGGCGACGGGCGGGTGGGTGGGGACGGCGGTGGTGGTCACGCCGGGGCTCCTTCGGTTCGGTCGGCGGCGGCGCGGTCGGCGGCGGCCTGGAACTGGGCTCGGGTGCACACGCTGAGCAGCGCGGCCTTCTCCGGCTTGGCGATCGGGCCGACGACAGTGAAGCCGACGGCGGCGTTCAGCGCGTGCACGGCGGTGTTGCGCACGTCCGGTTCGACCACCACCCGCCGGGTCGTCGGGTCGTCGAAGAGCCACGCCATGACGGTGCCGATCACCGCCCGGGTGAAGCCGTGCACGGGCGCGTCGACCGGCGCGCAGAGGAAGTGCATGCCCACGTCACCGGGCTGGTGGTCGTAGAGGCCGACCAGCTCGACGTGGGCCGGGTCGTAGCGCTCCGCGAGGAAGGCGGGACTCCCCCGCCACAGCCCGAGGTACGCGTCGTGGTGCCGGTGCGCGGCGATCCGCTGGTACTCCTCGGTGACCTTGGCCAGGTCGGCGTCCTGCATCATCCAGAACGCCGCCTTCGGGTGGGTCACCCAGGTGTGCAGCAGCGCCGCGTCGGCGTCCGGATCGAGTGGCCGCAGCGCGAACTCACCGAGCCCGTCGTCGACCCGGGTGAAGACGGTGGTCACGACGACACCCCGAACTCCTGGAAGGTGATGCTCTTCTCGATCGGGTAGTGCTCCCGGCCGAGCAGCTCGCGGATGATCCAGGAGTTGCGGTAGGCGCCCATGCCCAGGTCCGGTGAGGTGATGCTGTGCGTGTGGGTGCCCGCGTTCTGCAGGAAGATGCCCCGCCCGGCGTGGTCGATGCTGTAGTTGCGGGCCACGTCGAAGCGGCCGTGCGCGTCCCAGCGGATCCGGTCCCGCACCGGCGTGAGGAACTCCGGCACCCGGTAGTGGTAGCCGGTGGCCAGCACCAGACCCTCGGTACGCAGGGCGAAGTCGCGTTCCTGCTCCACCTGACGCAACCCCAGCGTGTACTGCCCGTCCTGGTGGTCGGCGCTGACCAGCTCGGTGTTGGTGAGCAGGCGGGTGTTCACCGGCCCGTCGACGCTGTGCGCGTAGAGCAGGTCGAAGATGTCGTTGATCAGGTCGGCGTTGATCCCCTTGAACAGGCCCTTCTGCTCGGACTCCAGCCGGTAGCGGGTCGCCTCGGGCAGCGCGTGGAAGTAGTCCACGTAGTCCGGTGAGGTCATCTCCAGCGTCAGCTTGGTGTATTCGAGCGGGAAGAACCGCGGCGACCGGGTCACCCAGTTGAGCTGGTAGCCGTACCGGTCGATGTCGCCGAGCAGGTCGTGGTAGATCTCGGCGGCGCTCTGCCCGCTGCCCACCACCGTGATGCTGCGCTTCGTGCGCAGCGCCGAGCGGTGCTCCAGGTAGTGGGAGTTGTGCACGGCATCGCCCGGCAGGTCGGCCACGGCCGGGGGCAGGTGCGGCGGGGTGCCGGTGCCGAGCACCAGGTGCCGGGCCCGGTACTGCACGGTCTCACCCGTGCCCGTGCTGGCCCGCACCACGTACCGCTCGTCGGCGGGGTCGTACTCCACGGTTGTCACGCTCTGACCGAAGCGCAGGTTCGGCAGCTTCGCCGCCGCCCACCGGCAGTACGCGTCGTACTCGCTGCGCAGCGGGTAGAAGCTCTCCCGGATGTAGAACGGGTAGAGCCGGCCGATCTCCTTGAGGTAGTTGAGGAAGGAGTACGGCGACGTCGGGTCGGCGAGGCTGACCAGGTCGGCGATGAACGGGGTCTGCAACCGGGCCGACTCCAGCAGCATGCCGGGGTGCCAGGCGAGGCTCGGTCGGGCCTCCAGGAACACCCCGTCGAGCTCGTCGATCGGCGCGGTGAGACAGGCCAGGCCCAGGTTGTACGGGCCCAACCCGATGGCGATGAAGTCGTGGGTGGACATCGGGGTCTCCAGGCGCGGGTTCGAGGTCACCGGCGTCAGCCGACGGGGCAGGTTCATCGGCGTCAGCCGACGTGGCAGGTCAGGCCGGCGTCGACGTGGTCGTGCACGTACTGGCCGGCGTGGGTCGCGATCAGGTCGAGCACGTACCCGACGTCGTCGACTGTGGTTTCCGGGTTGAGCAGTGTGAACTTCAGGAAGTGCCGGCCGTCCACCCGGGTCCCGGCGACCACGGCGAGACCGGACGCCGCGAGGGCCTCCCGGGCGTGCAGATTGGCGGCGTCGGCCAACTCGCGGCCGGGGCCGGTGGGCAGGTAGCGGAACACCACGGTGCTCAGCTCCGAGCGGGTCACCACCTCGAAGCGCGGATCCTCGCTGACCAGTCGCCAGGCGTCGGCGGCCCGGTCGACGACCTCGTCGAAGAGCCCACCGAGCGCGTCCGGGCCCATCACCCGCAGGGTGAGCCAGAGCTTCAGCGCGTCGAAACGGCGGGTGGTCTGCAAGCTCTTGTCGACCTGGTTGGGGATGCGCTGCTCCACCATCCGGGCCGGGTTGAGGTAGTCGGCGTGGTAGGTGACGTGCCGCAGCGTCCGCCGGTCGCGGACCAGCAGCGCGCTGGAGCTGACCGGCTGGAAGAACGACTTGTGGAAGTCCACGGTCACCGAGTCGGCCCGCTCGATGCCGTCGAGCAGGTGCCGGCGCGTCGGCGAGACGAGCAGACCGCAGCCGTACGCGGCATCCACGTGCAGCCACACGCCGGCTGCCGCGCAGATCCCAGCCAGGTCGGTGAGCGGGTCGATCGAGCCGAAGTCGGTGGTGCCGGCGGTGCCGACGACGGCCATCACCACCAGCCCGGCCTCGCGGCACCGGGCGAGCTCCTCGCGGACGGCGGCCGGCCGGATCCGTCGCCGGGCGTCGGTGGGCACCGCGATCACCGCGTCCGGGGCGAGGCCGAGCAGTTTTGCCGACTTCTGCACGCTGAAGTGACCGGCGGCGGAGGTGAGCACGCGCAGTCGGGGCAGCAGGTCGGCGCGCGCCGCGGGGCCGATGGCGTCGGCGCACGCCTCCTCCCGGGCCAGCAGCAGCGCCTGGAGGTTGGACTGGCTGCCGCCGCTGGTGAAGATGCCGTCGGCGCGGGGACCGAGGCCGATCCGCTCGGCCGTCCAGTCGATCAGCCGGCGCTCGATGAGGGTGGCCCCGGCGCTCTGGTCCCAGGTGTCCAGCGACGAGTTCACGGCGGTGAGCACCGCCTCACCGAGCAGTGCCGGGATGGCCACCGGGCAGTTGAGGTGGGCCAGGTAGCGGGGGTGGTGGAACCAGACGGCGTCGCGCAGGTAGACGTTCTCCAGCTCGTCGAGGGCGGCGCCGGCGTCGCCCAGTGGCCGGTCCAGGTCCACCCGGTCGACCAGGGGGGCCAGCTCGGCCGGCGTGATTCCGGTGCCGGGACGGTCCACTGTGGCCACCCGACGGGCGACCCGGTCGACGCCGTCGGCGATCGTCCGGCGGTACTGCTCGACCGAGCCGCCGTGCAGCAGCTGGGCCCGCGCGGCGGTTGACGCCGGTGGCGGCGTGGTGGTCTCGACGGGGTACGTCGGCACGGTCACTGGTGGTCCTTCCACGTCTTGGACGAGGGCAGCCGGAACCCACCCCGGGCGCGGCGGTGCGCCCGGGGATGTGGTGTTCGTCAGCTGACCTTCTTCGCGTTCCGGATGGCGGTGGCGAGGTTCTCCAGCAGCGGCGCGGAGCCGGCGTACGAGAAGCGGGGCACCGCGTCCCACGGGCTCACCTGGTTGGCCTTGACCGCCGGCAGTTGCTGCCAGGTCGGCTTGGCCGTGAGGTCCTTGGCCTGCAGCGCGGTGCCGCGGTTGTCCAGCAGGATCAGGTCGGCCGGGAACTTGCCGGCGCTCTCCCAGCTCAGCGCCTCGAAGTAGTCGCCGGCTTCGAGCTTGGTGGGGACCACGATGTCGACGCCCAACTCGGCGAAGTACATCAGGTCGGTGCTGACCTTCGGGTTGGAGACGTAGAAGAGGTCGGGGCTCCCGGAGCAGGCCATCACCTTGATCCCGGGGTTGGCCTTCACCGCCTGTCGGACCGCCTCGGCGGCGGCGTCGAAGCGGGCCTTTCCGTCGGTGACCTTCTTCGCGGACAGGTCCGCGCCGAGCGACTCGGCCAGCGCCGCGTACCGCTCGATGGGCTTGGTCATCGGCACCCGGGCGGTGGTGATCGCCACGCTGGGCGCCAGCGGGAGGATCTTGGCCTTGCTCTCGTCCGGCACGTACCAGAGCGCGTCCGGGTCGTACATGTGGGTGACCAGCAGTTCGGGGCGCAGCGCGGCGTACTTCTCCAGGCTGAACTCGCCCCACACGTTGCCGAGGATCTCGACGCCCTCGACGTCAAGGTCACCGGCCTGCGGCTCGGCCGTACCGTCGGCGCGCTTGGTCTCCCCGAAGACGCCCACGAGCTGCTTGTCGAGACCGAAATCGATCAGGGCCGCCGCCACCCCGGTGAAGGCCACCACACGGGCCGGACGGGCCGCTGCCTCCACCTTCGCGCCGCGGTCGTCGGTGAACGACCAGGGGTCACTTCCGTTGCCGGCGGCGGGTTTCGCGGCGTCGTCAGTGCCACAGGCGGCGAGCAGGGTGGCCAGCGTGGCGGCGCCACCGGCGGCCAGCAGGCCACGGCGGGAGAGGCGGCGGGCGGACAGGGCATCGGGCATGGTGTTGTCTTTCGATCAAGGGTTGGCCGGGGTCGACCAGGGCAGCGGGGTTAGGTTAGCCTAACCTCGGTCATTGTCAACAGCGGTACGCCGTGTCGCCACCACCCCGGAGCCCACACTGGACGCCACACCCACCGTCACACGACCGGCACCGCCCGTGCCAGCCAGGGCGACGGCCGCACCCCCGAGCCGGCGTGGCCGTCGGGCAGCCCGCGCCGCCGGCCTGGTCACCGCCGTGGCACTGCTCGCGGTGATCGTGGTGCTCAGCATCGCGGTCGGCGCGAAGGCCATGCCGCTCGCCGACGTCTGGTCCGGATTGCTGCACCGCGACGCCACCGAGTACGCGGTGGTGCACCGGATGCGCCTGCCCCGCACCCTGCTCGGGCTGCTCGCCGGCACCGCTCTCGGTGTGGCGGGCGCTGTCATGCAGGCCCTCACCCGCAACCCACTCGCCGACCCCGGACTGCTCGGCATCAACGCCGGCGCGTCCGCGGCCGTCGCCACCGCCGCCGCGTTCCTGGGCGTCACCGCAGTCGGCGGGTACGTCTGGTTCGCGCTGCTCGGCGCGGCGGCGGTGACCGCGCTCGTCTACACCGTCGGCGGCGGACGCGGCGCAACCCCGGCCCGACTCGCGCTGGCCGGGGCGGCGCTCAACGCCACTCTCTACTCCTACGTGAGCGCGGTGATGCTGCTGGACACCGCGTCGCTGGAGCGGCTGCGTTTCTGGACGGTCGGCTCACTGGCCAGCGCGGACTCCGCGACCGTGACCCGGGTGCTGCCGTTCATCATCGTCGGGCTGCTGGTCGCGCTCGGTTCCGCCCGTCCGCTGAACGCGCTGGCGCTCGGCGACGACGCGGCGCGAGCCCTCGGCGCTCGACCCGCGCTGATCCGCGCCGCCGTGATCGTCGCCGTCACCCTGCTCTGCGGCGCGGCGACCGCCGCGTGCGGACCGATCGTCTTCGTCGGGCTTCTCGTGCCACACCTGGTCCGCGCCCTGACCGGCCCGGACCTGCGCTGGCTGCTGCCGTACTGCGCGGTGCTCGCACCCGCGTTGCTGCTCGGCGCCGACGTGCTCGGCCGGGTGCTGGGCCGCCCCGGAGAACTCCAGGTCGGCATGGTGACCGCCGTACTGGGCGGCCCGCTCTTCCTGTGGCTGGTCACCCGCCGACCGGTGGCCCAGCCGTGACGGTTCTGCGTAGCGAGGGCTTGTCGTTGCGGTTCCGGCCGCGCGCGTTGGGTGTCGGGGCGGGCGCGGCCGTGCTCGCGGCCGGGTTCGGTCTGGTGGCCCTGGGCAGTGGTGACTACCCGATGGGGCCGGCGGACGTGCTGCGCACGCTGACCGGCGGTGGAACTGTGGCGGAGCAGTTCATCGTGCTTGAGCTGCGCCTGCCCCGGCTGGTCACCGCCCTGTTGGTCGGTGCGGCGCTGGCTCTCGCCGGCACGGTGTTCCAGTCGCTGGTCCGCAACCCGTTGGGCAGCCCGGACATCCTGGGCTTCACCCAGGGCGCGTCGACCGGGGCGCTGGTGGTGGTCGTCCTCGGTGGCAGCAGCCTGGCGTTGGCCGGCGCGGCGGTCGTCGGTGGTCTCGGCACCGGCCTGGTGATCTACGCGCTCGCCTGGCGGCGCGGGGTGCACGGCTACCGACTCATCCTGGTGGGCATCGGCGTGTCCGCGATCCTGACCGGCGTCAACGGCTACCTGCTGACCCGGGCGCCCCTGATGGAAGCCGCCCGCGCGGTCCTCTGGCTCACCGGCAGCCTGGACGGGCGAGGCTGGGCCAACGCCGGGCCGCTCCTTGCCGTGCTGGTGGTGCTGGCGCCGCTGGTGCTCGTCGGCTGCGCCCCGGCGCTGCGGATGATGGAGTTGGGCGACGACGCCGCCAGCGCCCTGGGCGTGCCGGTACGCCGGCTGCGCCTGGTGCTGCTCGCCGCCGCCGTGCTGCTGGTCTCGTTCGCGGCGGCCGCCGCCGGGCCGGTGTCCTTCGTGGCGCTCGTCGCCCCGCACGTGGCGAAACGGCTGACCCGGGCCCCGGGTCCGAACCTGCTGCCGTCGATGGCCGTCGGCGCGGCGCTGCTGGTCGGGGCCGACCTGGTGGCGCAACGCGCGTTCGCCGGGCACCAACTCCCGGTCGGCGTGGTGACCGGCGTGATCGGCGGCGGTTACCTGGTCTGGCTGCTGGCGATGGAACGTCGGGCGGGCCGGCTGTGAACACCAGTGACGCCCTTGAAGGAGCACCCATGCGACCCGGCGATTCCCGACTCGGGGGCACCTCGCTGACCCTCGCCTACGATCAGCGCACCATTGCCAAGAACCTGACCGTGGCGGTGCCCGACCGGTCCTTCACCGTGATCATCGGCCCGAACGCGTGCGGCAAGTCGACGCTGCTGCGCGCCCTGTCCCGGATGCTGCGCCCCAGCGCGGGCGCGGTGCTGCTGGACGGACGGGACATTCACGACCTGCCGGCCCGCAAGGTGGCCCGTACGCTCGGCCTGCTGCCGCAGTCGTCGATCGCACCGGACGGCATCAGCGTCGCCGAACTGGTCGCCCGGGGTCGCTACCCCCATCAGGGGCTGCTGCGGCAGTGGTCCCGCGAGGACGAGCGGGTGGTCGAGGAGTCGATGGCCGCGACCGGGGTCGACGACCTCGCCGACCGGGCCGTGGACGAGTTGTCCGGCGGGCAGCGGCAGAGGGTCTGGATCGCCATGGCGCTGGCCCAGCAGACACCCCTGCTGCTGCTCGACGAGCCGACCACGTACCTCGACATCGCCCACCAGATCGAGATCCTGGACCTCTGCGCCCGTTTGCACGAGGAGCAGGGCCGCACCCTTGTCGCGGTGCTGCACGACCTGAACCACGCGGCCCGCTACGCCACCCACCTGATCGCCATGCGCGACGGACGCGTGGTGGCCGCCGGGGAGCCGGCGTCGGTGGTCACCGCTGAGCTGGTCGAGGAGGTGTTCGGGCTCCCCTGCCGGGTGATCGACGACCCGGAGACCGGCACCCCGCTGGTCGTGCCCGCGGCCCGACGCCGCGCCACCACCCTGGCCCCGGAGCCGGCATGAGGACGCAACGGTTCCGCAACCCCTGGGGAGTGCCGCACCTGCGGGCCGCCGACCCGCTCGCGCTGGCGGTGGCGCAGGGCCGGGTGACAGCGTACGACCGGGCCTGGCAGATCGAGGTGGAGCGGCACCGAGCCCAGGGCACCAGCGCGGCGATCCTCGGGCCTGACGCGCTGGGCTGGGACCGGTTCGTCCGGCAGGTCCGGCTCGACGACACCGCACGGCGATGCCACGCCTCGTTGGACCCGGCGACCGCCGAGTGGGTGGGCGCGTACGTGGACGGCGTCAACGCCGATCTCGCCGCCGGGTCGGCCCGGTCACCGGAGTTCGCCGCCACCGGGCTGAGCCCGGGGCGGTGGGAGCCGTGGACGCCGCTCGCGGTCTGGCTGGGCCACCACATCCTGTTCGCCGGGTTCCCCGGCAAGCTCTGGCGCGAGCACGTGGCGCAGCGGCTCGGGCCGGACGCGGTCGACAGCTTCGCCACCGACGGGCCAGCCGTGGCCGGCAGCAACGGGTGGCTTCTCGCCGCGGAGCGCACCGGCACCGGGGGCGCGCTGCTCGCCGGCGATCCGCACCGGTTCATCCAGGATCCCGGTGTCTACCAGCAGATCCGGCTGGCCTGCCCGGAGTACGACGTGGTCGGGTTGGCGGTGCCGGGCGTGCCGGGCATCGCGCACTTCGGGCACACCGGCGGCGTGGCCTGGGCGATCACCAACGCGATGGCCGACTACCAGGACGTGTACGCGGAGCGGCTGCGCCGCGACGGCCCCCGGGTCCAGGCGCTCGGCCCGGACGGCTGGCGCACGGCGCACCGCCACGTCGAGATGATCGAGGTGGCCGGGGCCGACCCGGTCGAGGTCGAGGTGGTGGAGACCGATCGTGGTCCGGTGATCGCCGGTGGACCGGACGACGAGTCCGCCGTCAGCCTGCGCTACCCGCCCCGGGTCCGGGGTGACCTCGGATTCGCGACGCTGCCGGAGCTGCTGCGCGCCCGCACCGTGGCCGACGTCGACCACGCGCTGCGGCACTGGGTGGAGCCGGTCAACGTGGTGCAGGCCGCGGACACCGCCGGAGGGCTGTTGCACCGGGTCGCCGGGGTGGTGCCGGTACGGCACCCGGAAAACGGCCGGCGGGTGGTCCCCGGATGGGACGCCGCGTACGCCTGGCAGGGCTGGCACGCGCCGATGCCCCGTGCCGAGGTGCACGGTCGGGCGGTGATGGCCAACGAACACGGGCTGGCGGCACCGCTCGGGGTGGAGTTCGCCCCACCGCACCGGGCGCGTCGCATCGCCGAGTTGCTCGACGCCCGTCCGGCGTGGACGGCCGACGAGATGGCGATGGTGCACACCGACACGTACCTTGGCGCGGCCGGGCCGTTGCTGGCGGTCCTCGCGGAGTCGAGGGGGCTCGGTCCGGCCGCCGCCGCGCTGCGGGAACGACTGCTGCGCTGGGACCGCCGGATGGCCGCCGACAGCACCGACGCGGCGGCGTACGCCATGCTGCGGGCGGCTGTCGTACGCCGGATCGCCGCCCACCCGGCGCTGGCCGCGTTGGCCGAGCTGCCCGCGTACCCCGAGGTGTTCGCGCCCTGGTTGGCGCTGACGCCGCGGGTCGGTCACGCGCTGGAGCACCTGCTCGGCGCGAACCCGTTGCCCGGTGTGGACATCGCCGCGCTCGTGGGCGCGGCGGCCGAGGAGGTCGCCGACGCGGCGGCCGAGCCGGTGCTCTGGGGGGACCTGCACCGGCTGGCGGCGTGGCGGGCCCTGCCCGGTCCGGACACCGGGCCCGGCCCCCGGCTCGACGGTGACCACGACTGCGTGTTGGCCACCTCCAGCGTGCCCGGGGTCACCCACTGGTGCTTCCGGGGGCCGGCGGCGCGCTTCGTCTGGGACCTGGCCCGCCGCTCGGACAGCCGCTGGGTGGTCCCCCTGGGCGCCTGCGGGGTGCCGGGCGACCCGCACCACGACGACCAGAGCGCCGCCTGGCTGGCCGGCGACCTGCTGCCGGTCAGCACGGACTGGGACCAGCTCGTCGAGGAACTCCACTGACGGCACCGGCCGCCGCTCGGGGTGTTTCGCGCACCCCGACCGGCGGCCGGTCACCATCGTGTCAGCGCAGGCCGAACGCCCGGCTGATGCTCTGGCTCACGGTGTTGCCGGCGCTGTCCCGCGCCGTGGTGCGCAGGCTCACGAAGCCGGCCTTCGCCGGTGCGGCCAGCGAGGTGCGCCAGCCGTCGCCGTGCCGGGTCAGCCGCTGCTTCTGCCAGGTCGCCCCGTCGTCGTAGGACACCTCGACGGTCACCGCGCCGATCGTGGCGGTGACGTCGGGCAGGTGGGAGGCGACAACGGTCAGCGGTGCCCGGCGTGACGCCCTGCCGGCGGAGTCGATGGCCACCTGGTAGTCCAGCTGGATCATCGGCAGCACCTCGGCCGACTCCTCCCCCGTGACCGCCGAGTGGAAGCCCCACTCGGTGCGGGTCTGCCGGGAGTACGGGTTGGTCCACGCGGCCCTGTCGTTCTCCACCACGAGCCGGTACGGCAGTCGCTGCTCGGCCAGCCCGGAAACCTGGAGGTACTCGGCGTTCCCCCAGTCCAGCTCCTTGTCCCCCTGGTAGAGGGTGGTCCGGTTAACCATCTTGTAGTTGGCGTACGCCTCACCGATGTGGCCGCCCCCGTCGCCCCACCCGGGCGCGGGCAGGTAGACGGTGTCCAGGTAGCGGACCGGCACGTAGCTGCCGCCCTGCCGGGGTCGCTGGATCGGCCCGAACCAGGTGACGGCGCTCGGCTTGCCGGCCGGGTACGTGGTCGCCGCCATCAGGTGCTGACCGGTCTCGCCGGCGATGAACGCGTCGTCGACCCACCGCTGGTCGGCGCTCACCCAGTCGGTGCGGCGGCCCTGCGCCGGTGCCGGCTCCTGGTTGCTCGACGCCCAGCCGCGCCAGATGTCGGTGCGGAACTCCAGCGCCTTGCCCTGCCGGTAGTTGCGAAACTCCACGTCGACCCGGGCCAACTGCCGCTGCGTGGGCCGGTAGGTGAGGTCGGCCGGCACGTTACCGGTCCAGTGGTGCGCCACGTCGTACAGGTAGGTGGTCTCCGGGTGCGACTCGACGGTGAGCCGCACCGCGCCCCGCTCCAGCGCGGCGATGAGCTGCCCACCCTCGTCCGCGCCGAGGGTCGCCACGGTCACCGGGGCCGGGCTCTCCGGGCTCCACGGCGCCTCGTCCCACGGCTGGAGCCGACCGATGCCGTCGTTCACCACGAGCAGCAGCTTCGCCCCGGCCACAGCGGCGGCCTGCGCCTGGGTGGCGATGTCCACACTGTCACTGCGGCGCACCACCACGGCCCGGTCCCGGACCGGCCGCTTGGCCAGCCCCGCCGCCGACGCGTCGGCGACGTAGACCGCGTCCAACTGACGGCGGCCGGCCGGCAGCGCCGGGGTCGCCCGCTTCACCAGCAGATCGTCGTACGAGCGACCGCCGGCCGAAATGGTCAGGGCCGGCTGCTCCAGCCGCCACCGGGCACCGAACTCGAACTCGCCGTCGGTCACCGGACGGCTCGTCGGCAACGCCCACATGCTGTCGTACGAGTCGTCGGGCAGCACCTGGCTCTCGGTGAGACCGTTCTTCGTGGACCGGTGGATGTCCATCCGCAGCGCGCTGGCGACGGCCTCCTGCGGCACCCGGGCCTGCACCTGTCGGGCGGCGCGCGCGTCCAGGGTGACGGTGCGGTCACGGTCCAGGTTCACGTCGGTGAAGCTGAGCATCGCCATGCCCTTGGAGTGCGGCCCGTGCACACCCCGCACGTCCGCGGAGATCCAACCGTTCCAGCTTCCCACCGGCAGCCGCAGCGTGGCGGTGCCGCTCTCGGGCAGGTCCACGGCGGTGAAGAGGGTGTCGGCGGTGAGGATGACCTTGCCGACGAGCGGCTTGCCGTCGCGGTCCTTGGCAACCAGCGTCAGGTTCTGCCGCTGACCCTCCTTGCCGGCGCCGATCAGGGTGCGCCCACGCACCGCACCGGTCCCGTCGGTGGCGACGATCATGCCGCTGACCTGCTTCTCCACCGGCAGCTTGTCGTACGCGGCAGTCACCGTCACGGTGGCGGTGCCGCCCGCGGGCACTGTCACCCGGTCGGCGGAGAGCGCGAACAGCCCGGCCGGCGCGGTGGCCGCGTCGAGGGCCAGCCGCAGGTCGACCGACGCGCCGCCGAGGTTGGTGTAGGTGACCGTACGGTCGACGGTCGCGCCCGCCTGCTGCGGCCACGCCTGGAAACCGGAGTACGCGCTCGGGGTGGCGAAGACGGTGGCGTGCGCGGCGGCGACCGCGTCGACCCGGCCGGCACCCGCCTGGTACGGGGTGTACTCGGGGGTGGCCTTCACCGTGCTGACCAGTGCTTCCTTGATCCGCTGACCGGTCCAGTCCGGGTGCGCGGCAGCGACCAGCGCGGCCGTGCCGGCCACGTGCGGGGTGGCCATCGACGTGCCGCTCATCAGTGTGTAGTCGCCGGAGCCGCCCCGCACGAGGTGCGAGCGGGCCGCCAGAATGTCCACGCCGGGGGCGGTGATCTCGGGCTTGAGCCCGCCGTCGCCGGCGCGTGGCCCCTGGCTGGAGAAGTCGGCGAGGTGATCGGTGTTGTCCACAGCGCCCACTGTGAGCGCGGAGTTGGCGGCACCCGGGCTGCCGATGCTGGCCGGGCCGCTGTTGCCGGCGGCGATCACGAAGAGGGCGCCGGTCTCGGCACTGAGCCGGTCGACCGCCTGGCTCATCGGGTCGCTGCCGTCGGTGGCCTCACCGCCCAGGCTCATGCTGACCACGCGGGCCTTCTGCTCACGGGCCGCCCACTCCATGCCGGCGATGATCCACGAGTCCTGTCCGCTGCCCTCGCTGTTGAGCACCTTGCCGATGTGCAGCCGGGCACCCGGGGCGACGCCCCGCTCGGCGCCACCGGACGCCGCGCCGGTTCCGGCGATCGTCGAGGCGACGTGCGTGCCGTGGCCCTTGTAGTCAAGGATGTCCGGCTCCTCGGGGACGAAGCTGCTGGACTCGGCGATCTGCCCGACGAGGTCCGGGTGTTCGGCGTCCGCACCCGAGTCGAGCACCGCGACGTCGACACCGGTCGCGGTGTTGCCCTCGGCCCACAGCTCGGGCGCGCCGATCTGCGCGGTGGACTCGGCCAGGTCCGCGCGCACCCGACCGTCCAACCAGACCTTGGCGATGCCGTTCGCCAGGGTCGGCTCGTCACCGGTACGCCGGGTCGAACCGGTGGTCAGCGCGGTCCAGAACCGGTCGGCGGTGGCGCGCTGGCGGGTCAGCGCCGCACCCTGCACGCTGTCCAACTGTCGGACCAGGGTGGCGCCGTCGACTGTGGGGCGGGTGCGGTTGCGGGCCGCCGCGTCGGTCATCGTCACGATCAACGGAAGCGCGTCGGTGTGCGCGTCGTCGTAACCGTCGGCGATGAGGTCGGTGACGTTGAACAGTTGCCGGTCCAGCACGCCGCTCGTCACATAGGACAGCGCGGCGTCCGGGTAGACGTAGGTGTCGCCGTCGCGCACGGTGCGGTGGAAGCTCGGGGTGCTGCCGTCCGGCCGGCGCACCGTCGACACCGTGCTGCCGTCCGCCGCGGTGGTGACGGTGACCGTGTCACCGGTGATCAGGGTGACGGTGGACGCGCGTCCGGCGGCGGCCGGGGGTATGCCCGCCGGGCGGTCGGGGTTGTTCGGCGGGGCGGCGGCCGCTCCCGCGCCGGGTGGGGTGAGCCCGGCCGCCAGGGTGAGTGCGGCGCCGAGGGCGATCAGCCCGGATCGGCGGCGCCGGTGAGACAGAGCCACGATGACCTCTTTGTGTCGAGAAGTGGTACGCACCACAGCATCGACGCAACGCCCACCCCGAACACGCCCCGCACCCCGACGCACCTACGCCATGGCGCAACCCCGCCACCCCCCGACTCCCCCGCCCTCCCCCCTCCCCCGCCCTCCCCCCTCCCCGCCCCCACACGCGCCCCGGCCCCACCCCGCCGCGTCGATCTTGCACTTTCTGTCGCGACCAAAGGCGCGAATCGGGACGCATCGACGACAGCAACTGCAAGATCGACGCCGGGAGGGTTGCGGGAGGCGGCGGGAGGGAGGGAGCGCGGGAGGGTTGGGGTTGGGGTTGGGGTGGTTAGGAGGGGCGGGTCAGCTTGGCTAGGGCGTCTAGCTGGGTGGGGTCGGAGAGGGCGGAGCCGACGGCCACCACGCGTACGCCCGCTTGCAGGAACGCGTCGGCGTTGCTGGCGTCCAGGCCGCCGGTGGCGACGAAGCGCAACTGCGGCAGCGGGCCGGCGACGGCCTTGAACCAGGCCGGCCCGAGAGCGATCGCGGGGAACGCCTTGAGCCAGGTCAGGCCGTGCCGCAGTGCCTGCTGGGCCTCGGTCGGGGTGGCCACGCCGGGCAGGTGCGGCAGGCCACGCGCGGCGGCGGCGTCGGCGACCGCGAGGTCCAGGCCGGGCGCGACGGTGAACTGGGCGCCCGCGTCGGCCGCCGCGGCGACCTGTTCGACGTCGAGCACGGTGCCGGCACCGACGATCCGGTCACGCTCGGCCCCCGCCTCGACGGCGGCACGCAGCGCCGGCACCGCGTCAGCGGTGGCCACCGGAACCTCCACCACGTCGATGCCGAGGTCCCAGGCGCGCTCGGCGAGCCGAACGGTCTCGGCGACCGGCAGGCCGCGCAGGATCGCCATCACCCGGGCGCCGCCGAAGATGTGATCGAAGTCCGGTGTGGTCATGGTGCACTCCATCCGATGTCGCGGTGGGACTGTTGCTGCTGGTCGGGTCGCAACCCGGCGGCCCGGCTCAGGTCGTCGCCCCCGGGTGGGTCAGGTCGAGCGGCGACCAGGCGTCGGCGGGGGCGTCGATGAGTTTCTCGAACCAGGTCCACGGCGGTACGGGGGCGTTGTCGCCGCTGCTCGTCAACGCCTGGGCCGCGACGAGGTGGCCGAGACGCAGCCGCCGCACCGGGTCGAGCCCGCGTAGCAGCCCGGCCAGGTAACCGGCGGCGAACGCGTCTCCGGCGCCGACCGGCTCCACCACGGTCACCCGGGGCGCGGGCACGAAGACCGGTTCGGCGTCGCGGACCAGTGCGGTGGCGCCCACCGCGCCGTCCTTGACCACCACCGTCTGCGGATCGGGCAACACCTCGCGTACGGCGGTCGGGTCGGTGGTGCCCCAGAGGGTCTCCGCCTCGTCCTGCCCGACGAAGACGAGGTCGCAGCGGTTGGCGAGGTCGCGCAGCACCGGTGCGGCCTGCCCGGAGGACCACAGTCGGGCCCGGTGGTTGACGTCGAAGCTGACCAACGCCTGCGCCAGCGGCCGGTCGGTCACCGCGTGCTCGACAAGCGCCCGGCAGGACGCGGAGAGCGCCGGGGTGATTCCGGACAGGTGCAGCACCCGGGCACCGCTCAGCGCCGGGCCGGCCAGCGTGGCGGGGTCCATCCGGGCGGCCGCCGAACCGGCCCGGTAGTAGTGCACGGCGGTCCCCTCCGGGCCAGGGTCCTTGACGTACAGGCCGGTGGGGGCGGTCGGGTCCACGCAGACCTGGTCGACGCGGACGCCGGCGGCGGCGACATGCCGGACGACGGCCCGACCGAAAGGGTCGTCGCCGACCCGGCTCACCCAGGTCGTCACGTGTCCCAGGCGGGCCAGGTAACCGGCCACGTTGGACTCGGCCCCACCGACCGAGACGTCGACCCGCTCGGCGCGCTCCAGCGGCTCACCCGGGGCGGGGCAGAGCACCACCATCGTCTCCCCTACCGCTGCCACCTCGATCGACGGAAGGCCGGCCGGGACACTCGGCTGGTCAGGTCGGGGGGCGGTCGGCATCAGGCACACGTCCTCGCGGCGGGGGTGCTGGGCGTCGCCGAGCCTAGGTGTCCCGCGCGGGGCGGGCAAGCGGTGTCCCGCCGGTCAGGGCAACGTCAACCCGTACGCGGCCAGCACCTCCGCGATCGGCTGGTAGTAGGTGGTGCCACCGGCCGTGCAGTTGCCGGTGCCGCCGGAGAGGATGCCGAGGATCCTGCCGGTGGAGGCCACGTAGAGCGGTCCGCCGCTGTCCCCCGGTTCGGCGCAGATGTTGGTGCGGATCAGGCCGTAGATCACGCCGGTGGCGTAGTTGACGGTCTGGTTGAGACCGGTGACGGTGCCGCAGCGCACGCCGGTGGTGCTGCCGCTGCGGCACACCGCCTGACCGACGTACGCGCTGCCGGGGCCATTGATGGTCAGCAGGCCGGGGTAGGTGTAGACCGCGCTCGGGTGGGCGATCCGGCCGGTGTAGCGGATCAGCCCGTAGTCGTTGGTGGGGTAGCTGGTTGCGGTGCGGGTGCCGAGCACCGTGGTCTGGGCGCTGTCGGTGTACCAGGTGGCGGCGGCGGTGGTGCAGTGCCCGGCGGTGATCACGTAGTAGGTGCTGCCGCTGCGCGCGTTCGCGCCGAGCGAGCAGCGCGCGCCACCGCCGCCGTAGATGCCCTGCCCACCGGCGATCAGCGGCCGCAGGGTTCCGGGTTCGCGGCGCAGCAGCACGCCGGCCCGGTCGGTCACCAGCCGCAGCGCGGCCACCTCGCTGGGGGCCACTGTGTCGTCGACGGTGAGGGTCATCCGACCGGTGGCGGGGTCGAGACCCCAGGCGGTGCCCGCGGTGCGTACCCCGGTCAGCGTGGCCGTCGGGTCGGCGGCGGGCGCGGCGGCCCGGTCGGGGACGGCGGCCTGCGCCGCGCCAGGAGCGACGAGCAGCAGGGCGGTCAGGACGAGGGCGACCAGCGGGGAGCGGCGCATCCGAACCTCCGAATAGATCGAGATTATTGGATGCGGTCAAGCATCGCCCGGCCTCCGACGCCCTGGCAACCTCCGGCCGTCCGCTTCCCCGACCGGCGGGAATCGCCGATCCGGGGACGGGCCGCGCCGGCACCGCCGATAATCCTCTTAAGACACGGTGGGAGGCCGGGCATGAGCACCGGAGGCACCGCGGCACTGGTACGCCGGCCGGACGGGTCGACCCGGGCCACGTTGCTGGAGTTGCTCTTCGACGTGGTCTTCGTGGCGGCCCTCGCGCTGACCTCGACGCTGTTGACCGAGCACCTTTCCATTTCCGGCGGCGCGAAGGTGCTGCTGATGTTGACGGCCATCTGGTGGACCTGGTCGGTCACCTCCACCACCACCGAGTTCTACGACCCGCAGCAACGCCCCATCCAGGCCATCCTGATGATCGCCATGGTCGGCTCGGTGGGGATGGCGGCGTCCCTGCCCATGGTCATTGACGGGCACGCGATGATCTTCGCGGTCTCGTACGTCGGTACGCACGTTTCTCGCGGGATCATCCTGATCACGACGTTGCTCCGGCAGCACCACCGGGCGGCCACGATCCGGGCCACCCGGTTCCTGTTCTGGTTCGTGGTGTCCGGCGTCTTCTGGATCACCGGCGGGGCGACCGGCGACGTGAACTGGCCGCTCTGGACCATCGCCATCACGATCGACCTGCTGTCCTCGGCAGCCCGCTACCCGACACCGAGGCTGGGCCGGGTGCCCATCGACCAGTACGAGCGGACCACCGGGCACCTGGGCGAGCGGTACCAGCAGTTCGTGATCCTGGCCCTCGGCGACATCATCCTGGTGCCCACCATGCGGGTCAGCCGTACCGATCTCGACGGCATCCGGGTCACCGCGTTGTTCTGCGCCTTCGGCCTCATGCTGCTGATGTGGCAGGTCTACGTCTTCCGGGCCGGCGAGTTGCTGGAAGCCGGGGCGAGGGCGGGCCGGCCGACGCGGGTGGCCCCGTACACCCATCTGGTGATGCTGGCCGGCGTGGTCGGCACGGCGGCGGCGTTCGACCTGGTCGTCTCGCGGCCGACCGGGACGACACCGGCGCGGTGGCTCCTGCTGATCATCGGAGGTCCGATCCTGTTCGTGGTCGGCCGCGCGCTGTTCACCCTGCTCGTGTCGACGGAGATGCCGTGGTGGCGGTTGAGCTGCCTGATCCTGCCGCTGCTGGTGCTGCCCTGGGCCGGCCACTGGCCGCCGGTGCTGGTCACCGTGTTCGTGGCGCTGGGGCTGGCGGCTCACGTCCTGCTCCCCGGGGCGGCCCGGGAGACCACGCCGGGCCTGCGGTTCCGACAATCCGGCGACTGACCCTGCTCACTCAGGCGACGTGTCGGGCGGCCCACTCGGCGAGGTCCCGGGCGCACGCGTCCACCGACTCCTGCCAGCTCCGGGCCGCGCCGTCGCCCGCCTCGTCGCTGACCTGCTTGACCAGCCGGCACGGCACGCCGGCCTGCGCCGCGGCCCACGCCACCGCGTACCCCTCCATGTCGACCAGGTCGGCGCGCTGCGCCAACCGGTCCCGCTCCGCGTCGTCGGCCACGAAGGTGTCACCGGTCGCGAGCACCGCACCCTCGGCGGCCAACGACAGCGGCGCCCCGTAGGTCTCGCCGGTGAGCGTGCGCAGCAGGTCGGTGTCCAGGTCGTGCTGGAGCACCGTGGCGACCTCGTGGATGCCGGCCAACCCGGGGCGCAACGCGCCCGCCGTACCCAGGTTGAGCACCAGGGCGGGGCGCGGCCCGGCAGCCAGCACCGCGGCAACCGCGCTGGCGGCGTTCACCTTGCCCATGCCGGTGAGCAGGACCGGCAGCTCGGGCGGCAGGTAGCGGGCCTCCTCCCCCACGGCAAGAACCACCAGCGGACGATCGGCGCGGACCGTACCTCGAAGATTCACCGGAGCATCGTACGAGCCGAACGGTGGGCCGTCGACGTCAGTCGTCGGTGAAGCGGTACAGCACGAAGTCCTTCTCCGCGCCACAGGCGATCACGCGGGTGTTCCACGAGCAGGAGGAGCTGCGCACGTTCTTCAGCTCACCCAACTCGTCGACCTCCCCGGACTCGGCCCACACCCCGGCCAGCACCCGGTTGTCCGCGACCACGCTGGGCGCCTTGGCGAAGACCAGCAGGTTGCCCGCGTCCAGGCGGACGGCGACCCCGCCCCGGTCCCGCAGCACCGGCTTGCCGGCGGCGTCGAAGACGGTGACGGTCGGCTCCGGCAGCTCTCGTTGGGCGAGCACCTGCTCACCCAACGCGACCAGACCGGTCACGCCCGGCACCGACCAACTGATCATGCGCTCACCCTCGGTGACCGCCACCACCTCGGTGCGCGCGACGTCGTTGTTCGGCACCTGCAACAGGCAGGCCCGCCGCTCACCGCAGGCCACCAGTTCCTTCGGGCGGTACTCGTCGTTGCCGGAGCGGTGCAGCACCACCGGCTCGGCGTCGGAGTTCAGGTCGTACGCGAGCAGCTGGTAGCCACCCTCGTTGGCGGCCACGTACAGGCGGTCCTCGTGGGCGACCACCAGGTCGTCGAGGTCGGCGACGCTGCCCCACTGGCGCAGCACGGCGCCGGAGGCCATGTCGAGCAGCCGCACCGACCGGTCCGCACCCACCTGGACGAGTCGCCGCCCCTTGCTCGTCCACGGGTTGCGGGGCGTGCCGTCGAGGAAGGCCGGCCCGCCCGCCGCCGCGTCGGTGCCGACCGGGCGGACCACGGTACGGCCACCGGCGTACTGGCCGCGGGGGTTGGGCTCGGTCCACTTCGCCGAGCCGTTGGTCAGGCGCAGACCGACCAGTTCTTCAGCGGCCCGGTCCACCAGCACCGCCGTGTCGTCGGCGAAGTAGACGTCGTCGTCACCACGCAGAACGCGTTGCCAGCGCTGCTCGCCGGTGCGGCCGTCGAGGACGGCCAGCGGTCGGGGGGTGCTGTCGCCCGGCGCGTCGGCGAGGACCGCGACCGCCCCGGGAACGGCGATGATCGCCTCCCAGTCGTCGGCCCGCACGTCGGTCTGCTCGCGCCACAACTCGCGGCCGTTGCCCGCGTCGACGGCCACCACCTCCAGCCGGTCGTCCGGCAGCGCAAACGCCAGGTAGGCCCGGTCGTCGAGCACCGCCGTCCACATGTCGAGCGGCCGTTCGGTGCCGGCTGACAGGCGGGACAGCTCGCGCAGCGAGGCGAACTCCAGATCCGGGTAGCGGTCCCGGGTCAGGTAGAGCGTCGCCGCGGTGGCCACCCCGGCCAGGGCCAGCACCGCGCCGAGCACCACCCAGCGCGCCCGGGGCCAGCGGGTCGCGCCGGTCGGCGGGGTCGGGGTGGCGCCGGCCAGGCCCGGCCCCGGGGGCGGGGTGGATCCCGGCCAGGGCTGCGTCGGTACGACCGGCGCGGGGGCTCCGGCCGGGGCGGGCGGGCTGACGGGGCTCGGCATGGGCGGGCTCACGGGACGTGGCGCGGGCGGGCTCACCGGAGCCGGCGAGGGTGGTACGAGCGGCGGTCCCGCGTACGCCGGGGCGGGGAGCGGCTTGCGCAGCGGCAGGTCGGTCAGGGCGCCCTCGGCCACCGGCAACTCGGGTTGGTCCAGCACCGTCGGCGCGATCCCCAGCTCGGCGTGGAGCATGCGGGCCACCAGCGGGATCCGTGACGACCCTCCCACGAGGAACAGCCCGTCGAGCTGATCGGGGCGCAGCCCGGCGGCGGCGATGACCTCCCGGGCCCGCTGCACCGCCCGGTGCAGCAGCGGCGTGGCCACCCGCTCGACGTCCGCCCGGGTCAGCTGGATCGTCTCGGCCACTCCCGGCACCGCGACCGGGGCGACAGCAGACCGGGACAGGGTTTCCTTCGCCCCACGTACCTCGTCCCAGAGCCGGACCTGATCGCGGCGCTGCGCCGGATCCGCCGGTCGCGTGAGCCGGTCCCACTGCCCGGCGTGCCGCTCACCGACCAGTTCGCCGACCCGACGCACCAGCGCGGCGTCGAGGTCCAGACCGCCCAGGTCGGGCAGGCCACCGTCGGCGACCACGCTGAAGCCTGAGTCGCCCCAGGGGTCCGCGCCCTCGTTGCGCAGCACAGCGACGTCGAGCGTTCCGCCACCGAAGTCGAACACCGCGATCGCCCCGCCGACCGGCACCGGACGGTGCAGCACCTGCGTGTAGTACCGGGCGGCGGCCACCGGCTCCCGCAGCAGCCGGGTGCCGGGCGGCGTCGGCCCGGCGAGGGTGTGCTCGGCCGCCTGCGGCCAGCCCGCCCGCAGCAGCGCGTCGGCGAGGACCTGCCGCCGCGTCGCGTCCCAGGCGGCCGGGCAGGTGACCACTGCCGGCGGCAGGAAACCCACAGCGTTCACCGCGGCCCGGCCGACCGACGCCAGCACCGCGGCGAGCAGGTCGGCCGGCGGGTACGCGCGGTCGCCGAGCCGCACTGTCGGCTCGTCCACCCGACGCTTGGGGTTCGCCTCGAACCGGGCCGGGTCGGCCTGCGCCAACCGGCGGGCGTCCCAGCCGGTCTGCAGGGTGCCGTCCGGGTCGGCGTACACGGCGGACGGACTGAGCGGTTGACCGTCCATCAGCAGCGGACGGGTCCGCCCGTCCGGCCAGCGCAGCACCGCGACGGTGTTGGACGTGCCGAGGTCGATGCCGAGGGCGAAACCCTCGTGCTGGCCTGCCATTGCCCGATACCTCCGCCGCGACGAGGGGAACTCGACCCCGCATCGTACGCAGGCCCCGCCGCACCGCTGATCACTCGGTCCGGGGCGGTCGAGGGCGTCCGCTCAGTGGGTGGCGTGGACGCCCACCACCTCGTCCTCGCTGGTCTCCCCGGTCAGCTGGAACCCGAGCTTCAGGTAGAACTGCTCCGGGCCGTCCGGCCCCGGCTTCCACGTCGTCTCCAGTCGCGGCACGCCGGCCAGCCTACCGAGCGGGGCGCTGCAGCAGGCCGTCGAGCAGACCGTGCAGACCGAACTGGAACCAGGTGTCCAGGTCGGTGTCGGGTCTGGTCTGCCCGGCCGCGGCCAGCCACTGTCGGTCCCGGGTACGGCCGGTCCGCTCCAGCCGGGCGCCGGTCGCCGACCACCAGGCGTGGTAGGTGGTGTCCCCGGGGTCACGCCGGATGAGCAGGGCCATGCCCTGGACGTAGCCGCTGAGCGCCAGGTAGGCGCGGAACGCCTCGGCCGGTGCATACCCGGCGCTGGTGAACGCCGCCACCACCCGGTCGACCATGGCGAGTACCGCCGGCCCGATCGGCGGCCGGTCGGTGGCGAGGATGGCCAGCAGCCAGGGATGGCGGCGGTACATCGCCCACTCGTCCCCGGCCAACCGTTCCAGCCGTTGGCGCGGATCGCGTGGCAGTGGCGCGGTGCCCGGCGGGTGAGTGGCGGTGATCTGCTCGGCCATCGCGGCGAGGAGGTCGGCCCGGTTCCGGACGTGCCGGTACACGCCGTGGGCGGGCAGGCCGGCGCGTTGGGCGAGGACCCGCAGCGAGACGGCGTCCAGGCCACCGACGTCCGCCAGCCCGACCGCGAGGGCGACCAACCGGTGGCGCGGGTCGCCGCCGGTCGGCGCGGGCAGGTCCGGAATTCGACGCGGGCCGCTGGTGGGGCCGTGCTCGCGACGTCTCCGGTACGCGCGGGCCTGACAGCTCCGGGAGCAGTAGCGGCGCGGGCGACCCCGACCGGGGCCGGCGGGCAGTTCGGCCTCGCACTCGACACACCGGTCACCGAGCACGCCGCCCCCCACATCTCCCGGAACGCGCTACGAGGCTAGCTCGCCGGCGCGGCCCGCCGGGTCGATCATGAGGTTGGCGGGTGCTGCGGAGATCGGATCAACCGGCAACCTCATGATCAACCGGCAGGGGCGGGTGGGTCGGCGGGGCAGCGGTCGGAGAGGGCGTAGCGGAGCAGCACCACGTCGCCGATCTGGCGGGCCTCGGCCAGGCGGGCACGTCGACCCGGGTGCCAGGGGAAGCTGCCCTCCCCCACGAACCGGGGCGCCCGACCGTCACCGACGAAGAACGGGGCGACCACCAGGTGCAGTTCGTCGGCGAGACCGGCGGCGAGGAACTGGGCGTGCACCGTCCCGCCGCCCTCCACCATCAACCGCTGTACGCCCCGCGCGGCCAGGTCGGTCAGCAGCCACCCCGGGTCGACAGGCTCCCCCGCGTCGATCACGGTGGCCAGCCGGCCGACCCGCTCCTCGGTCTTCTCCAGCGCGCCCGTGGCGCAGTAGACGAGCCGGGCCGAATCACCGGCGGTGAAGAAGCGGGCGGTCGGGTCGAGGTCACCCTGTGCGGTCAGGGTGACCTTGGTGGGTGAGGCGGGCCGACCGGCCGCCACCCGCTCGTCGCGGCGGCTCGGCGAGCGCACCAGCAGCCGAGGGTCGTCTCGTCGGACGGTGCCGGCCCCGACCAGAATGGCGTCGCAGCTGGCCCGAACCGCGTCGACGCGGTCCAGGTCCTCCTCGTTGGACAGCAGCAACCGCTGCTCGGAGGCATCGTCGATGTACCCGTCGATGGAGGCGGCACAACTCAGCAGCACGTACGGCCGCGTGGGCCCCGGCCGCCAACTCATCGGGAGACGGGCCGCTCAGGAGTACGACCCGCGAGCACATCCGCTGCCTCGACCGCCTCGACCTCCGCCGCCTTGGCGGCCTTGGCCGCCAGGTAGCCCGCGTTGGCCGGCGAGAGGAAGACGCTGGTGAGCACCCGTTCGGCGACGTCCACGCCCAACCGGGTCAACTGCTCGGCCTTGTCCGGATTGCTGCTGAGCAGTCGGACCCGCGGCACACCCAACGTGGCAAGCATCTGCGCGGCGACGGTGTAGTCCCGCTCGTCCTCGCCCCGGCCCAGCGCGACGTTGGCCTGGTAGGTGTCCAACCCGGCGTCCTGCAACGCGTACGCGTCGAGTTTGGCGTACAGGCCGATGCCCCGGCCCTCCTGGCGGAGGTAGAGCAGGAAACCGCCGGTCTCGGCGATCCGCTGCACCGCCTCGCGCAGTTGCGGCCCGCAGTCGCAGCGTTGGCTGCCGAACACGTCGCCGGTCAGGCACTCGCTGTGCGGGCGGACCAGCGGGGCTGCTCCCCCGGCGGTCAGCCGGTCCAGGGCGCCCGCCCAGTCGCCGAGGCCGAGGGCCAGGTGCTCCCGACCGTCCACCAGGCCCTTGAAGGTGAACACCCGGGCCGTCGTGGTGTAGCCGTCCGGAAACGCCAACGGCACCGTGACCTGCGTGCGGATCGTGGCAACGGGTAATGCTTCGGGCATGGGACTCCTCTGTCCGGCGCCACCGTCGTCCGGCGACGCGTACCGTCTCACAACCGACTCAACATCCGCCGCCGGAGGCGGCTTCCCGGGCGGCGACCGGATTTCGACGTCGACGGGCCAGCAACACGACGGCCCCGGGCAGGCTGGCCACCAGGATCAGCGCGCCGTAGACGGTGGCGGTGGCGACGCCCTCGGCGGCGCTGAGACCGGCCGCGCCGAACACCCATGCCGCGACCCCCTCGCGGGGTCCGAAACCGGCCACGTTCAACGGTAGGCCCATCGCGAGCAGGGCGAGCAGCGTCAACGGCAGCAGGCGGGACAGCGGGGCGTCCGACCCGGCGGTGCGCGCCGCCACCAGGAAGGTGGCCAGGTGACCGGCGACCATGACGGCCGAGGCGACCAGCACTCCGAACCAGGTACGCCGCGCCAGCAGCCCCGACCGTACGTCCGCCACGGCGGTGCGCAGTGCCGTCGCCCAGCGCGACCCGCCACCGTTCGGGAGGAGCCGGGCCACCAGCACGACGGCCAGCCCGCCGGCGACGAGCAGCGCGGCGGCGACCGGCAGGTACGGGCGGACCGGGGACGGGAAGGCGGCGAGCACCACCAGCGCGACCCCGACCAGGACCACCTGTCCGGCGGTGCGTTCCCAGACCACCGCGCGGATGCCCCGGCTGACGTCACCGGCGTCGCGGCCGTGGCGTACCGCGCGGTGCACGTCGCCGAGCACCCCGCCGGGCAGTGTGGCGTTGAGGAAGACGGCCCGGTAGCAGTGCGCCACAGCGGTCGCCAGTGGCAGGCGGACGCCGAGACCACCGGCGACCAGGCTCCACCGCCACGCCGCGCAGACCGTGGTGAGCACACCGATGACCAGCGCCGCTGCCAACGCCGGCGCGTCGATCAGTCGCACTCCGGCGAGGAACGGGCCGGTGCCCACCTGCCACAGCAGGACGGCGAGCAGACCCACCCCGCCGACCACTCGTGCCCAGGCCCAGAACATCGGCGCCGGCCCTCCCCTTTGAAGATCGTCCACTTGCCCTAGTGCACGTACCCAGGGCGTGAATGGTTCATCCACCGGCGAGGATGTCGGTGTGTTCGACGAGCACCGTGAGTCGGCCGGCCGCCGCGTCGGCCAGCCGACGGCGGGCGTACGCCTGGGCGGGTACGGCCAGGTCGGGGCGCTGCTCACAGGCGGCCCCGAGCCATCCTCGGAACCATTCGGCGGTCAGGTCGGCCTGTTCCGGGCCGAGACGCCACGGGCTGGGCCGTTCCCGCACGTCGACGCCGCGTCGGGCGAACGCGGCGGCGGTGGCGGCGGCGGCATCCGGGCCGAGCAGCCGCCGGCCCTCGACGGTACGCCGCTGGTGGTCGTTGAACGCGGCCCCGACCGCCTCGTCGAGCGGGTCGGCCGGGGTGAACCGGACCCGCCCGGTCACCGAGATGGCGAACACGGCCGGCCGGCCGACACACGCCGCCACCACCCGCTCGACCTCCTCGGCGGTGAGCATGTCCAGCAGCGCGGACGCGGTGACCAGGAAAGCATCGGCGAGGTCGGCGGCGGTCAGCCGGGTGAGGTCGCCACAGCGGGTGTGGACGGTGACCGGGGCGCCGTCGGCGGCGGTCACCCCCCGCATGCCCTCGGCGGCCCGGGCCAGCAGGTCGGCGTCCCGGTCGTGCAGCACCCAGTGCTGAGGTCCGGGTAGCCGGGCGGCCAGCCAACGACTCATCGACCCGGTGCCGCTGCCCAGGTCGTGGATCACCGTCGGGGCGTCCCCGGTCAGCCGGGCCCGGACGGCATCCACCAGGTCCTCGGCACGCGCCGCCGCGTCGGCCGGTTCACGCAACCGCAGCCAGTCGGCGAACGGCAGGGTCTCCTCGGCGGTCATTCCGCCACCTCCTTCAGCACTCCGGCCAGCAACGCGGTGGTCACCGGCCAGTCGGTCAGGGTGTCGCGCCGGGCGAGAGCGGCATGACGCAGCCGGGCGCGCAGCCGGTCATCGTCGAGCCAGCGGATCAGAGCGGCGGCCAGCGCCGCCGGGTCACCGGGTGGGACCAGCAGTCCCGGGCGCTCACCGTCGGGCGCGTGACCGAGCGCCTCCGGCAGCCCGCCCACCTGGGTGGTCAACACCGGCAGGCCACGGGCCAGCGCCTCGGTGACGACCATGCCGTACGTCTCGCCTCTCGACGGCAGCACCAGCAGATCGGCGGCGGCGTAGGCGTCGTCCAACGCCGCGCCGGTCACCGGGCCGACCAGTCGCACCCGCTCGGTGAGGCCCGCCCCGGTCAACCTGTCGCGCAGCCGGTGCACGAGATCCGGTTCCCGGGTCAGAGAGCCCGCGCAGACCATCGTCCAGGACCTGCCGACGAGCGTGGCCAACGCGTCGACCAGCACGTCGTACCCCTTGTGGTGGGTGACCGCCGCGACGCAGAGCAACCGGTCGCCGGCGACCGAGCCGACCGCGGGCGGCGCGGGTCGCACCCCGGGCGGCGCGGCCCGGACCCGGCCGGCGAGGGCCGGGTGGCGGGCCAGCAGGGCGCTGCGGGTCCACTCGCTGGTGGTGACGACGGCCCGGGCGGTGGCCAGGGCGCGGGCTTCCGGCTCGTCGTCCAACGGCAGGTGCACCAGCAGCACCAGGCGCAGCCGACGGGCGTGCGGGGCGAGCAGGTCCGGCACGGCCGAGGCGATGAGGCCGTCGATCAGCACCACGGCGTCGTCGGGCGCGGCGGCGAGCACCACGCCCAGCGTCGCCCGGTCGGCCGGGTCGGGGTGCGGCCACGCACCGGGCACCGGATGCTCGCGCACCGACCACCCGCGCTCGCCCAGCCCCGCGCAGATCCGCCGGTCGTAGGAGTTGCCGCCGCTGGGCGTGGCCGGATCGTCGATGTCACCGGGCAGGACGACGTGCACCGCCCGGCCCGCATCGGTCACAACGACCGCTCGTAGCTCGCCCAGGCGATGTGCGACTCGTGCAGGGTGACAGTGATGCCGCTCAGGTCACGCGCCCCGGCGCCCAGCTCACCGGCGTGCACCCGCTCGACCAGCCGGTCCGCGACCGTACGGGCCAGCACCTCCGTGGTGGTGTTCACTCCGGCGAAGGCCGCCTCGTCGTCGAGGTTGCGGTAGGTCAGCTCGCTCAGCACGGCCCGCAGCTGCTCGGTGGCCAGGCCGATGTCCACCACGATCCCGTCGGCGTCCAGGTCGGGCCGACGGAACGTCGCGTCCACGACGAACGTCGCGCCGTGCAGGCGCTGGGCGGGCCCGAACACCTCGCCTCGGAAACTGTGGGCAATCATCATGTGGTCCCGAACGGTCACGCTGAACACTGTCACTCTCCGTCTTCGTAGGTGATGAGGTGGCAGAGCGCGGGCAGGTCGCCCGAGGTCAGTCTGGCGAGGACGTCGGGCAGCTCCGCGAAGCGCGACGCGCCGGTGATCAACGCGTCGAAGGCCGGGTCGTCGAGCAGGTCCAGGGCGAGCGCCAGTCGGTCGGCGTAACTGCGCCGTCCCCGTCGGGCGGGTGCCACCATGCCGACCTGGCTGCTGCGGACGCTGAGTCGACGGGAGTGGAACGCACCGCCGAGTGACACCTGCACCGGGCGGTCGCCGTACCAGCTCAGCTCGATGACCGTGCCCTCCGGGGCGAGCAGGTCCAGCGACTGTTGCAGGCCGGCGGCAGTGGCGCTGGCGTGCACGACCAGGTCCCGGTCACCGCGGGCGTCGGCCGGGCTGGCGAAGGTGACACCGAGGGCTCCGGCCACGCCGGCCCTGCTCGCGTCGGTGTCGACCAACTCGACGTGCACGCCGGGGAACCGGGCCAACAGCGTCGCGACGCAGCAGCCCACCATGCCCGCGCCGATGACGGTGACGCGGTCGCCGACCAGCGGCGCGGCGTCCCACAGCGCGTTGACGGCGGTCTCCACAGTGCCGGCGAGCACCGCTCGGGCGGCCGGCACCCCCTCCGGCACCGGCACCACGGCACTCACCGGCACGACGTACGCGCTCTGGTGCGGGTGCAGGCAGAACACCGTTCGCCCGAGCAGCTCCGGCGGCCCCTGCTCGACGACGCCGACGCTCAGGTAGCCGTACTTGACCGGGCCGGGGAACTCGCCCTCCTGAAACGGCGCGCGCATCGTGGCGTACTGGTCGGCGGGCACCCGGCCGGCGAAGACCAGCGTCTCGGTGCCCCGGCTGACACCGGAGTAGCGGGTCCGGACCAGCACCTCGTCGGGGCCCGGGGCGGTCAGTGACACCGGCTGGATCTCGGCGACGCCGGGTTCGCGCACCCAGCAGGCGGACGCCTCGCGGATCACCGTCGCGCACCTCAGCTCTTCTCCGGGGCCGAATCGATCGGCCGTGTCGGGTCCCCGGTCGGGGTTGTCGATCATAAACACGAAAGTTCGGTACCCACAGTTCGAAGCCCACCAGCCTGATCTTCATTCGGACAAAACCGACATAAGATACTTTTTGCCTCGATAAGCTCCGCTGGCACATCGAACCAACGGGGGCGTGATGAGGATTTCGTGGTGGGGTAGCCGCAGGTCACGGGCGACGGCGCTGACCGCTGTCGCGGGCGTGCTGGCTCTCAACGGCCCGCTGGTGCCTGCTGGGCCTGACCGGATCAACCCGGTGCTGGCTGCCGTCGACGAGGCCATCGGGCCGGTGGACCCGGTCGCCGCGGCGCTGAGCTTCGGCGTGATGACCGAGGGCGACGCCACTGTGAACAACGACGAGAACGAGGGAACCCTCGCCGTCGGCGGTGACCTCACCTTCGGCACCTACCAGCTCGCCGGGGCAACCGCCGGATCGTTCGTGGTGCCCGGCGACGCCAACCCCAGCGCCCTGGTCGTGGGTGGACGGGTCAACTTCGCCGGCAGCGTCGGCGGCAGCCGCCTCCAGGTGCTCTCCAACGGCTACGCCAAGGTCGGTAACCTGACCGGTACCTTCGTCCGCAACACCGACAACAACGGCGCCCAGGTCAACACCCGGATCCTGCCGACGAACGACTACGACGCCTCGCCCCGGGTGGAGCTGGTCACCCGGCAGCCGGTCCCCAGCGTCGGGCCGACCTCGCCGATCAACTTCGCCGGCGCGTTCACCGCCTTCCGGAACACCACGGCCGGCCTCGCCACCTGCGACAACACGGTGGTGCTGCGGACGCCGAACGGTGACGTGCTGCCCCGACCGATCCCGCCGGGCAGCAACGCCGTCGTCACGTTGACCCCGGGCGTGACGAACGTGCTCAACCTGAGCGCCGCCGACCTGGCCAACATCCAGGTCCTGACCTTCGCGAGCCAGCCGACCGCCGATACGCCACTGCTGGTCAACGTGGACACCAGCGGCGTGGGCAACACGTTCGCCTGGACCGCCCCGAACTTCGCCGGGATCGGCGGCTCGCAGGCGCGCTACATCCTGTTCAACTTCCCGACCGCCACCGCGCTCACCCTCACCCGAACGCCGCCACTGTCGAAGGCACCATCTACGCCCCCAACGCCAGCCTCACCGACCTCTCCTCCAGCAACACCGAGGGCAGCGTCATCACCCGTACGCTGGACCACCGCGGCGGCGAGATCCACTACTTCCCGTTCAGCACCACGCTCGCCTGCGAGGGCGCCACCCCGGCCGACATCGCCCTGATCAAGTCGTCGACCACCACGCTGATCACCAGCGTCGGCCAGCAGGTGCCGTACTCGTTCCACGTGGTCAACACCGGCGGCGTCCCGCTGACCAGCATCTCCGTCACCGACGTGCAGACCCCACCGTCGTCGAACGCCAATCTCGGCCCGATCACCTGCGCCGCCACCACCCTGGCGCCCGGAGCGCAGACCGCCTGCACGGCGACCTACACCGTCACCCAGGCCGACCTCGACAACAACGGGGTCACCAACGTCGCCACCGCACAGGGCAGCCCACCCACCGGTCCACCGGTCGTCTCCGACCCGAACTCCCTGACCATCCCGGCGCAGGCGCTCACTGCCGCCGTCACCGTGGTGAAGTCGTCCACCACCACGTCGATCACCACGGTCGGGCAGCAGGTGCCCTACCGGTTCCTGGTCGCCAACGCCGGGGGCCTGACCCTGACCAACGTCGCCGTCACCGACGTGCAGACCCCGCCGTCGTCGAACGCCAACCTCGGCCCCATCACCTGCCCGGTCACCACCCTCGCCCCCGGCGCGAGCACCACCTGCACCGCCACCTACACCGTCACCCAGGCCGACCTCGACAACAACGGGGTCACCAACGTCGCCACCGCGCGGGGCACCCCGCCCGGCGGCGGTACGCCGGTCACGTCGCCGCCCTCGACGCTGACCATCCCCGAGGCCGGCCTGCTCGCGTCGATCGCCATCATGAAGACCTCGACCACCACGTCGATCACTGCTGTCGGCCAACAGGTGCCGTACCAGTTCCACGTGCTGAACACCGGTGGGTTCACCCTCACCGGCGTGAACGTGACCGACGTGCAGACACCGCCGTCGTCGAACGTCAACCTCGGCCCGATCACCTGCGCCGCCGCCACCCTCGCTCCGGGCGCGCAGACCCTGTGCACGGCCACCTACACCGTCACCCAGGCCGACCTGGACAACGACGGCGTCACCAACGTCGCCACCGCGCACGGCACCCCGCCCAGCGGCGCCCCTGTCGACTCGACGCCAGCGACGCTCACCATTCCGGAGAGCGGTCTGGTCGCCTCCATCGCGATCCTGAAGTCGTCCACCACCACGTCGATCACCACTGTCGGGCAGCAGGTCCCGTACCGGTTCGACGTGGTCAACACCGGCGGGTTCACCCTCACCGGCGTGACCGTGACCGACGTGCAGACCCCGCCATCGTCGAACGCCAACCTCGGCCCCATCACCTGCGCCGCCACCACCCTCGCGCCCGGCGCCACCACCACCTGCACCGCCACCTACACCGTCACCCAGGCCGACCTGGACTTCGGCTCGGTCCGGGACAGCGCGACAGCGCAGGGAACACCGCCCGGCGGTCGGCCGCCCGTGCAGTCGCCGCCCGCGACGCTGACGATTCCGAGCGACGTGGTCGTCCCCGGCATCTCACTGGTCAAGTCGTCCACCACCACGCAGATCAGCAGCGTCGGCCAGCAGGTGCCCTACCGGTTCCTGGTCGCCAACACCGGTGGCGTGACGCTCAACGGCGTGAACGTGACAGACGTGCAGACCCCGCCGTCGTCGAACGCCAACCTCGGCCCCATCACCTGCGCCGCCACCACACTGGCACCGGGCGCGAACACCACCTGCACCGCCACCTACACCGTCACCCAGGCCGACCTCGACAACGACGAGGTCACCAACGTCGCCACCGCACACGGCACACCGGCCGGCAGTGACAACCCGATCGACTCGGCACCATCGACGCTGACCATCCCGGCGGCTGACCTGATCCAGTCGATCTCGCTGCTGAAGTCGTCCACCACCGTCTCGATCACCACGGTCGGGCAGCAGGTGCCCTACCGCTTCCTGGTGGCCAACACCGGCACCGTGACGCTGTCCAACGTGAACGTGACAGACGTGCAGACCCCGCCGTCGTCGAACGCCGACCTGGGGCCGATCACCTGCGCCGCCACCACCCTCGCTCCGGGCGCGAACACCACCTGCACCGCCACCTACACCGTCACCCAGGCCGACCTCGACAACAACGGGGTCACCGACGTCGCCACCGCACACGGCACACCGCCCGGCAGTGAGACGCCCATCAACTCGGCGCCGGCGACGCTGACCATTCCGGACGCGGGGATCGTCGCCAGCATCCAGGTGGTGAAGTCCTCCACCACGGTGTTGATCAACGCGGTCGGACAACAGGTCCCGTACCGGTTCCACGTGGTCAACAACGGTGGGCTGACGCTGACCAACGTCAACGTGACAGACGTGCAGACCCCGCCGTCGTCGAACGCCGACCTCGGCCCGATCACCTGCGCCGCCACCACCCTCGCCCCTGGGGCGAGCACCACCTGCACCGCCACCTACACGGTCACCCAGGCCGACCTCGACAACGACGGCGTCACGAACGTCGCCACCGCGCACGGCACACCGCCGGGCGGGGGTACGCCTGTCGACTCGCCGCCGTCGTCACTGACCATCCCGCAGTCCGGGCTCGTCGCCATCATCGAGGTGATCAAGTCGACCACCACGGTGGCGATCACCGCGCCGGGTCAGCAGGTGCCGTACACCTTCCTGGTCGTCAACACCGGCGGCCTCACCCTCACCGACGTGACAGTCAACGACACGGTGCTGCCGCCGTCCGTGCGCGGTGTGCTCGGGCCGATCACCTGCGGTCCAGACAACATCCCGAACGGCGCGGTGACGTTGTCGCCGGGCGCCTCCATCCAGTGCCGGACGACCTACACGGTGACCGCGGAGGACTTCACCGGCTCGTCGCTGCGCAACGTCGCCACTGCCACCGGTACGCCGCCGTTCGGGCCGCCGCCGGTCTCCCCACCGTCGCCGGTGGACATCCCGATCCCCCACCCGGCGATCGCCATCACCAAGTCGGTGACGCCCACGGTGGTGTCCGCGGCCGGGGACGTGGTCACGTACCGGTTCGTGGTGAGCAACACCGGCACCACGTCGCTCAGCGCGGTGACGGTCGACGAGACGGACTTCTCCGGCACCGGGACGCCCGGGGCCATCACCTGCGGCACGCCGCCGGTCGCCAACGGCACGGTCACCCTGGCCGCCGGGGAAAGCACCACCTGCACGTCGACCTACGCGGTCACCGCCGCGGACATCGAGACCGGCCGAATCACCAACACCGCGGTCGCGGCCGGCACGCCCCCGACCATTCCCGGTCAGGAGCCACCCGCACCGGTACGCTCCGCGCCAGCCTCAGCCGAGGTCACGGCCACCCGGGGCGCAGCGATCACGGTGGTGAAGTCGAGCAGCACCGACAAGATCGTCCGGCCGGGGCAGCAGGTGCCGTTCCAGTTCGTGGTGACCAACACCGGTCAGGTGCCGCTGACCGGCGTGACGATCACCGACGCCCTGACCGCACCGGCCTCGGCGGCCGACCTCGGCCCGATCACCTGCGGTCCGGAGCGGACGCCGAACGGCGCCGTCACCCTTGCCGCTGGCGCGGCCGTGACCTGCACGGCGACGTACACGGTCAGCAAGGCTGACTACCACCACGGGTCGCTGCGCAACACCGCGACGGCGACCGGCACTCCGCCGGACGGACCGGCGCCGATCTCACCCGAGTCCACGATCACCATTCCGGTGAAGGGCAAGCTCCCGGTTACCGGAACCTCGTTCCCGGCCGGACTCTGGATGGGTGCCGGCGTGCTGGCGGTGCTCCTCGGCGCGGCCCTGCTGCTGGTCGTCCGGCAGCGCAGACTCCGCGCCTGACGCGGACCTGATCGCGGAGGTCGGACCGGAGGGGAACCGGTCCGGCCCTCGCGGCACGTCACCCCACGGTGGCAGGCGATCCGCTCCATACACGAGATGACCCGACGCCTCCGCATGGCGAACGTCGATGGCGATGACTGCTTGGACAACAGCCAGCGATTTCTTCGAGTGAACTTTCGGCGAGCCGGTTGGACCGGGCTTGATGCGAGGCCGCACGGCCTGTTGGCGCGCTTCTCGGCTCGGTTCGGCTGGCCGGGTTGCTGTCTTTCACGGCTGCACTGCTGGCGTCAGACGAGGCGCTGGATGCGGACCTTCGGGCGCTCGTTCCTGAGGTGGCCGTGCTTGTGCTGGCGGACCTGTTCGTCCCAGACCTCTTGGTCGTAGTCCGGGTCCGGTGGGATCCACTTGTGCGAGCCGTCGCTGTAGTGGAACTTCTCGTCGCCTGAGCGCAGGATGCTCATCGGGTCCAGCCGAGGAATCGGTAGTGCAGGTGTCCGGCGGGGACGTGGGCCAGGTCCTGTGCGGCGTCGACGAGATGGGCGGCCAGGTAGAGGGCTAGTGACACCGGTGCTCTGTCGTACTCGGCTCGCAGCTCTTGGCGCCGGGTCTGGCATGGCCACTGCCCCGCACAGCCGCCGCAGGTCCAGGCCGGCTTGATCGGGTGGTGAGTAGTCATCCCGGGCCGTCCTGGCTGGGCCAGTGGCCACGGTTGATCGGGATGCGGTGGCGGCATCGGCATGGCAGATCGCTTCCGCAGCGGCAAATACGCCGCCAGTGTCGCCAGGACCACACCGGCTGGTGACGGCGGGCCATCGTCAGCGCCACCGCCAGCACGTACTCGTCGTACGAGACTCGCTTCACGGGCTCGCCTTGCCCTCTCGCGCCAAGGCTTGCCCAGCCCATGTCGATGGGAGCATTTGCCGTCTCCTTTTGCCGGAGCGATCTGGGGGCGTGGATGCCCGAGCGCGGGGGACGCGCCGAACATCCACGCCAGCGAGGACGGCCCACAGCGCCAACCGAGGGAATCGACCTCCTCGGCAACCTCCCATAGGTACCGTTGGGTAGTCAAGGGCTGACGTAGGTGGTCTACTCGTGTTGCCAACCGAGGAGAGCCACGTGCCGCCGCGTTACCGCTACGAGCAGATTGCCGACGACCTCGCCGAGCGCATCGCGTCAGGTGAGTTCCAGCCCGGCTCCAAGCTGCCCAGTCGGCGAGAGTTGATCGAGCACTACGGGGTCACCGAGCCGGTGATCGACCGCGCCATGCAGGTACTACGGATCAAAGGAATGACCGAAACCCTTCCCGGCGTTGGCGTCTTCGTCGCCGAGTAAATCCCTCCGGAGAGCCAGCAGCCGCAGCCACGACCTCGCGGCTGCGAGAGCACGCAGCGGGCACGGCGGCAGTTCATATGTCGCGTCGGCCAGGCGCGCCGAGCTTCGGACTACCGCCGATCTATCTAAGCTGGTGATTCAAACGGAGCCGCCAGGAGCAAAACTTGGGCGAAAAAGTACCGAAGGTGCATTCCGGAGTGATTGGCTGGTATTGGCCTGGGGCGCAGCGAGCGAGGTCGCTTAAGCGTGAGCCAGAGCGCGGCTACCTCAAGCTGGGCGAGCAAGGGTTATTAGAACTTGTCGCGCTGGATGAGTCCGATGCATTTAAGCATCGAGCTGGGGCCCCATCGCGTCCAAATCTGGTGACTGGCGTCACAGACGCGGGCGGGCTAGGCCGTGTTTCGTAAGTGGGCGTGGGCCGGGTGAGGTCACGGCGTGGCGGTGATCGATAACTGAAGAGGTCTCCGGTAAGTGGGTTAGCGAC